>NZ_CP011071.1:2072500-2372500 GCF_000963865.1 Flagellimonas lutaonensis
TGTATTGTCATTGTTGTTTTTGTTGATGTATGTGGCCTATCACATGACCTCTGATTCAACACCTTATGGAGGTGAAGGGGTGTTGCGATATGTGTATTTCTTTATTCTGGTCTCACATATCTTATTGTCCATAGTAATAATACCACTGGTGTTGAGAACCTATGCTAAGGCCTATTTAAAGCAATTCGAAAAACATCGAAAGCTTGCCAAGATAACGTTTCCGATATGGTTGTACGTGGCCATTACCGGGGTAGTGGTGTACTGGATGATCTCACCTTATTACCAATGATGCACAGGGTTGTTTTAATAATGATATTGCTTTTGTTGCTTCCGACCGTGGCGGAAGCGCAATGCTCTATGTGCAGGGCAGTGCTCGAGAGTGAGGCCGATGGAAAGGCTGCCGAGGGCATCAATAATGGTATTCTATACCTGATGGCCATCCCGTATGTTATTGTGGCCACCATTTTTTTCTTCGTCTATCGCAAATTGAAAAAATAGGAATGGGTTTTTAACATTTTTTTTCGGCCGATACTGTAACAAAGTAGGTTATTTGCTGTCTTATGTAAGTACGTCGACGTATTTCATCAATCAAGAAACACCAACCCAATGTTCGATCTAGAAAGATGGCAAGAGATTTTCGATACCATCCGTAAGAACAAGCTTCGCACTTTTTTGACGGGTCTTTCCGTGGCATCGGGTATATTCATCCTTGTGGTTTTATTGGGTTTTGGCAATGGTATGCAAAATGGCATACAACGCGAATTTGAACAAGACGCGGCCACCAGTGTTTGGGTGTGGCCAGGGGTAACCTCGAAAGAATACAAAGGGCTGAACCCTGGTCGGCGCATTCAGCTGACAAACGATAATTTTTCTACCTCCACAACACTTTTTGACGATGTGATCGAATACGAATCACCACGGTTGTTTGTTCGCGGTGTATCGGTGAATTATGGTAAGGAGGCTTTGGTGTATAGCGTTCAAGGCGTCTCACATCAGTTTCAGTTTATAGAAAACGCCCAAATGATAGAGGGTCGGTTTATCAACTACCAAGATGAGACCTCCACCGCCAAGGTAGCCATTATAGGAAAAAAAATAAAGACAGACGTATTCAACGGGGTGGAGACACCAATCGGTGAGTTTATAAACATCAGTGGCATACCCTTTAAGATAATCGGCATTTATAAAGAATATGAAGACCGTGAAGAAGAACGGATTTATATTCCAATAACCACTGCACAACGGGTATTCAATGGTGGTGACCGGGTAAACAACATGTCATTTGCCCTGCCGCCGATGGAAAATTTTGACCAAGCTGTTGCTGAGGCCACAAGGTTTAAAAACGGGCTAAAAACACATTTGCAGCAGGTACATACCATTGCGCCCGAGGACACGAGTGCCCTGGAGGTATGGAGTGCCATGGAAGAGGCCAAACGGTACTATAGTTTAACAGGAAACATCAAGTTGTTCTTTTGGTTTGTAGGTGTCTGTACCATTATTGCGGGGGTCGTGGGTGTCAGTAACATCATGTTGATCGTGGTCAAAGAGCGAACCCGTGAAATTGGCATTAGAAAAGCCCTTGGGGCCAAACCGTGGTCGATAGTGGGGATGATTCTTCACGAATCTATTTTCGTAACGGCGATTTCAGGTTTTGGCGGGTTGATATTGAGCATGCTGTTGCTGGAACTTGTT
This sequence comes from Flagellimonas lutaonensis, assembly GCF_000963865.1. Lineage (NCBI taxonomy): Bacteria > Pseudomonadati > Bacteroidota > Flavobacteriia > Flavobacteriales > Flavobacteriaceae > Flagellimonas > Flagellimonas lutaonensis. Next base: position 2,074,190 of record NZ_CP011071.1, read on the forward strand.
GGCCCGAATGTTGAAATAGATTATGTGGTAAATCCCTCGGTCGATTTGAATGTAGCCATTGCCACCGTACTGGTATTGATTTTGGCAGGAACCATTGCGGGATTTTTTCCTGCTTGGCGAGCGGCCAAAATTCAAGTGATTGCGGCCCTGAGAGACGAATGATCGATAAACCAAAAGAGTCTGATTAGTCGGGTTGGGCGCTAACGGGCCCCTAAAACGAAACACAAACACATAAACCCCAAAAAGTGTTCAATAGAGATCGCTGGAAAGAAATTTTAGAGGTATTGACCAGTAACTGGTTTAGAACCGTGTTGACAGCCTTTGGTGTCTTTTGGGGCATATTTATACTCATTCTGCTGTTGGCCGCTGGCAAAGGGCTTGAAAACGGTATCAACCAAGACTTTGGTGATATTGCCACCAATACCATGTTCATGTGGACGCGCAGAACTACGAAACCCTATGAGGGCCTCCCTAAAGACCGTCGTTTCGAGTTCAAGCGCGAAGATGTGCAGACCATTCGCGATAATGTGCCGAACCTACGGTTTATATCACCACGAAATCAACTGGGCGGATTTAGTTCGGGTGGCAACAATGTGGTAAGGGGGCTAAATGCGGGCGCCTACAATGTATATGGTGATTATCCTGAAATCATCAACCAAGACCCGATGACCATCACCTCGGGAAGGTTCATCAACTACAATGATATCAACGAGAAACGAAAAATCGCGATTATCGGGCAAGGCGTGCGAAATGACCTCTATGATAAAGGTGAAGAAGTACTCGGCACCTATATCAAGATTCAGGGAGTAAACTTTTTAGTGGTGGGCACCTACAAGAAAAATAGTAGTGATGGGGGCGAAGAGGGGCAAAAAGAAATTTTTGTGCCGTTCACTGCTTTCTCTCAGGCCTTCAACCGTGGTGAAGATGTAGGATGGATGGCCATCACGGCAGAAGACGGCCATTCGATTTCAGTGCTCAAAGAGAAGATCATCGAGGTGATGAAGAAAAAGCACAAGGTTCATCCGGAAGACAACCGTGCCATCGGCTATTTTGACCTGTACGAACAGTACAATCGGGTTGAAAGTTTGTTTGCGGGCATGCGATGGATTGCCATAATAGTAGGCACTTTTGTGCTGCTTTCGGGCATAATCGGGGTGAGCAACATCATGCTTATTGTGGTAAAAGAACGAACCAAAGAAATAGGTATACGTAGGGCACTGGGCGAAGACCCATGGTCTATAAAGAAACAGGTATTGATGGAGTCGATATTCTTGACCATCATATCGGGCATGGCGGGCATAATTTTCGGAGCGGTCTTTATTTACGGGGTCAATGCCCTATTAGAAAATGTAGGGCCCGTAGACATGTTCATGAACCCAAGTGTCAGTATACAAGTTGTGGCCACCGCTTTGTTGGTCTTGGTCGTTTCCGGGTTTTTGGCGGGGTTCATACCGGCACAGAGTGCCATTCGGGTAAAACCAATTGAAGCGCTCAGAAATGAATAATATTAATCAATCAAATAACTGAAAAATGAAAAAATCGGTAACCATTGTTATCCTTTTGGTAATCGTCATCGCATTTGGTGGTGCCATGTATTATTTGTACCAAAAAAATTCGCAAGACCCGGTAATCTACGCTACCGAGACACCCACCAAACAGACCATCATTAAAAAAACGGTCGCGACCGGAAGTATTTTGCCCTTGGAAGAGGTACTGATAAAACCCAATATTTCAGGTGTTATAGAGGAGGTCTATGTAGAAGGCGGCGATTATGTGAAGTCAGGCGATTTGATCGCCAAGATCAAGGTAGTACCAAATTTGAATGCGCTCAATGATGCCAAAGATGCCATCGACCAGGCAAAAATCAATTTAGACGACCAAAAACGCAACTACGACCGGCAAAAGTCATTGTTTGAAAGAGGGGTCATATCGCAAGCTGACATTGAAAGGGCCCAAGTAGCCTATGACCAGGCAAAACAGTCCTATAATGCCGCCAACAAGCGTTATGATATTATCAAAACCGGTACGGCAAGTGGATATGGCAATCAGGCAAACACCTTGATACGCGCTACGGTGAGCGGTATGGTACTCGATGTTCCGGTCGAAAAAGGCAACCAAGTAATAGAAAGCAATAATTTCAATGAAGGAACTACCATTGCGGCCATAGCAGATGTTGAAAAAATGATATTCGAAGGAAAGGTCGATGAATCTGAAGTTGGAAAAATCAAAGAGAACCTCCCTTTAGAGATTACCGTAGGGGCCATCGAAAACCAAGTCTTTGATGCGGTACTTGACTACATCGCCCCTAAGGGAAAAGAAGAGAACGGTGCCATCCAGTTCGAGATCAAAGGAACCCTTAGCAAGCAAGACACGACTTTCATTAGAGCGGGGCTCAGTGCCAATGCCTCCATAATATTGGCACGTGCAGACAGCGTACTTGCCCTGAAAGAGGCCCTTGTTCAATTTGACCCCGATACAAAAAAACCCTTTGTAGAGGTTGAAACCGGTGAACAGCAGTTCGAGAGAAAAGACATTGAGCTCGGTATCAGCGATGGTATTTTTGTTGAGGTAAAATCGGGTATAGGGGCCGATGATAAAATTAAAGTATGGAATTCAGTGGAGCCCGAAGTGACGGCAAACTGATGATTTAACAAATTTTTTAATCAATTCTTGTAACAATTTAACATCTTATGAGTCATATTGGCGGGTTTCCGTTACGAGATAGCTAATTAACCAAAAATGATAGAAATAAAAGACCTTCACAAGTCCTATAAAATGGGGAGCAATTCCCTTCATGTGTTGAAAGGATTGAACTTTTCCATTAAAGAAGGGGAACTGGTTGCCATAATGGGGTCTTCTGGCTCAGGAAAATCAACCCTTTTGAACATTTTGGGCATGTTGGATGAAGCAGACTCAGGCGAGTATATATTGGACGGAGTTCCTATTAAAAACCTTACGGAAACTAAAGCAGCCCGATATCGCAATAAGTTTTTAGGGTTTATTTTTCAGTCTTTCAACCTCATCAACTACAAGAATGCTGCGGAGAATGTAGCACTCCCCCTGTACTATCAAGGAATGCCTCGAAAAGAACGGCAAGAAAAGGCCATGAAATATTTAGAGCAAGTTGGCCTTAAAGAGTGGGCACATCACTTGCCCAACGAACTTTCTGGAGGGCAAAAACAACGGGTGGCCATAGCCCGTGCCATGGCGGCCGAACCAAAAGTGCTGCTCGCTGACGAACTTACCGGAGCCTTGGATAGTAAGACCTCTTATGAGATTATGGATCTCATACAGAAAATCAACGATGAAGGAAATACCATTTTAGTAGTGACCCACGAAGAAGATATTGCACATATGTGCAAAAGAATAGTGCACCTCAAAGACGGAATCATTGAAAAAGACGAAAAAATTAAACAAGTAAGGGCAGCACAATATGTTCAGTAGAGATACTTGGCAAGAAATATTCGTTTCAATACGCAAGAACAAACTCCGTACGTTTCTTGCCGGTTTTACCGTGGCCTTGGGAATACTGATTTTTGTTTCTCTGGTTGGGCTCACAAATGGTTTGAAAAACACCTTCAATGAATTTTTCAATGATGATGCCACCAATACCTTTTTTGTTTTTCCTGGCCGGACCACCATTCCGTATAAAGGCTATAAATCAAACCGTAGAATAGAGTTTGACAATTCAGATATTGCAGATATTGAGAAAAACTTTCCCTTGTTCATAGATTATGTGACTCCAAGAATAACTAGGAGTGCCTTGGTGAAGTACAAAGAAGAATCGAATAATTACACTACCCGAGCGGTTGCTCCCGGTCACCAATTTGCAGAGAAGACCATAATCATGAAAGGTCGATACCTCAATGAAGAAGATATTGAAAATAAGACCAAGTATGCTGTCATAGGTAGATTGGTTGAAAAAGATTTATTCGGGCAAAAAAATGCCTTGGGCAATTATATTGATATCGGTGGCAGCGTTTTTAAGGTCATCGGTGTTTTTCAAGATGATGGAGGCGATAATGAGGAACGAAACATCTATATTCCGTACACTACCCGGCAATTGATTGAAAAGAACAATGATAAAATTGATCAGATTATTTTAGGGTTCAAACCAGAAATCGGTTATGCAGGTGCAATGGCTTTTGAGAAAAGCCTTGATAAGTTTTTGCGAGAAAAAAAATATATAAGCCCACAAGATCAAAATGGAATTTTCATAAGAAATGTGGCGGATCAATTAAAACAGAACCAGCAATTTGCCAATGTACTTGGCATAATAGCCTCTGTTTTTGCGCTCGGCACCTTGGTTGCAGGCATAATCGGTATCAGCAATATCATGGTTTTTGTTGTAAAAGAGCGTACAAAGGAAATCGGCATCAGAAAGGCCATGGGAGCTACCCCTGCATCCGTGATTGGTTCCATTCTTCTGGAGTCAATTTTTATCACTACGATTTTTGGATATCTAGGTATGTTGATTGGATTGGCCATTTTACAATCATTGGGTACAAGCCTCGAAGACTACTTTATAAAAAACCCATATATCAACACTGGACTGGCAATAATTGCCACCATATTCCTGATATTATTTGGGGCCTTGGCGGGCTATATTCCCGCTAGGCGTGCGGCAAGAATAAAACCTATTGTTGCCTTAAGGGACGAATGATATGAGATTATTATTTGACAGAAATACTTGGCAAGAAATTTTCGGGTCTATCCGAAAAAACAAGATACGTACAATTATCACCGTGGTCGGGGTCCTGTGGGGTATCTTCGTGTATATTGCCATGTCTGGGGCAGCCAAAGGTATGGACAATGGTTTTGAAAAGTCATTTGAGACCGTAGCTATGAACAGTCTTTTTGCTTGGGCCCAAAGTACAAGCAAGCCATATTCCGGGTTTAAGACAGGTAGACGACTACAGTTGAAATTGGGTGATGCCACGGTGCTTGAAAATAGGATTCCTGAGATTCAATATATCGCCCCGAGAAACGTAAAGGGAACTTTTGGTTCATCCCCTGCTTCTATTGCAAGGGGGCAAAAATCAGGTAATTACCCTGTGTATGGTGATTTCCCTGTCTTCACCAAGATAGCAACCAAAAAGATCTACAACGGGGGTCGCTTTATCAACGATGATGATATTGAGCAAGCTCGCAAAGTATGTGTCATAGGCGAAAGAACCCAACAAGAACTTTTTGAAGAAGATGAAGACCCTGTAGGGGGTTATATACGTATTGATGGCATCTACTTTCAAGTCGTGGGTGTACATAAGTTTGTACCCACAGCACCATTTGACTCCGATAGCGATATTTTTATTCCTTTTACAACTTATAGAAGATTATACAATTCTGGAGATGAGGTTGGTTGGTTTTCGATTGCAGCATATGATGATGCAGATGTCATAAAAGTAGAGGAAGACGTCAAATCTGTCTTAAAAAGCATCCATCGTGTGGACCCCACAGATGAGAGGGCGTTTGGCACATTCAATCTTGGCGAGGTGTTCAACAGAATCATGGGTTTTTCAAAAGGATTGACCTTTATATCACTAATTGTGGGTATTGCCACCATATTGGCCGGAATAATCGGTATTGGAGCAATTTTATTGATTTCAGTAAAAGAACGTACCAAAGAGCTGGGCGTTCGAAGAGCTTTAGGTGCTACACCGGGAGAGGTTCGTACATTAATAGTTTTAGAATGTCTGTTTCTCACCTTGATTTCTGGAATTATTGGCATAATTCTAGGCGCTGTGGTTTTAAAGATTGTCGATAGTGCAACACAAGGCATCGAATTTCCCTATACCAATCCCACAGTTCCGATACCATACGTCTTGGGCGCATTTTTGTTGATGATGGTACTAGGGGTGGTGATAGGATTGATTCCGGCACAACGGGCCGTCAGCATAAAACCAATTGATGCCCTTAGAGAAGAATAAATACAACCATTGAATTAAACTAAATAATCAGAAAATGAAGAAAATTTTAAAATGGGTAGGACTAGCGGTTTTGGTAATAGGGGCGCTTTGGGCAGCTTCCTTTTTTATCAAATCTAACAGTAAGTCACCGATTGAATATGAAACCCATAAGCCATTTATTTCAAGTATTGAAAAGAAAACCGTGGCAACAGGCAAAGTAATTCCTGAAGATGAGATTGAGATCAAACCTCAGATTTCTGGTATTATCGAAAAGATATACAAAGTAGAGGGTGATAAGGTCAAAGCTGGAGATTTGATAGCCGTAATCAAGGTGGTGCCCAACGAACAGGCTCTTTACCAAGCTAGGGGCAGGGTCAACAACGCCAAGGTTGCATTGAACAATGCTGAAATCGAATACAATAGAAATAAAAAACTTTTTGACAAGGGGGTCGTTTCTGCGCAAGATTTTCAAAACCTTCAACTGCAGTATGAGCAAGCCAAGTTGGAGCTCGAAAATGCCCAGAACGATTATCAGATTATCCTTAAAGGTTCGGCAGGAGGCTCTTCCAGTGCCAATACCAACATTCGCGCTACCGTAGATGGTACCATTTTGGAGATTCCTGTTGAAGAGGGTGACCAAGTAATTCAGAGTAACAATTTTAATGATGGCACCACTATCGCGACCATTGCTGATTTGGGCAAGATGATTTTTGAAGGGAAAGTTGATGAAGGCGAAGTAGGGAAGCTAAAAGTGGGCATGCCGTTGAAAATTAGTTTGGGAGCCATTGAAGACAAAGAGTTTGATGCAAAGTTGAAGTTCATTGCCCCCAAAGGGGTAGAAGAAGCCGGAGCAGTTCAATTTAAGATTGAGGGAGATGTTGAGGTGGATGATGATTTTATGGTTAGGGCCGGTTACAGTGCAAACGCATCATTGACTTTGGAAAAAAAGGATAGCATTTTGGTTATCCCCGAAGCGCTGTTGCAATTTGATAAAGAGACTGATAAGCCCTATGTAGAAGTTGCGGTAGGTGAGCAAGAGTTTGAAAGACGTGACATTGAAATTGGAATATCTGATGGAATCAATGTTGAGATTGTATCAGGCTTGACAGAAGAAGACGAGGTAAAGCAATGGAACAAAACCGAACCGATTAAAAAGGGCCTAGAGGAAGAAGGTGAAGAATCAGAATAACAAAATGCCCAGTATAATCAACAATTTCCAACAAAAAATCAAGAAACGAATGAGAAATCTAATAACGCTGTTGCTGGTGGTTTTTGCCATGTCTTTCTCCGAGGCGCAAATGAAGAAATGGACCTTGGAAGAATGTGTGGCCTACGCAGTTGACAACAACTTGACCATAGAACAGTTCGAACTCGACCTTGAAAACGCCAAAATCGATAAATCGGATGCCATTGGGGATTTATTGCCCAACCTAAATGCCAATGCAACTGCTTCAAAGAACGTGGGATTTACCATTGTAAGTACCTCTAACATACCGGTTACAGGCAACCAAACCACCTTTAACATGAATGGTGGTTTTAGCTCGAACATCACACTTTTCAATGGTTTGAGAAATGTTAGGCAATTGCACCGCGCAAAGTTAAATGCCATTGCCAACCAATATCGCTTGGATGATTTAAAGGATGACATTCGCCTTAATGTGGCCAATGCCTATTTGCAAGTACTCTCGAACAAAGAGCAGCTGAGAACCTTTAGGGCACAATATGCAGTTACAGAGCAAGACCTAAAGCGCACCAAAGAGTTGGTTGAATCTGGTGTGGTGCCCCGTGGCGATCTGCTGGAGATTGAGGCAACTGCTGCCAACCAAGAACAGCAGATCGTAAACGGCGAGAGCTTGGTGTTGATATCGAGGGTCAATCTGGCGCAACTGCTGCAGATTACCGACTACGAGAATTTTGACATTGCCGATGAAGAGTTTGAGGTGCCGCCATCAGATATATTAAAGAACCCTGCGAAAGTTATTTTTGATAAGGCATTATCTTTTAGAAATGACATCAAGTTTTCAGAATCGAATGTTGAATTGGCCGAGAAAGACCTACAGATTGCCAAAGGCGCCTACCTGCCAACATTGACCGGGTTCTTTCAATATGGCACTAGATATTCTGATGCTACGGGCTCTGTACCAGATGGTTCCGGTGGTACCTTTACACCAGGTTTCATAGATCAATTGTGGATCTTTGATGGTATCTCGTACGGAGCGCAGCTCAACATACCTATTTTCAATGGTTGGAACACCCGTAACAGTGTAAAGAGGTCAAAAATTAACCTTGAACGGGCAAAGCTTCAGCTAGAACAGGATAAACTTGATCTAGAATCAAACATACAACAGGCCTATGTCGATGTGGCCACTTTTGAAAAAGCTTATGAAGCGGCTCTAAAAACACTGGAAGCAAGAAGGGTTGCATACGAATACGCCAAAGAGCGTTTTGATGTGGGTCTTATGAACTCCTTTGACTTCAGTCAGGCACAAGCACGTCTCGACAATGCCGAGGCCGATGCCATTCGAACAAAATATGATTACATCTTTAGACTGAAAATACTGGAGTTCTACTTCGGACTTCCCCTATCATTGGATTAAGATGAAAGTATAATGTTTTCTTGGCCCCACAGGTTTTAAAACCTGCGGGGTCTTTTTATCTTCGCCCCATGGCAAACATCTTGAATTTAGAAACGGCCACCACCAATTGCTCGGTATGTGTCGCAGTTGATGGTAAGGTGGCATCATTGGTCGAGGAAAATTCGGTGAACTACTCGCATTCAGAGCAGTTGCACGTCTTTGTCGAAGAGGCGCTGAGGCAGGCATCGCTTGCCCTTTCTGATCTAGATGCCGTTGCTGTGAGCAAGGGTCCTGGCTCTTACACGGGTTTGCGCATTGGTGTGTCATCGGCAAAGGGGCTTTGTTATGCACTTGACCTGCCCTTGATATCAATACCCACCCTTGAAAGTCTCGCGGCCCAATTGAAGATGGAGCCCGGTGAGGTGGTTATACCGATGCTGGATGCCAAAAGGATGGAGGTCTATTCCGCAGTATATGACCACGAACATAAAGAAATACGTGGTACCAGGGCCGAAGTCATCAATGAAGAATCATTTCAAGAATTTAAGAAGTATCAAAAGATCCATTTGACGGGCAGTGGGGCAAAAAAATGCCAAGAATTGCTTGCTGTGCACAAAAACTTCAAGTTCCATACCGAGGCTTTTCCTTCTGCAAGGGAAATGGCCTTTCTATCCCATGAGAAATTCAAAGCAGGCCAGTTTGAGGATGTGGCCTACTTTGAACCGTTCTATCTCAAGGATTTTATCCTTCAAAAAAAGAAGGGCTAGTCATCCATTTGGTATACCACCCGCTGCGGGAATGGTATTTCGATTCCCGCGTCATCAAATCGAAGCTTGGTCTGTTCAACCACATAGAAATGAGCAGACCAGAAATCTTCGTTGGTGGCCCAAAAACGAAGGCTTAGATTGACCGAACTATCGGCCAGCTCACCTACATAAACCTCAGGAGCGGGATCCTTTAATATTTTGTCGTTCTCGGCACAGATCTGCAATAGAATATCTTTAGCCTTTTTGATGTTGGAACCATAGCCGATGCCAACCTCGAATTTATCCCTTCTTAGGTTCTCTGCACTGTAGTTCACGATATTGCCGTTAGAGAGCTGCCCATTGGGTACAATGGCCAACTGGTTGCCAAAAGTATTCAGTTTGGTGTTGAAGATTGAGATTTCCTTTACCGTACCGTCTACTCCTTGGGCCGATATAAAATCACCCACTTTAAAAGGTTTGAAAAACAAAATCAGGATGCCTCCTGCAAAGTTTGCCAAAGATCCCTGCAACGCCAAGCCTATCGCAAGGCCAGCGGCACCGATCATGGCAACCAACGATGAGGTCTTGACCCCTAATTGGGTGACCACCAACACGAAAAGAATAACCTTCAGCGAAATACTGATAAAGCTCTGCAGAAAGGTCTCAAGCGTTTCATCATAGTCTTTCTTATCGAAGAACCTTCGAACCAGTTTATTGATCATTCTGATCAGCCATAGGCCTACTATAAAAATGATAATGGCCAGAACAAGGTCGGGCACAATGTTCCAGAACCAATCGATGGCATTGTCGATATGCTGTTCGTAGTTTTTCAGTCGATCCATACTTTCTTGCATTTTTGGGACAAATTTAAGGGCTGCTAGAAATTTGGTTAATGCATATCCTGTTTAGTTTTGCTCAAAAGATTCAATCTGCTCCAATACCCCGGAAGAAGTGCTGACGGGTAGCTTACAAGTACCTTCGATACAGACATAGGCGAGCGTCTCACCCTCACTGTACCTGTTTTTCAGCAGTTCTATGGGGCCATCTTTTTCTGAGCCCACCAGCACACTGTTGGGTATGTAGTACTGTGCAACCTCTTTGCCCAGACGCTTGTAATTATCGCCAACGATGGCAATTTCATAAAAATTGTTGTTACGGTAGAGCACCAAGTGCAACCAATTGGCAAAGGTCTGTGCGTTTTCAACAAAATTGTCTTGAACATTGTTGACCATCTTTGCCATAATAACCCCGTAGGGCTCTTCGGGGTACAGTTTGTGAAGTTTCAAAAGGTTTTTGGCCATGATTGAATTCGATGAAGAAATGACGTTGTCATAGGTCTCGACCGACCTTCTGATCAACGAATCATCATCGTCAGAAGTGTAGAAGAACAATTGGTTTTCGCTGTCTTGAAAGTGTTCTATGGCATAATCTGTAAGTTTTTTGGCATGTTGGAGCCACTCATCTTCAAACGTAACCTCGTAAAGGGAAATATAGGCCTCGATAACGGTGGCATAATCATCTAAAAACCCATTGATGGTGCTTTTGCCCTCTTTGTGGTTTCGAAACAGCCCTCCATCTTCTTTGAACATATTGTCTTTGATAAACCGGGCATTCTTTAGGGCCATATCCAAATATTCGGGGTGACCGATATAACGATAGGCATCTACCAATCCCTGAAGCATAAGTCCGTTCCAAGCGGTCAGTATCTTATCATCGAGACGGGGCTTTTCCCTTTTTTCACGGGCTTTCTTCAGAACTGATAGGGCATGGTCAATGCGCTCCTCCAATGCTTCCAAGGATATTTCATTTTTTTTGGCGATTTCTTCTGAAGACTTGTCACGTATCAAAACATAGTTCCCATCTTCCCAGAGGCCATATGAATTGATGTTGAAATAGTCTTTGAAAATGTCAAAATCCCCTTCGAGTAATGTTTTTAGCTCATCCTCCGTCCAAACATAATAGGCACCTTCCTCCAATTCGCCTGTCTCATCAAGGCTATCGGCATCCAATGATGAATAGAACCCACCGCTTTCATCGGTCAGTTCTTCTTTGACAAAATCAATGGTCTGCTCGACCACCTCTTTATAGTATTCGTTCTTGGTAGCTGCATGGGCTTTGGCATATAGACTGGCCAATTGCCCGTTATCGTAGAGCATTTTTTCAAAATGGGGCACATGCCATTTGGTATCGACCGAGTAGCGCGAAAAGCCACCGCCGACATGGTCAAAAATACCGCCGTATGCCATGCGCGTAAGGGTGGTGTTCACATACTCCAAAATGGCATCGTCATTTTTGGCCGTACCATAGTGCAGCAGAAAATCGAGATTATTGGGCATCATAAACTTGGGCGCCCTTTTGTAACCGCCCAGGTACGTATCGAAATATTTTGACCAGTTTTCGACGGTGCTTTCGAGCTGTTGGTTTGTAAAGGGGGTGCCCTCTTCTTTGTTCTCTACCAGGTTTACAGCCTTTATTCCCTTGGCCAGATTGCTGGCGTAGCTTCGGATTTTTTCAGGTTGGTTGTTGTAGAGGTCTATGAGTTGGTTCAATGATTTGACCCAGTTTTCTTTGGGAAGATAAGTGGCGCCCCAAAAAGGACGGCCGTCGGGAAGGGCCACGATATTGAGGGGCCAGCCCCCATTGCCAGACATCATCTGTATGGCATCCATGTAAATTTGGTCTACGTCGGGGCGCTCTTCGCGGTCAATTTTTATGTTTATAAAGTTTTCGTTCATCAACTTGGCCACCTCTTCATCTTCAAAACACTCCCTTTCCATAACATGGCACCAGTGGCATGCTGCGTAGCCAATGCTGATAAGCAGCGGTTTGTTCTCTTTTTGCGCCCTTTCGAGCACTTCGGGCTTCCAAGGCTGCCAATCGACCGGGTTGTGCGCATGCTGTAGCAGGTATGGGCTTGTCTCGTTGATCAGGGCATTGGTGTATTTGTGCTTCATCTCTTCCTTCTTTTGGGCACATGCACTCAGCAAAAACACAAAAAGGGTGCATACTGAAAAAATTCTAGCCATAATATCTTTAAAATAATGTCAAAAAAAAACGCCCCAAAGGGCGCTCAAAGTTAATGCAAAACCCTTTATTTGACTTCAAAGGTTATCTTAACGTTTACGCGATAATTATCAATTTTGCCGTCTTTTACGGTGGCACTTTGCTCGTTGATATATACCGAACGTATGTTTTTAACCGATTTTGCGGCCTGGGCCACTGCTTTTTTTGCGGCATCTTCCCAACTTTCGTCAGAATTTGCCAAAACTTCAATTACTTTTAGAACTGCCATAGTCAATGATTTTTAAATTTCTTCAAGTTAAAAAATAAAACACACAATTCCCTTAAAGAAAGCAGAAAATCAGCCATTCAGGGCAACCACCTCTTTTACCTTGTCTCCCAACATGTTTTTCAGCATGTTCTCGATACCATTTTTCAAGGTGAACGTTGATGAGGGGCATCCGCTACAGGCCCCTTGGAGCATTACATTGACAGTGCCGCTCTGTTCTTCATATGATTGAAAGAGAATGTTGCCGCCATCACTTGCCACGGCTGGTTTTACGTACTCTTCCAAGATGTCCACTATCTGTTTTGAAGTGTCGTCCAGTGCTATGGTTTCCACAGATTGCGACTGCGATTCGTTGCTCTTGGCGTTGGCAGAGACCACTTCTTTGCCATCGGCCAGATAATCTCGAATAAATTCGCGTAGTTGCGGGGCCGCCTCGTCCCATTCAATAATGTCAAATTTGGTGACCGAGACATAGTTCTCGTCAAAAAAGACCTCTTTTACAAAAGGGAAATGAAAGAGTTGCTTGGCGAGCTCAGATTCTTTGGCCTCATCAATGTTCTTGAACTCGAAGGTAGCCGGAACTATCTTTTTGTTGGCCACAAACTTCATGACACCCGGGTTTGGGGTCACCTCGCCGTACACGGTGATGGCTTGTTTTTTTGAGGTTTCGGGTTCGTTGACTATGGGTTCACCGGCATTCAAATATTCTACGAGTTGTTGCGCCACTTCATCTTTGACATCTTTCCAATCCACAATATCAAAACGTTCCAAGGCAATGAAATTACCCGAGATATAGACCGTTTTGATAAACGGAAGATAGAACAGTTGCTGTGCCAGGGGCGAATCTTTTGCCTCGTCTATATTTTTAAACTCATAGCTGCCCTTTACCAAGAAATCATTGGCCTCAAACTTCAAAATAGCTGGATTGTTGGTGGCAACCACGGTGATGTGAAATTCTTTCATCGTAAATATTTTGTCAAAAATACAAAGGAAATATGAGGCTGAAAATTTATAATAATGTATTACATTGAGCGTTATAGTTACTGTTCGAACACGCCACTTGATGAAACTGACCCCAAACTTCTTCATGAAACGCCTTTTTTTGGTATTGATATTGTCATTTGCATTTGGTGCAACATCCCGGGCCCAAGAGGGGATTCCCGTGTATTTTGATTATCTGGCCGATAATTATTATCTGGTGTACCCATCCATGGCCGGTATTGGCCAAGGCGGTAAAATACGATTGACAGCACGGAAGCAATGGTTCAATGTTGATGAGGCCCCTAGCCTACAGACGTTCAACGCCCACTTTAGGGTAGGCGACAGAAGCGGGGTAGGTGGTATCTTGTTCAATGATTCAAACGGGTACCACTCACAAGTGGGCTTTAAAATGACCTATGCCCACCATTTGCGCTTGGCTAGCGATTTTAGGGTGTTGAACCAATTGTCGTTCGGTCTCAGTGCCGGTATTATTTTGAGCAGCCTTGACGAAACCGAATTTAGGTCGGTCATCCCCGATCCAGTGGTCACCGGGGTAAAAAATACCACCAGCTATTACAATATAGATTTGGGTGTTTCGTACAGCCTTTTTGAGTTTTATGCGCATGCAGCGGTGCTGAATCTGTTGGGCACTGGTCGTGACCTTTACACTGCCGCCGAATTCGATAACCTACGCCGTTATCTATTTTCTGTCGGATATGTCTTTGGAAGAAGTGAATGGCGGGTAGAACCATCGGTATTGCTACAGTTGACTGAGTTTACCGAAGAAAAAACGGTTGACTTAAATGCCAAATTATATAAAGATGTCAGCTTCGGTACCGTTTGGGGCGGACTCTCATACCGAAGAAGTTTTGATGGGGCCCAATTTCAACAAGACGGAAGCTTCGGCGAACAACGATTGCAGCTTTTCACCCCGATTGTGGGCGTAAACTGGGGCAATTGGATGTTCTCGTACAATTATTCGTACCAAATGGGCGACATTCGCTTTGACAATGGTGGTTTTCACCAAATTACCTTGGGTTACGACATTGGCCAAGAAAAGGGCAACCGTTATGATTGCTACTGTCCTGCGGCAAATTACTAGCACTTTTTGGAAGTAAAAACCATTTCGAGTCTGGCTAGGACGGGAAACTCGATGTGAGAATGGTTCCCCTCCCGAAACTTTCGGGACCGAAATGGCGTTCAACAATAAATTTTACTTCCAACTATAGTTCTTTTTGGCCGCTTGCGCCTTGATGGCCGTAATCATGGCATTTTCAAGCTCACCAGCCTCTTCTTTTTGGTGTTTGGCCATATAGGCCTCACGCTTCGCGTTCAGTTCTTGGATCTCTTTTTGGATGCGGGCACGTTCCACTTTTTTGCTTTCGATGAATTTTTCGATTTCTCTGGAGGATTTTCCTTTTAGTTCTTCTGGCAATTCATCCTTTTCAAGTTTTGAAACATCGAATTCCGCATCCTCAGAGGCATCCACCAAATCCCATGAAGAATTGTTGTAGAGTCCTGTACTCTTGCTCACGGCCCTTTTTACCGCTACGGCTTCTTCCAATTCTACAGCATTGTCATCTTGGGCCACCTGCATTGCTTTTTTTCGTGCACCGGCATGGCCATACGAGATATAGGTGTTGTTCAGCCTTGCGTTCAATTGTATGATGACATCATCGTAAGGCGTATCGATATGCACTACTTGACGGTTGTGGTCGATGGCCATGTAATCGCCACCGGTCAATTGGGCCCCCTTTTTCCAATGTGTGGAGATGCCTTGTTCGTAATTGCCACAAAAAATGGTGTTGACGATCACATCTTTTTCTTTTGCTTGTAAGGCGGCATCCTTATAATCTAGTTTGCCCTGTGTAAAGGGTTCGTTGCCGGCAATAAAGATCATTTTAAGGTCGTCTTTGTTCTTGCCCCAGTCCAATTGTCTCAAAGAAGTATGTATTACCTGTCCGCAATATTCTTCACCACCATTGGTAGTGAGCGAAAAGAGTTTTTCTGAAATTTCATCGAGATCGCTACTGATGAAACCTATCACCTGACGAATGTACCCCTCTCGTGACGAAAGGTTGTCATTGCCATACTCATATAGGGCTATCTGCAGTAACGGACGACTATCATTGCCACAACGGGCATAGCTGAACTCGTTCACGATGTCCCACAATTGTGCTTTGGCTTGGTTGATGAGCCCATCCATACTGTTACTGGTATCCAACAACAGCGCTATTTTGACATACTGTTTTGAGGGTTTGGTACTTTTGGCTTCGGCCAACAAAACCGTTGGTTCTTGTTTTTTTGTGTTTGCCTCACAGGCTATGGGTGCTGCTATGGCCAATGCTAAAAAACCTGATTTCAATATATTTTTGATATTTCTCATAGTCGAATTGTTTTTGATGTTGTCGGCGTAAATCTATCGGCGATTTTTTGTAATTAAAATCCATAAAGAGTGTATACGCCCAATCAGTGAGTGAATGGGTGCCGTTTTTTAGCCCACTGGCATAAAAGCCCTGTTTTTTGCGCGTTTTGGGCATTTTATCATTTTTTCGTCCGCATTAAATCAAGTAAGTTTATCATCGTAATAAGCGCTAAATGCACAAAAAAGGGTACATACTTTGGGTGTTCTTGCTGTTCACCTACCCATTGCTCTCCCAAGATTTACCTGGGGAGAAAACCTTTTTGTTGGAGGGGTCTGTAAAGGGAAAGGAAAATTACACCCCGATCGCTGGAGTGGAGGTGAGAACCGATAAGGGCCAGTATACTACCACCAACGGTCTTGGTGAGTTCAAGATCAAGGTGGCCATTGGCGATTGGTTGATTGTTGAAAGCCCAGATTTTGAAACGGTCAGGCACCGGATTGGTTCCAATGAAGAGATTTCGGTTTTGGTAGAAGATTATGAGCCTAGCCGGAAACAGCTGCGTCAAGAAACGCACCAGGTTTTTTTAGATTCTGCCATCTTTTATAAAAAACTGGATATTGAGAAGAGCATCGACTTTGTGGTACAGGCCATTTCAAGCTTGGGCAAGCGTGGAAATAAAAAGGAACTTGCCAATGCCTACACCGTGTTGGGCGAGATCTATCAATACCATAAGCAATATGACCTGGCCATTGACAACTTCAAGTATGCCCTTGAACAGCGCCGAACCGTAAAAACCTCACTGTTGCTTGGCAAGACCTATATTCTTAACAAGCAGTTTAAAGATGCTGAAAACATCTACGAGTCTTTGACAGACATAAACCGTATGGTGCCGTATCAACGGGTTGAAATGTTCGAAGGGCTCGGCGATGCCAATAAGGGGCTCGGGCAGATCGATCGGGCACTCGATTTTTATAACGAGGCATTGAAGATTGCCGAGAAGAACCAGATCGCGCCGAAGGTCACTGACCTGAATTCAAAGATTGCTGAGACCTATGCCAAAGAAAAACGACCGGTAGAGGCAGAGGGCTATTTTTCAAATTCGCTTCGCTTGTCAAAGCAGGAGGCCCCGCAGCGTGCCATTCAGGAAAATGAAAAAGTGGCCGATTTTTATAGTGAAGAAAAAAGGTTCGACGATGAGATACAGTTACGAAAGAAAAGTCTGAAAGAGCTAAAGCAACTGCCTGCCGAAAAAGTATCAAGTGGATTGTTGGATGTGCAAAAAGACTCGATTACCCCGCAGCGTATCAACTACAAGATTGCCAATGCCTACATTGCCCAAGAAAAGCTGACCGAGGCCATTCCATATTTGGAAAGAAGCATCGCAGAGGCCGATAGCGAAGACGATTTGGTGGTGCAAAAAGATGCCACCCGAAAATTGTCAGAGGTGTACCGTTACCAAGGTGATTTCAATAAGGCGTTGGAGACCTATCAAGAATACGTTTCGTTGGTCGATACGCTATATGCACGAAAAGAGCAGGAAATTTCACGGGCCGTGCGCCTTAACCGCGAGATTGCCGCGAAGCAGAACCAAATTGCGAGTCTTGAACAAGACCGTGAGCTTACACAGAGCAAGTACAACTTGGCATTGGCAGAGCAACAATTGTCAGAAGAAAGCAACAAGCGCCAAAAATGGGTGATCTACTCGTTGATTTTCGGATTGTTGCTAATGGCTTCGACCGCATTCTTTTATTACCGCAGCAACAGGCAGCAGAAATTGGCAAACAATCTTTTGGCATTAAAGTCGCTGCGCTCGCAGATGAACCCACACTTTATTTTCAATGCCTTGAACTCTGTGAACAATTTTATCGCCAAGAGCGATGAGCGGTCTGCCAACCGTTTTTTGAGTGAGTTTTCGGTGTTGATGCGTGCCGTGCTCGAGAATTCCGAAGAAGATTTCATTCCCCTTGCAAAAGAATTGGAGCTGCTTGAACTCTATGTGAAACTTGAACATTCGAGGTTTCCAGACAAGTTTGACTATTCCATCGAAATCGATGAAAACGTAGATGTTGGGGCTTTTGAGATCCCGCCCATGTTGTTGCAGCCCTATATCGAAAACGCTATTTGGCACGGTCTTCGGTATAAAGATGAAAAAGGCTTCCTGAAAATCGGGGTAAGGCAATTGAATGCCGATCTTTTGCAAATATCCATCAGTGACAATGGTATTGGTCGAAAGCAGTCTGCGGCACTGAAAACATCCAACCAAAAAAAGCAGAAATCAAAGGGTATGGGCAACATCAAAAAGCGCATCGCCATTTTAAACGATATGCACAAAAACAAGGTTGATGTGAGCATAGAAGACCTCTACGATGATGCGACGGGCACCCAGGTAATCTTAAAACTGAGAAAAGACTGATGAACTTACAGGCCATTATAGTGGAAGACGAGGCAAACAGCCGTGAGATATTGCGAAACTATCTTGAAAAATACTGCAAGAATGTGACACTTTTGGGTGAGGCTTCCACCATTAAAGAAGGGCTGCAACTGATCAACGACAAACAGCCCGATATTGTTTTTTTGGATGTGGAAATGCCTTTTGGCAATGCCTTTGATCTGTTGGATGCCCTGCCAGAACGTACCTTTGAGACGGTATTTGTGACCGCCTATAACCAATATGCGATGGATGCCCTCAACAGCCACGCCGCTTACTACCTGATGAAGCCCATCAATATTGACGAACTGGTGAAAGCGGTGGCCTATGTGGCCGAGGTAAAAGAACGTGAAAATGCCTTGGAAGGCCGCATTTTACAACCACAGGTAAAAAAAGCAGAGGGAAAGATAACCCTACCGCAGCAAGATGGTTTTCAGGTGTTGGAAGTATCTGATATTTATTTCTGCAAGGCTGATGACAATTACACAGAGATTTATCTGGAAGAACGAAAAATTCTGGTCAGCAAGACCCTGAAATATTTTGAGCGGGCACTGTCAGACTTTCCGTTTGCCCGTATACACAAATCGTATTTGGTAAACGTCAACGAAATCAGAAAATATAAAAAGGGAAAAGGGGGCAGTGTTGTTCTGTCAAATGGAAAGGAGCTTTCGGTCTCGGCTTCACAAAAGGCCAATCTGCTTTCGTATTTTAAGTAGTTGTTGACTCAATAATTGAGATTTATTTACTCCGACGCTTTTGCGGAAGTCCAAAATCAAGTTTTCTATTAACATCTAGCGGACTTGCTCAAAGATAGTTTGCTTTAAACCATAAAACTCCTTCCTTTGGATAAGGGAAAGTGGATTCCTACCTTTGGTCGGAGACCGAAGAGATAAATATACAAACAGCCATGATAATAAAAACAGTAAACGGAAAGTCCCCAGTTTTTGGGGAAGACTGCTTTATTGCTGAAAATGCCACCATTGTGGGCGAGGTGACCATGGGCAATCAATGCAGTATTTGGTTCAATGCCGTGGTAAGGGGCGATGTACATTTTATTAAAATGGGCAACAAGGTCAACGTTCAAGACGGGGCAGTGATCCACTGCACCTATCAAAAGTCGCCGACCACTATCGGCAACAATGTTTCCATTGGCCATAATGCCATAGTGCACGGTTGCACGGTCAAAGACAATGTGTTGATCGGTATGGGGGCGATTGTAATGGATGACTGTGTTATTGAAAGCAATAGTATTATTGCTGCAGGCGCAGTGGTCACGCAGGGCACCCATGTGCCCTCAGGCACCATTTATGCGGGCATGCCGGCAAAAAAACTGAAAGAGGTCAGTGCCGAATTGAGTGCGGGCGAAATAGACCGCATTGCCAATAACTATGTGAAGTATTCGGGCTGGTTCAAAGACAAATAAGGCCCAAGTACAGGAAACAAGAGTCAAGAACCAAGAGGAAAAAGCCAAGCACCAAATCCCCAATCCCAATTAGAAACAACAGAAAACTGTAATAATAGTCGCCATGAAGATCATGCCGAGATCTTAGTGCCAATTCGTGAAATTCGTGTCTAAACCTTACGACCCCGAGCATCGGGTTTTCTGCAAATTCCAAATCCCAATTGCCAAACTCCAATTATAACCTGAAAAATGGAAACCTTGAACTTTATAATCCTTAACCTTTCATCTTTGAACCGGTAACCCATATCCCAAAAACCCTAAACCTAAAAATTCCCTATTTTTGGCCCTTTAAACCGAACACTATGAACGCCTATATTTTTCCCGGCCAAGGTGCCCAATTCGTGGGCATGGGGTTAGACCTTTACGAAAATCATTCAGTAGCACAAGAATTGTTTGAGCGCGCCAATGACATTCTTGGTTTTTCCATCACCGATATCATGTTTGAAGGGTCGGCTGACGACCTAAAGCAGACCAAGGTGACGCAGCCTGCCATTTTCTTGCACTCTGTGATTTTGGGTAAGGTAATGGGCGAGCAGTTTAGGCCCGATATGGTGGCTGGGCATTCGTTGGGCGAGTTTTCCGCGCTTGTGGCGAATGGAACGTTGGATTTTGAAGACGGACTGAAATTGGTCTCAAAACGTGCTCTGGCCATGCAAAAGGCTTGTGAGCTTCAGCCCAGCACCATGGCTGCCGTATTGGGATTGGAAGATGCCGTGGTCGAAAAGATTTGTGCCGAAACGGAGGGAATCGTGGTGCCGGCCAATTATAATTGCCCTGGGCAGTTAGTGATTTCGGGTGAGGTAGAAGCTGTAAATGCTGCCTGTGAGAAATTAAAGGAAGCAGGTGCTCGCAGGGCATTGGTGCTTCCGGTAGGGGGCGCCTTTCATTCGCCCTTGATGCAACCCGCCCGTGAAGAATTGGCTGAGGCCATTGAGAATACCAAGTTTAACACGCCTACTTGTCCGATTTATCAAAACGTGACCACTACAGCCGTTTCAAATCCAGAAGAAATAAAGAAGAATCTGATTTCCCAATTGACCGCCCCCGTAAAATGGACCCAAAGCGTACAGAACATGGTACAAGACGGGGCTAAGAAATTTGTAGAGGTGGGTCCGGGCAAGGTGCTTCAGGGATTGGTCAAGAAAATTGCGGTATCAGCGGAAACAGAATCTGCCACCGTGTAGCCAACCCATTTAAACCCAATTATTTGCTCTTTGCCTAAAAAAAAGTGTTTTGGCCCTTATTTTTTGGTCAAGGCAGTAGTTTTTTCTTAATATTGGAGTTCCTTTTAAAGGAAGCTTACCTGCGTGATTTTTAGCGCTTTGCTTCGCTAAAAAGGCCTATCTAAATGAAAATGAAATCTTTTTCCCTAAATCGTTTTAATCTCAATACAAAGAGGATGTTTTTCCTTTTTGTTTTTTTCTCTTCCTTTTTATTGGCACGAGGACAAGTTACGGTTGAGTTTTCTCAGGCTACTGGTTCAGATGATGAGAATGTAGGGGGCAATTTGCCAGTGCTTTTGGTTACAGGTACAGTAACGGTTGCTACGACTGTAACGGTAACTGATAATTTGACGGGAACTGCCTCCAATGGGGTTGATTATACATTTACAACGCCGCAAGTGGTAAATATCCCAATTGGCACCTATCCTGGTGGCTCTTCGATACCTATACCGACTCTCGCGATAACAGGTGATACAGATGTTGAAACTAATGAAACCATTGATTTGTCACTTAACAATGCCACTGGAGATGCAACTTTGGGGGCACAAATAACAACTACGTATACGATCACCAACGACGACACGGACTCGATAAGCATTAATGATGTCACCCAGGTGGAGGGCGATGCGGGCACGAGCAACTTTGTCTTCACGGTCTCGGTCGATGGCGGCGGCAACGCGGCGAACAACATAGGCTTCACGGTGAACACGGCCAACGGCACCGCGACGGCTGGCACCGACTACGTGGCCATATCGGGCGGCAGCGGCACGATAGCGGCGGGCACCCCCAGCACCACGGTCACGGTACAGGTCAACGGGGACACCGATGTGGAGCCGACGGAGGACTTCACGGTGAACCTCAGTGCCCCGAGCAACGCCACGATCGGCGACGGCACCGGGCTTGGGGCGATCACCAACGACGACACGGACTCGATAAGCATTAATGATGTCACCCAGGTGGAGGGCGATGCGGGCACGAGCAACTTTGTCTTCACGGTCTCGGTCGATGGCGGCGGCAACGCGGCGAACAACATAGGCTTCACGGTGAACACGGCCAACGGCACCGCGACGGCTGGCACCGACTACGTGGCCATATCGGGCGGCAGCGGCACGATAGCGGCGGGCACCCCCAGCACCACGGTCACGGTACAGGTCAACGGGGACACCGATGTGGAGCCGACGGAGGACTTCACGGTGAACCTCAGTGCCCCGAGCAACGCCACGATCGGCGACGGCACCGGGCTTGGGGCGATCACCAACGACGACACGGACTCGATAAGCATTAATGATGTCACCCAGGTGGAGGGCGATGCGGGCACGAGCAACTTTGTCTTCACGGTCTCGGTCGATGGCGGCGGCAACGCGGCGAACAACATAGGCTTCACGGTGAACACGGCCAACGGCACCGCGACGGCTGGCACCGACTACGTGGCCATATCGGGCGGCAGCGGCACGATAGCGGCGGGCACCCCCAGCACCACGGTCACGGTACAGGTCAACGGGGACACCGATGTGGAGCCGACGGAGGACTTCACGGTGAACCTCAGTGCCCCGAGCAACGCCACGATCGGCGACGGCACCGGGCTTGGGGCGATCACCAACGACGACACGGACTCGATAAGCATTAATGATGTCACCCAGGTGGAGGGCGATGCGGGCACGAGCAACTTTGTCTTCACGGTCTCGGTCGATGGCGGCGGCAACGCGGCGAACAACATAGGCTTCACGGTGAACACGGCCAACGGCACCGCGACGGCTGGCACCGACTACGTGGCCATATCGGGCGGCAGCGGCACGATAGCGGCGGGCACCCCCAGCACCACGGTCACGGTACAGGTCAACGGGGACACCGATGTGGAGCCGACGGAGGACTTCACGGTGAACCTCAGTGCCCCGAGCAACGCCACGATCGGCGACGGCACCGGGCTTGGGACGATCACCAACGACGACACGTTTACGGTAACTATAATCGCCAATGACAATGCAGCTACCGAAGCGGGCCCGACCAATGGCGAATTTACCGTAGATTTGGGTGCAGTGAATGCTACTGGCGGCCCCGTTACAGTCAATTATGCAATTTCCGGTTCTGCAACTAACTCCACTGATTATACAACGCTCACCGGTAGTGTCGATGTAGCTGACGGCCAGCAGACGGCCATCATCACGGTTACCCCAATCGATGACAACATTGTGGAACCTGATGAGACAGTGATCCTCACGCTGTCAGATGACGCTGCCTATACTGTGGGCAGCCCAGATTCGGCTACGGTTACCATTTCAGACGATGATACTGCCTCTCTTGCAATCAACGATGTAACGGTCGACGAAAATGAGGGAAATGCCATATTCGCCGTTACATTGACAGGGGCCGTTTCAACTGGTTTCACGGTGTCGTATGACACCGCTGATGGAACAGCGAATGCAGGATCCGATTACGTTGGAAGTAGCGGTCTGTTGAGCTTTATCGGCAGTGACGGTGAAATAGGAAATATTTCAATAGGGATATTGAATGACAACATCATTGAACCTTTGGAAGATTTTACCGTTACCCTATCGGCACCTTCCAATACATCGGTCACATTTTCTGATGCCGTTGGTACCGGGGTAATACAAGATGATGACAGTTGTGCCGCTGGTAATAGTGCTCCAGCATTTAATGCGGGTGAGCCAACCGAATTTTGTGACACCTTTGTCAAGGATTTGGACGATTATGTGACCAGTTCCATTCCGGCAAACTCAGAGTTAAGGTGGAGTACCGATTCCGATCCGAACAACATAGCAGGACATTTATCCAGTAGCGTACTAACAGATGCACCTGGAACTTATTACGGATTCTTCTGGGATGCCTTGAACAATTGTGCGAGCCCGACCCTTACTATTACGTTGGCGCTAAACACAACACCTTCTGCTGGTTCTCCAAACAATACTTCGGCATGTAGTGTGCCTGCCAATGGTATTAGTATTGTTGATCTTGATGATCAATTAACGGGGGCAGATCCAGGCACATGGGTCATTACCACCGACCCTTCAAGTGGGGGCGTTACCTTGTTGCCAGGTAATATCGTAAATTTTTCAGGTCTGCCGGATGGTATCTATGTTTTTACTTTTACGACTACAGGTGCAAATGCTCCATGCAATAATGAATCAGTCAACCTCAGTGTGGCGGTCAGTGATTGTGCCCAGCCCTGTGATGCAGGTTCGTCAGCTCCGGCTTTGGATACTTCACAGCCAACAAACTTTTGCGATTCTTTTGAAGTTGATTTGAACGACTATGTGACCAGCAGTGCGCCTGCCGGAAGTGTGCTTACTTGGAGTGCCAATCCGGATCCTTTGGTGACCACAGCGCACAGAAGCAGTCAGGTCAGCGCTCCCGGAACGTATTTCGGATTTTTCTACGATGCAACGAACAATTGTGCGAGTCCTACCCTAGAGATAACCTTGGTTTTAAATCGAACCCCAACAGTGGACAGTACTATGGGCGATACTCGTTGTGGAGACGGCACGTTGACCCTTATGGCCACAGTTAGTGAGGGTGGTACTCTAAATTGGTACAATGTTGCTACAGGGGGTAGCATTCTTGGCACCGGAAGTTCTTTTGTAACACCTGACATTTCAGAAACGACCTCTTTCTTTGTGGAGGCAACTGCCAATGGTTGTACCTCTGAAAGGGAAGAAGTGGTGGCCACCGTTAATTTCGAGCCAAACCCTGGTACCCCAACCGATACATTTGCCTGCAACTTGGCCGGTAATGGCGGCCCCACCGTAATTGATTTGAACGACACCTTGACCGGTGCCGATTCTGGTGTGTGGACCGTGACCACAGACCCTTCTGGGGGAAATGTGGTCATCGATGTAGAGAACCAAGTTGATTTTGAAGGTTTGCCCGATGGCGATTACGTGTTCACCTTTACCACCAATGGGGCACAGCCGCCATGCACCGACCAATCGGTTGAAGTGACGATAACGGTAAACGATTGTATAGTCGATACCGATAACGACGGCTTGACCGACGGCGAAGAAATAGAATTGGGCACTGACCCCAATGACCCCGATACGGATGGTGACGGGCTTACTGATGGTGAGGAGGTTTTGGTCGTTGACGACCCGAGTACCGAAGCCGTGCCTGAGCGTGCCAGCGACCCACTTGATAATTGCGACCCTTTTCTGACACCCGATTGTGATGGCGAACCCATAGATTTAGAGGTTTTGAAAGCGGTAGACAATGATACACCGCTTGTAGACGAAGAGATTACCTTTACCATCACCCTTATCAACTTGACCATGGACAGGGTAATAGACGTTGTGGTTGAAGATTTGTTGGCGCCAGAATTTCAATATATAAGTAGCGAGCCGTCTAAGGGGTTCTATGCCCCAGAGACGGGTGTTTGGCAGATTGATGAGGTTGCGCCCGAAGAAGAACTTACATTGCAGATTACAGTTTTAGTATTGGTCGCTGGTAATCTTGAGAATACGGCCGTATTGCAAGATTCGTTTCCCTTGGACGCTGATGAGACCAACAATAGTTCAACCGTTGAAATTAGGGTGAGCAGAAGCCCTTGCCAAGACTGTGGCACCATTTGTAATATGTTTTCGCCCAATGGCGATGGGGTAAACGACTTGTTGGTGTTGAACTGCCCAGAAGACTACCCGAACAACACTTTCGAAGTCTTTGACCGCTATGGCAATAGTGTATTCAGTGCGCAGGGGTACAATGGTACTTGGGATGGTACCGGCAAGAATGGTGATTTGCCCAAGGGCACCTATTTTTATATTTTGGATTTGGGCGATGGGTCCGAACCGACCAAAGGATGGATTCAAATCGTCAGATAACCTAAATTGTTCATGAACGCGGTATTGAAAAAATACATAGTGCCGATTTCGGCAATTTTGCTTGCAGCCCTGCCCCTCAACGCACAAAAAGAGCCGCAGTATACCCAGTATATGTACAACATTGGCAGTTTTAACCCTGCCTACGTCGGTACCGTTGAAAGTGCCGAGCTAATGGGGCTGTACCGCGCCCAATGGCTCGATATACCCGGGGCGCCCCGCAATTTGAGATTTGGTGCCAATATTCCCTTTGCCAATGAAAAAATGGGAATGGGCTTTAACGTAATCACCGATGAGATTGGGCCTTCGAGCCAAACGTATATTGACATCGCCTATTCGTACCAGATCAACCTGTCTGATTATACCAAACTTTCATTCGGACTCGATGCGGGTGGTTCGCTGCTGAGTCTGGATTATTCCAAAGGAAATTTTCAAAATCCGAACGACCCTACGGTAGAACAGCAAGATGTCAGCAATTTTTACCCAACCATAGGGGCGGGCATGTTTATGTATGCCGATAATTGGTATCTCGGTATGTCAATTCCGAATTTTTTGACCAACGATATTTATAATGACGAGGTGGCCACCGTCGTCGAAGACAAGATACAGTTCAATTTTATTGGGGGATATGTGTTTCAACTTTCCGATAGGTCAAAGTTCAAACCGGCATTTTTGATCAATACCCTCAAAGGGGCCCCGGTGAACGTGAACCTATCTGCCAATTTCTTGTTCATCGATGCCCTCACGATTGGCGCCTCGTACCGTTTTGACAATGCCTTTAGCGGTCTGGCCGGCTTCCAGATTTCAAACAGTATGTTCTTGGGCTACTCATATGATTATAACACGAACGGACTGGGTGATTTCAGTGGGGGTACACACGAGGCCATTCTAAAATTCTATTTGGGCCGAGGTGATGGCAACAGTAGGTTTAAAGGCACTAAGAAGAATAAAAAATTGAAGGGGAAACCCAAACAAATAGATTCACCGAGATTTTTTTAGCATGAAAATGATGAAATCTACTTTATGGGTTGTTTTGATGCTTTTGTTCACATCGGCGTTTGCCCAAGACAAACGGTCGAAGGGTGATAGCTATTTCTTTCAATACGCCTACAACCAGGCCATAGTCGAATACGAAAAGCAAAAGGCCGAGGGGACGCTTACCCCACAACAAGAGCTGAATTTGGCAGATGCCTATTTCAAGACAAATGCCTACGACAAGGCCTCCAAACTATATCTAGAAGCGTACAAAAGGGATACCCTGATGGGCAACCATCATTTCAACAAAATGTTGCAAAGCTTTTCCAAAGTGGGAAATACAGAGCGGGTCGATGCTTTTTTGGCCACCAAATCAGGCCAGCTTGAACAAGAACTGCTAGAGAACGCTGATTTTAACCGAGAATTGTTAGAGTCCAACACAGCCGGCGAATTGCAATTTGAAATCTTTAATATGGGCAGCAACAGTCCACAATCAGATTTTGCACCAGCCTTTTTTAAAGAGAGATTGCTCTTTAGCAGTGGTCGCCCACAAGAAAAGAAAAAGCAGTATGCACCGATGGGAGAATCGTATCTCGACATTTATGTCGGTCGTATAGGGCCCAATGGCGAGGTATTGAACGCAAATCCTTTTTCGGGCATACCCCAGTCTGATTACCATAAGGCAACACCTTATTACTCTGAAGCTCTTAACGCGATTCTTTATGTGTTGTCAAATACCGAGAATGGTGAGTTGGCCTTTGATGACAATGGAAAAAACGCACTTTCAATTGCAATGCAGGTGGTGGATGGTCAGTTCAGGCTTCTGTTGCGCGATTTAAGCACATCATTCTATTATCCGTTTTATGAGGCTGAAACCGGCAAGCTGTATTTTGCCGCCAATTTTGAAGATGGCTATGGAGGCACTGACCTATATTACGTTTATACCAATAACGGACAAATAATGTCTGCCCCGGTAAACTTGGGCCCCCGCATCAATTCGCCGGGTAATGAGATAGCACCCTTTGTTTTTGAGAGCAGCCTCTATTTTTCTTCGGATGTGTTCTACGGCATGGGGGGCATGGACATTTATAAGAGCAATTTCGAAGAAGAGGGTAATTTTAGTATACCCGTGAACTTGGGTCCTGGGGTTAATTCAAAAGATGATGATTTCGGTTTCATTATGCGGAATGAGGGAGATGGACTTCTTGGCTATTTCTCCTCAAATAGGCCCGGAGGCCGGGGCAAAGACGACATTTACGGCTTTAAGGTTGATGAAAAACCAGGTCTAAAGACCATTGCCCTTCGCGGAAAGGTCGTCAAGCCTTACGACAATGATGAGGGGGTTGCAAAAGCGGCTGTTCGGGTTTTGGACAAGAACGGCGCAGTGTTAAAAGAAGTGTATTCAGATGAGGATGGCAACTATCGTTTGGAGATACCGTGGCGAGAAGAAGTAACGCTCCAGGCCACAAAAGACCGACACTCTATATTCACTGAAAAACTTCAGTTTTTAGAGGGTCTGGACCAAAAAGAAGGTTTTAAGGTTGATATTGGCCTCTCGTTATATGACGATTTGGTCGAAGAAAAAGAAGGCCAGAAAGTGGTCAAACTCGATAAATTCTATTTCGATAGGGGATTGGCCAAAATTACCCCAGAAATAGCCAAAGAACTGGATAAGGTGGTCGAATTTGTACAGCAATTTCCAGCGGTACAATTGCGTATTGAAACATATACCGATAGCCGTGGGGGCAGCAGCGCAAACTTTAGGCTTACCCAGCAAAGGTCTGATGCCATAAAAAAATATCTGCTCGATAAGGGCGTGCCAGCCTCGAATATTCTGTATTCTGTGGGTTATGGAGAACAGAAGATATTGAACAATTGCCACAACGGGGCCTTCTGCCTTGAGATGTTGCACAAACAGAACCAACGTTCACTGATAGTCGTGTTGAACGATAATGTTATGTTTGAATAACGGCCTAACGGGCCAATGAGCATTCATGGCAGTCTTTTACACGGCCATAATAGGTTTCCCGATATTTGTGAAGTGTTCTTATCGGTAGCCCAAGAACCATTTTTTTGATATAGGTCACCTTGGGTGAAAACATACCCATTTTTTTAGTGTACCTGCGTTCCCTTCTTGTGCTTCTTTTAATATAGATCAACTTCATAGCCTGATTTTCAGGTGCAAAGCTTCTAAAGACAAATTGCAATCACAAATGTAAGCTGTTAAGTCTTTATTAAAATTTTTGGGACTTGGTCAATCCAATAACACCATCCAACAGTAATACAGGGCAAAAAGTGATAAGAATATCATGCCCACATAGGTCAAAAATTGCAGTGATTTGTTTGGGCGGTATCGTTGCGGCATGTCATTGCCCATTACGGCTTTAAGGTTCATCCATCCCACTATGGGCGCCATAACAAAAGAGACAAAGGTAGCCAAGGCCACCAGTTGCCCCATATTGGCACTGAAAAGTAAAATGACCATCCAATTGATCAGGGCCAGAATGACCACTGTTAAGGCAAATGAGGATTTTCTTGAAAATATCCCAATGTTTGGGTAGAGCTTTGACAGTACATCCAAACTGACCCGTGCAACCGCATCATGGGCTGTCATACAAGTACTGAACATAGTGGCAAAAGCGGCCACAGCAATGAAAATATAGGCCCAATTGCCTATGTGTGCCGTGAACAGGGTTACCACTTGGTCGGCAAATACCACGGCATTGCCACTTAGTTCGACCCCGGTTCCGTAAAGGGTCATCCATCCTATGATCAAAAAGAAAATGGCCAAGAGTGCGGTCATAAAATAGCCCAAATTGAATTCACCCAATGCCTCTTTGAACGAAGGTTTATTTTTCGACGATTTCAGTTTTTCAATACTCCATAAGCTCACCCATCCTGAAGCTTCAACGGCAGTGGGCATCCACCCCATAAGGCTAATCAAAAAGAGAATACCCACTTCATCAAATATTTTTGGCTGTTCAAAATTGGCGATAGGCGCTGCTTGCCCCTTGTATAGCACCATCACGGTGGTAACAAGCAGGGCCACAAATAATATGGAAATGACCACCTTCAAAGAGTTTTCTAGAAATTTATAGCGGCCAATGATAAGCAGGGTACTTATAAAGGCAAAAAGGGCGAGTGCGGTCATACCCAAATTGGTGCCAGAAATCTTGAGGAGATTCATGAGCAGGCCAGAGGTAACCACATAAAGGGCGGCCAATAGCGTAAATATAGAGACTACCGTTACCAGGGCGTACACCCAAAGATAACGTTTGCCCAAATCACGGTAGCCCTGTATCAAGCTTTTATGGGTAACGTTGGTGTACCGGACCCCAAACTCAAAAAAAGGATATTTGAGAATATTGGCCAACACTATGGGAATGACCATTACCCAACCATATTGTGCCCCGCCTTTTGTGGAAAGAACCAAATGCGAAGTGCCGATGGCCATACTGGCAAATAACAGGCCTGGCCCGACCAACTTGATCAGTTGTTTGATTTTTTTGATCATTTCAGGAAAATATGCGCTGAATTTAACACAAATGCAGAGTAAAATCCAACTTGTACGTACAAGTTATTGTTGTATATTTAGAGTGTCGATGCGGAATATTCTTTGTCGGCCATTTAAAAACCGATAAAGACGAATCGATGAAGCCCATCTCAAACCGTAGAAACTTTCTCAAACAAACGGGTAAGACTGTTTTGGGTTCCTTACTGCTGCCCCAAGTGCTGAGGTCCTCAAATATTGGTTACATAGTGGATGAATCCCATGTGAAACTGTGCGGCCACCTATGGGTGTACGCCAGTAAGTTCCCCCCTAATTGGGATTGCACTCCAGTTCTTGATACTGTATTTCAAGATATGGCCTATGCTGGGCTATATGGTGTCGAGCTTATGGAGGTGCTTCTTAGGCCCGATGATGCAGTGCGGCGCATTGCAAATCTTAAAGCAAAGCACAACATTAAGGTTTCCGGCTCTTCTTACGGAGTGGGTTTTCAGATGTGCGATGCCCAACAGCATAAAAAAATTCTTGAAGATATACATTTAGTGGTGCCAAGACTGGCGGCTCTTGGGGGCGAAACATTCGGTATTTCCGTTGGCTCCGTGAACCGTCTAAAGACCGAAAAGGAACTGGATGCTCAAGCTCATATTCTAAAGCAGGTTTTTAAGATTTGCCAAGATAATGGCATTCAACCCAACCTTCACAACTATACGTATGAGGTAGAGAATGACCTTCATGATCTGAAAGGCACGTTGGCCCGATTGCCTGATGCCAAGCTCGGGCCCGATCTCAACTGGTTGATCAGGGCGGGGGTGAGCCCGGTCGATTTTATAAACACCTATGGTGACCGCATAGTGTACTTACATATTCGCGACCAGTATGCAGATGGCACGTGGACAGAATATGTGGGGCAGGGCGATACAGATTTTAAGGCCATCGCCCAAGCTTTGGAAAAGCAAAAATTTAGTGGAAAGGCAGCCATCGAATTGGCATTTCCCAATGATTTTGAACCTGAGAATCCTTTAAAGGAAGATTGGAAAATGAGCCGAGAGTTCGTTCAAGAGACTTTCGGATGGTAAACGTAAAAACAAGAACACAGAATATATGAGAATTGCCATGTTGGGCTCAGGCTTTATTGCCAGGTTTTATGCGACCTCACTGCATGCCCAAAGACGAAAAGATAGAATTATTAGCGTGTACTCGCGAAACATTGAAAATGCCAAGCGTTTTGCGAAAGATTATGGCTTTGAGCATTTTACGGATAAAATGGAAGAGGCAGTTCAACATCCCGATGTTGATGTGGTGTTAATTTCTTTACCCAACCATTTGCATCTACCAGCGGTAGAGGCGGCGGCAAAGGCCAAAAAGGGGGTATTGTGTACCAAACCGTTGGGGCGTACCGCCGAAGAAGCCAAAAAAATGCTCGACTTGGCAGAAGAGGCCGGGATTTTTGCTGGGTATCTGGAAGATCTCTGCTATACCCCAAAATTTCTCAAGTCGATGGAAAGCGTCAAAAAAGGCGCTATTGGCAAGGTGCTTTGGGCCAAGTCAAGGGAAACTCATCCAGGTCCGCACAGCGATTGGTTTTGGGATATGGAAAAATCTGGGGGTGGCGCCATTATTGACTTGGGCTGCCATTGTGTTGAAATCAGCCGAAATTTCATCGGTAAAGAGATCAGGCCCCTTGAGGTCATGTGCTGGGCAGATACCCAAGTACACCCCATAGATGCAGAAGATCATGCCATTGGTCTGGTAAAATATGCCAATGGAGCCATCGGTCAGTTTGAGGTGAGTTGGGCCTTTAGGGGCGGTATGGACCTTCGTGATGAGGTCATGGGGACCGAGGGCACAATATGGTTGAACAACTTTTTGCGAACCGGATTTGAAATGTTCACCACTGGCGGTAAGGATGCCTACGTGGCCGAAAAGGCAGAGATTGACAGGGGGTGGTTGTTTCCGGTAGGTGACGAGGCCCACGATTTGGGGTACCCGCATATGTTTACCGATATGTTTGATGCCATGGAAGAAGGGCGCGAACCCTTGGAAACTTTTTATGACGGCTATGTGGTGAATGCCATTTTGGACGCAGCCTTCAAATCGGCAGAAACCAAAAAATGGGAGCCTGTGGTACTTGAAGATTGGCGTGGCAACAAATCGGAAGAAGCACTCAGGCAAGCCATCTCCTACGATGATGACTACTATCTTATCAAAGAAGAGGTATTGCCGAACGGTGATACCAAACTTATTCTTAAACATAAAAAAACGGGCGAGGTCATCCAACGGGTGAATTCGTAATGGTATTTGAATGGACAAAAAATTGAAAAAAGACCTCGCTTCGGTCAATATCACTGGCAAGGCGATTGATGACCACACCTATGATGCAATTGTCATCGGATCAGGAATCAGTGGTGGATGGGCCGCCAAGGAACTCTGCGAAAAAGGACTGAAAACATTGGTGCTCGAACGGGGCCGAATGGTAGAACATATCAAAGACTACCCGACCGCAAGTAAGCATATCTGGGAATTTCCCCATCGGAACAAAGTGACCGAAAAGCTGAAAAGTGAGAATCCCATTTTGAGCAAATGCTATGCTTTTGAAGAAGCTACGGAACATTTTTTTGTAAAGGATAAAGAGCATCCCTATGTGCAAAAAAAACCGTTCGATTGGATAAAAGGGTATCAAGTGGGCGGTAAATCGCTTTTGTGGGCCCGATGGACCCAGCGCTGGAGTGACCTTGATTTTGAGGCCAACGCCAAGGAAGGAGTCGCCGTCGATTGGCCTATTCGCTACAAAGACATAGCCCCATGGTATGCCTATGTCGAAAAATTTGCGGGTATTAGTGGCAATAGAGATGGGCTCTCGCAGATTCCAGATGGCGAGTTTTTGCCTCCGATGCAGATGAATTGTGTTGAAGACTATTTTAAAGACAGCTTAAAAGAAAACTACTCCGATAGGCATTTGGTCATATCACGTACCGCCAACCTTTCACAGCCCCATTTGGGCCGCGGCCCTTGCCAATATCGTGACCTGTGCTATAGGGGATGTCCTTTCGGGGGGTATTTTAGTAGCAATTCTGCAACGCTTCCTGCGGCTGAAAAAACTGGGAACCTGACCATCAGGCCTTTTTCAGTGGTACATTCCATCATTTATGACGAGCAGACACAGAAGGCAAAAGGGGTTCGGGTAATTGATACGAACACCAAGGAAACAATGGAGTTCTATGCCAAGATCATATTTTTGAACGCCGCCACGCTGAATTCAACCTTGGTGTTGTTGAACTCCACCTCCTCTCGATTTCCAAACGGTATGGGCAACGACAGCGGTGAATTGGGGCACAATCTCATGGACCACAATTACAATGCGAGGGTTAAGGCCAAATACGATGGGTTCAAAGACAAGTACTACCACGGCCGGCGGCCCACGGGAACCTATTTGGCACGTTTTCGCAATTTCGGTGATGATAGACAAACCGATTTCAGTCGGGGATATGCCTATTCCGTTGCCGCTTCGAGACCGGCGGGCAGTGAGGTCAGTGAGACATCTATAGGCCTTTCACTAATGGAAGATTTAACGCGATTGGGCCCATGGGAAATTTCAATGTTGGGCATGGGCGAATGTCTTCCCTATCACGACAACAAAGTGACTTTAAACAAAGACCAAAAAGATGAATGGGACATGCCATTGCTTGAAATCGACGCCGAATTCAAGACCAACGAAACCAATATGGCCAAAGATATGGTGGCCTCTGGCATAGAAATGCTAGAGAAAGCGAAGTTTTATGATATCGAGGTGGTGCCCGAAAACCGAACTATGGGCCTCAATATTCATGAGATGGGAACGGCCCGCATGGGCAATAGTCAGAAGACCTCGGTACTCAATGCCCACAACCAAGTCTGGGGGGCAGAAAATGTGTTTGTGACCGATGGGTCATGCATGACCTCCAGCGCATGCCAAAATCCATCCCTGACCTATATGGCACTAACCGCAAGGGCAGCCGATTATGCCGTTTCCGAGCTTAAAAGAAGAAATCTGTAAATCTGATTATTGATGGAGACCGAAAAAATAGACAGAAAACATTTTTTGAAGAGCCTGGCATTATTGGGCGGTGGCGCTCTGGTTGTGCCAACAGTATTGCTGCAATCTTGCAAGGCCGAACCACGCGCGTGGAGCAGCCTATCGCAGGCAGACATTTCTCTGCTCGATGCATTGGGGGAGACCATTCTGCCGAAAATGGGTGATTTGCCTGGAGCAAAGGATGTGGAGATAGGAGAATATATCGTGACAATGGTGCAGGATTGTTTGGCAGCGGAAGACCAAGACGTGTTTTTAAACGGACTTACCACTATCGAATCCTTGAGCTTTGAACGTTCGGGAGATTCATTTGAGAAAATGGATGGTGGACAGCAGCTAGCCCTATTGTCGGAGTTACAGGAAGAGGCTATTGTGTTTGCTGAAGCTCATGAAAATAGCGATCCGCCCCAAGTGCATTATTTCGCCTTGCTCAAAGACTTGGTGGTGTCAGGTTATTTTTCTTCAGAACTCGGAATGACACAAGCAAGGGAATATTTGCCCATTCCACAACGGTTTGATGGCTGTATTGATTATGATGAAGAGAACGATAAGCCTTGGGCGCTTTAACGATGGATTTTAAAGATACTTGCTACATACTAATGGGCGGCACCTCGGGCATGGGGCTTTCTGCGGCCTTGGCCTTGAAAAAGAGAGGGGCCTCATTGGTAGTGGTCGGTCGCGATGAAGAGAGTTGTGCCTTTGCCACAAACAAGTTTGGTAACGATGCCGTGGTGATACAAGGAGATGCCACAAATGGGGCGACCATCGACAGGGCTATTGATGCAGCAAAAGATAGATTCGGAACGATAACCGGCCTTTTTCACGTGGCAGGTGGCAGCGGCCGAAAATTCGGTGATGGGCCCTTACATGAATTATCCCTGGAGGGGTGGAACAAGACGCTCGAATTGAACCTTGCTTCGGTCATGTTGTCCAACAAGGCCGTGATCAATTACTTTTTAGAGAAAAAAACACACGGAACCATTCTGAACATGGGTTCGGTATTGGGGCAATCGCCCTCACCAAAACATTTTGCCACCCATGCCTATGCGGCAGCAAAATCAGCAATCATCGGTTTCTCAAAATCGATTGCATCCTATTATGCGGAGAAGAACATTCGGGTAAACGTATTGGCACCGAGTCTCTTTGAGACCCCCATGGCCAAAAGGGCAGCGACGGATGAATCCATCGTAACCTTTGCCAAGACCAAGCAACCGTTGGACGGTGGACGATTGGGCAATTCCGAAGATATCAATGAGGCCGTGTTGCTGTTTCTATCGCCAAATTCCAAATTCATTACCGGACAGGTGTTGGCGGTTGATGGGGGCTGGTCAATCAGTGATGGACAATATAGATAAACTATGCAGTACCTGGGTATTGATATTGGGGGAACAAGGGTAAAGACAGTTTTGTTGGATAAAGACATGCAAATCTTGAAAAAAGATGAGGTGGCTACCCATGACGGAGTTGGTGATTGGAAAACCAAGATTTTAGGGTTGATAAAAAAGGAGGCAGGTGCTTCGGAAAGACAGGCTTTGACGATAGGAATCTCTGCCCCTGGACTGGCCGATGCGGGCAATCGAAAAATTCTCCATATGCCTGAACGATTGCAGGGCATAGAAAATTTTGATTGGGGAAATGCTGCTGACCGTGAAATATGGGTGGTCAATGACGGCCATGCCGCTTGTTTGGCGGAGTACCACAGCTATCAGAAAGAGAAGAATATCAAAAATATGCTGCTATTGACCTTGGGCACCGGTGTGGGCGGTGGTGTAATTGTTGATGGGAGATTGTATCAAGGAAATTTAAACCGAGCAGGCCATTTTGGCCATATGACCGTTGACCATGATGGTGCGCCGACCATGACCAATATGTTGGGCAGTTTGGAGTATGCCATTGGTAATTTTTCCGTTGGCCAACGTACCCAAGGGCACTATTCAAGTACCAAAGAATTGGTAAAGGCCTATGAAGAAAATGAGGTGACGGCCACTTTTTGGTGGCTTGAATCGGTTAAGAAATTGGCCTTGGCCTTGGCCTCTTTGGTCAATACATTTTCCCCGGAAGTAGTTGTGCTGGGAGGCGGTATCAGCAGTGGCGCCAAAGATTCCCTAATCAAACCCTTGCATGAATTCATGGCCTTGTACGAATGGCAACCGGGAGGGTACAGAACTGCCATTGAGTTGGCGCAATTTGGCCAATATGCAGGTGCCATGGGCGCGGCACTATTTGCAAAATCAAAATCTTGAACTGTTTATGAATTATACCAAAACATATTTAACAAAAGCCAAACACATCATTTCTGTGGTTGAAAAACAGGAAGCTGCTATAAAGGCCGTGGCCGAGTTGTTTGCCCAATCCATATTGAATAAGCGGGTGGTGCATCTTTTTGGTTCTGGACACAGCCGTATGATGGTTGAAGAGATGTGGCCACGTTATGGCTCTTTTCCGGGGTTTAATCCAATAGTGGAACTATCCTTATCCTTTCATAATCTTGTGGTCGGGGCAAATGGTCAACGCCAGGCCATGTTCATTGAGAATGTATCCGGTCTTGCGCCAAAAATCCTTCGAAATTTTGATATTACCGAAGACGATACGGCACTGATCATTTCTTCGAGTGGATGCAATGTGGTACCCATTGAAATGGCAGAGGAGTTTCGAAAGCGAAATGTTAAGGTAGTGGCCTTGGTGAGCAGCCTGCATCTTGAAGGAAGTGACTCAAAAAGAAAAGACGGCAAAAAACTGACCGACTTTGCAGACTATGTGTTGGATACAGGTGCGCCCTTGGGTGATGCCATGATTGAAATAGAAGGCCTAGAAACACCCGTGTCACCTGGGTCAACCTTGGGCGGGGTGTTGTTGATCAATGCATTGAAGGCAGAAATCGCAGCTATTTTGCAGCAAAACGGGAAACCACCCAAGGTACTTGCCAGTGGAAAAATAGTGGGGGAACAACGTGCCGCTGAATTGTTCGAGATGGCGTATGATGAACATGCACATAACTTGGCCAGATTGTTCGAGAACGTGGGAAAGAAAAAATAGCATGGAACATTTTACCACATCCATACAGGAAGTGTGCACTACTGACATTTTGGTCATTGGCAGTGGCAGTGCCGGCTGTGCAGCAGCCCTTGCGGCGAGTCATGGTAACTATAAGGTCACCTTGGTTGAACGATACGGATTTGCAGGAGGGACCTCAACTCAGATGCTCGACACCTTTTATGGATTTTTCACACCTTCTGAAACCCCCAAAAAAATTGTAGGGGGCATTCCCGATAGGGTTGTGGACGAACTCTGTAAATCAGGTGATATTTTTTTGCGTCCCAACACCTACGGGGCGGGCACTGGGGTCAACTATAATCCCGAAAAGTTGAAAGAGGTTTGGGACAAACTCCTTTTGAAACATAATATCGAGACCTTTTTCCACACCACTTTGGTAGCTGTTGAAAACGTTGGGGTAACCATTACATGTGTTTGTTTTCATAAGGGCATGGGGTTCTTTCGAATAAGAACGAAAAGGGTGATCGATGCATCCGGCGATGCCGACTATTGCCATTGGGCAGGTATTCCGTATGAAATTGCAGGTAAAAACGAACCCGCCCAAAGCATGACCACCACCTTTCGTATGGCTAATGTTGATCTAAAAAGTTTTGAAGCCGCTGGCGGAAAGAAAATGCTGAAAACCAAGATGAGGGAAGCCTATGAAAGTGGCCGCCATCCCTTGCCAAGAAAAGAGGGTTCTGCACACGAAATGTGCCAACCAAGCTGCATTTCAACGGTCGCTGTGAAAGTGGTCGATAAAAACCCGTTGACACCAGAAGGCATTACGCAAGCGGAACAAGAAGGCCGTAGGCAGGCCTTCATATTTGAAGATTTTTTTCGGGCAGAGGTGCCCGGTTATGAAAACTCAAAAATCATTGGGCTTTCGACCCAAATAGGGGTGCGCGAAACAAGAAGGGTCTATGGCGAATATCGCTTGACAAAAGACGATTGTATGGCCGCCAAACAATTCGAAGATCAAGTTTTTTTATGCGGTGCCCCTATTGAAGATCATCGAAAAGCGGGTGACTCAGGTAGTGAAACGTTTTGGCAGTATGTGCCCGGTGGCGGGGTTTACGGTGTGCCCTACAGAACACTGGTGCCAAAAGAAAGCCTGAACACTTGGGTCGTGGGGCGCTGTTTTTCGGCCACGCACGATGCCCATGCTTCCTGTAGGTCAATGGCCCAGACCATGTC
The DNA here is from genome assembly GCF_000963865.1 of Flagellimonas lutaonensis. Taxonomy (NCBI): domain Bacteria; kingdom Pseudomonadati; phylum Bacteroidota; class Flavobacteriia; order Flavobacteriales; family Flavobacteriaceae; genus Flagellimonas; species Flagellimonas lutaonensis. The sequence continues at coordinate 2,112,775 of NZ_CP011071.1, forward strand.
TATGGGCCAAGCCGCCGGGTTTGCGGCCGTTCAATCACTGCAGTCCGATGCGGATGCAAGAGCCATTTCCATACCGAAATTGCAAGACACCTTACTTTCTAACGGTGCAGTTTTGGAGATGCCAGATACAATTGCCGATATAACCAGAAATGGATGGCTTAACAATCGATAAATGAGCAAGCCTTTTTTTAGAACGGTATTGGGCGATAGGCCCGTTGATGAAATGGGGTTTACCTATTCTCACGAGCACATTATCATCGAAGATAGTTATGTGACCGCAGCAAATCCAGAATTTTTGCTCAACGATGTGGCCAAAATCACCCAAGAACTTACTGCATTTTATAAGGCAGGGGGCAGAACGGTAGTGGATACCATGCCTGCAAACTGTGGCAGAAATGTGCTCAAATTGGCAGAAGTGAGCGGTCGCTCCAAAGTCAATATCATTGTACCAACCGGAATTCATTTAGAACAGTATTATCCTGAAAACCATTGGAGGTATACCTATTCGGAGGATGAACTTACTGATTTGTTTATTGCGGATATCGAGCAGGGCATTGACCGTTTTGATTATTCGGGGCCTTTGGTGAGGCGTACCGAGCATCGTGCCGGACTCATAAAACTCGCTACCGGAGATGAGCCTTTTACCCCACACCAAGAAAAAATCTTCCGGGCCGTGGTCAACGCACATTTAGCCACTGGCGGACCTATTTTGACTCATACCAATTTTGGTCGAAAGGCATTGGAACAGGCCTTGTTTTTTGAAAAATTGGGGGCAAAACTTGATCATGTGGTGCTATCGCATGTCGACCGGGCCAAAGACATTGCTTATAACCGAGCTGTATTGGATGTTGGTGTCAGGGTAGAGTACGACAGTGTCTTTAGGTGGAAAAAAGACGAGTCCAACCATACGCTGCGGCTACTGGAAACATTATTGCCCGACTACCCCGATCAAATTGTCTTGGGCATGGACATGGCAAAGAACAAATATTGGAAGAGCTATGGAGGGCAACCGGGACTCAACTACTTGATAGAGACCATTCCTGATTTTCTAGAATCGAGGGGGTTGGAGCACTGTTTGGATGCGATTTTTATTGATAACCCCAGGGCACTTTACAGTTTCTTTAAAAATCCAGATTGATGGAAGAATACTAAAGAAAATAACTGTTGCTCACCGGATAACGTGACGTATTGCAATACACTTCGCTGTACAGATAGAAACCAGGTTTGCTGGTCGTAAAACGGATGGAGATATGCAGCACCGGTGCACCCCTTTCAATATTCAAAAACCTGGCCACTTCGGCGTTGGCACTTTCTGCCCGCAGTTCTTGTTCCGAGCCCTTCATTTCAATCAAAAAGTTTTGGCTCAGGGTTTTGAAAAAAGACCCTTCTATAAATTCTGAAGCTTTCAATTGCTGTAGTTTTAGATCAGAATACCAGTTGTGCTCAAGCATAATAGGTTTGCCGTTCACGTAGCGAAGACGTTGAAAATAGATGGCATTTCCCTCTTTTTCCGTTTCAGAAAGCCTGAATGGAATACGGTCGTCCCATGGTTGCGATGTGGGTTCCTGTAAGATCACAGTTCTTTTGTTGTGGTCAAGCGCCTCAGAAAAACCCTTTACGGTCAACAGTCCCAAAGATTTACGCCGTTCGACCACCCTGCTGCCACGACCATGCTCTTTTTCGATAAAACCATTTTTTAGAAGCTCATCGAGGGCCCTGCGCACTGTGGTGCGCGTGGTGTCGAATTGCTCACAAATTTCATTTTCTGACGGCAGATAGCTGCCCACGGGGTAGGTTCCCATTTGAATATTGGTCGTAAAAAAGCGCTGTATTTTTTGGTACTTCTTTTCGCTGTCCACGGGGATAATGTGCTGTCTGGAAATTTTTACAATGTATGAAAAGCTGCGATAATACCTATGTCGAGCAAGACCTAATTTTTATGGCTTACAAAGTTATTGTCTCCACTGCCAACGTCTTTATATCCAAGATTAAAAAAGTCGCGGGCAAATCCCTTAATTCCCCGCCATGATAGCCCATGATGGCCCCTGGATTGATAAGCAGTGTGTCGCCCACCTTTTCATCGTCGGCCAAGGTGTGGTTATGACCATAGCAAACAACGTCGTAGCCACCATTTTCTGCCAATGTTCGGGCTTTTTCAGGGTAGTGGTTGGCGGCAATGGACTTTCCGCCAAAATCACCTCGAAAATATTCCCCATGAATGTGGATATTTGAAAATTGTTGCGCCACTTTTATAATGGAAGCCACATCACCATCGTTGTTGCCAAGTACAATATGGATGGGGTTTATATAGGCCTGCCCGAGCAGTTTAATGATAAAGGGGGCGCAAAGGTCACCACAGCATATCATAGCATCAGTGGCTTGCAGCTCAGGTCTTTCGAGGGCTTTTTTTAAATTCCATACATGGTCGTGAATGTCGGAGATGATGGCTATTTTCATGCTGTTCAACAATTTTGATGTGACCTAAAAATAGCAAATATCAATGTGATTTTTGGAGGTCCGAAAACCAAGATATCGTTGCATACCATAAAATTTTAAGAAAACGGAACACCGCATTTTCAAAATCAGAAGATGGCCGATTGGGTTCAAGGCTGCCGCAAATAGTGCCAATACGGTTTAAATGGCTACCTTCACGGTACCTTTTGTTTTTTTGAAGATGGTTATAAATCATTATAGAAAATAGAATTCGTGAAAAGAGTAGTGACTTTTGGAGAAATAATGCTGCGTTTAGCTCCACCTGGATTTTTAAGATTTTCCCAGACCAACACTTTTGATGTGGTCTATGGTGGTGGGGAATCAAACGTAGCCGTATCACTTGCCAACTATGGCGTTCCCGTGGACTTTGTAACCCGGCTTCCCAACAACGACATTGGCCATTGCGCCCTGATGGAGATGCGCAAAAGAGGAGTGGGAACCGATAAGATCATATTTGGCGGTGACCGCCTTGGCATCTATTTTTTGGAAACAGGGGCCGTAAGCCGCGGCAGCATGGTGGTTTACGATCGCGCACATTCCGCCATGGCCGAAATCGAAAAGGGAATGATCGATTGGAAATCGGTTTTCGATGGCGTTGCTTGGTTCCATTGGACGGGCATCACCCCGGCCATTTCCCAAGGGGCTGCAGATGTCTGTTTAGAGGCGGTCAAAGTGGCCAGCGATATGGGCGTTACCATTTCGACTGATTTGAACTACCGTGCCAAACTCTGGAAATATTGTGATGATTCAAAGCGGGAAGAAATCATGTCAGAACTGACCTCATACTGTGACATCGTTTTGGGCAACGAAGAAGATGCCGAGAAGCACTTTGGAATCAAACCCGATGGTTTGGACATCACCACCCAAGGAGAACATGTGAAGGCAGAGGCCTTTTTGTCTGTATGCAAACAAATGATGGAACGGTTCCCTAGGGCAAGAAAAGTGATAACCACATTGAGGGGATCCTTATCGGCCTCTCACAATACCTGGGCAGGCGTACTCTATGATGGAAAGACCATGTACAAATCCCCTGAATACCAGATTACCCACATCGTTGACCGCGTGGGTGGTGGTGATTCTTTTATGGGCGGATTGATTTACGGATTGCTCAAGTACCCTGAGAATGACCAAAATGCCCTGAACTTTGCCGTAGCCGCATCATGCCTCAAACATACCATCAAGGGCGATGCGAATCTGGTTACCGTCCAAGAAGTGGAAAAATTAATGTCCGGTGATGCTTCTGGGCGTGTAGCTCGCTAAAAAAATGACCATGAAAACGGTTTCCCAAAAAGAGACATTGAACAGTATGGGCAAAGAGGGCCTAGTGCCCGTATTCAACCATACAGACGCAGAGGTTGCAAAAAAGGTGCTTGATGCCTGCTATAAGGGAGGTGTTCGCGTTTTTGAGTTCACCAATAGGGGCGAAAATGCGCTGGAGGTTTTTGGGGCTTTGGTACTTCATGCCGAAAAATACCATGATTTGATACTGGGTATCGGTACTATATTTTCGGCAGATGACGCAAAAAAATTCTTTGATAGCGGGGCTCAGTTCATCGTTTCACCGGCCATGATTCCTGAAATTGCTCATTTCTGCAAATCAAAGGATATGCTTTGGGTGCCCGGATGTGGCACGGTAACCGAAATCTATCAGGCCGTACAATTGGGGGCTAAAATCATAAAGGCTTTTCCCGGAAATGTACTGGGCCCAGGTTTTGTCAAATCCGTAAAGGCGGTTTACCCCAACCTTCCCATTATGCCCACCGGTGGTGTGGCCCCTACAGAAGAAAACCTAAAGGCATGGTTCGATGCCGGGGTAACCTGTGTTGGTATGGGTTCAAAGCTTATTTCAAAAGATATGCTGTTACAAAAAGACTTTGCTGCTTTGGAAAGAACGGTAAAAAGTACATTGGAATTGATTTCCAAAATCAAAGTGGGCAACAACTAATTTTGAAAAAAGGTTGAGTGTCAATAATAAAAAAACCCTCAAAATCAGTTGATTGAGAGGGTCAAAAGTACTCGGGACGGGACTTGAACCCGTACGGCCACAATGGCCATTGGATTTTAAGTCCAACGTGTCTACCAATTCCACCACCCGAGCATGTTGCTCAACGTGTCTATCTCCCGATAGCTATCGGGACCACCACCCGAGCATGTCCATAAACAAAAAACTCCACCCGTGGTGACTGAGCGGAGTCAAAGTCGAGCGAAAAACGGGATTCGAACCCGCGACCTCCACCTTGGCAAGGTGGCGCTCTACCAACTGAGCTATTTTCGCATAAAACCTAAGAACAAAGCACCATTTTTTTGATGCTCGCCTGTCTTCCGATAGGCAGGTGCAAATTTAAAATAATTCTTTAAACCAAAAAGAATTTTTCACTCGAAAAGTTCAACCTTGCCCTCTTTAGTGGGAAGATGGGGCGGGGGTGTTTCGTGGCTACGAACTGGCACTCTTCTTCTTGCTCAGTAAACGTTTGATTTCATTGAGCTTCATCAATGCTTCTACTGGTGTCAGCGTATCGATATCGAGATGGAGTATCTCCTCTTTGATTTCCTCCAGCAGGGGATCGTCAAGGTTGAAAAAGCTCAGCTGCATTTCTTGGCCCACGGACTGTAGGGCCTCAGTGTTTTCTTTTTGCGAATGTGATTTTTCGAGCTTCTTCAATATTTTGTTGGCCTTTTGTATGACTTGTTGTGGTACACCGGCCATTTTCGCCACATGGATTCCAAAACTGTGCTCACTGCCCCCGGGCACCAATTTTCGAAGAAACAGCACGTTGTCTTTCAGTTCTTTGACCAACACGTTGTAATTTTTGATTCGGCCATAGGTTTCGGTCATTTCGTTTAACTCATGATAATGGGTAGCAAAGAGTGTTTTTGCCCTTGCGGGATGTTCATGCAGGTATTCGGCGATGGCCCAGGCAATCGAAATACCATCGTAGGTGCTGGTGCCCCGCCCGATCTCATCCAATAGTACAAGGCTCCGCTCAGAAAGGTTGTTCAAGATAGAGGCGGTCTCGTTCATCTCTACCATAAAGGTAGATTCGCCCATGGAAATATTGTCGCTGGCACCCACCCGCGTGAATATTTTGTCAACCAGACCGATTGACGCTTTTTCAGCGGGCACAAAGCTTCCCATCTGGGCAAGTAGCACAATCAAGGCGGTTTGCCTCAGAATTGCCGATTTACCGCTCATGTTGGGCCCGGTGATCATAATGATCTGTTGGTCGTCCCTATTGAGAACTACATCATTGGCCACATAGCTTTCCCCAAGGGGCAATTGTTTTTCGATTACAGGATGTCGGCCTTCGCGAATCTCGATTTGGGTCGAATCGTTTACCTCTGGGGCGTGGTATTGGTTCTCTTTGGCCAATTGGGCAAACCCGCATAGGCAATCGAGCCGTGCCAACAGATGGCCGGTCTGTTGAATGGGTTGAATGTATTCTTGCATCCACACCAAAAGTTGCTCGAACAATTGTTGTTCTAGCTGTGCAATGCGCTCCTCGGCCCCCAGAATTTTTGACTCGTACTCTTTGAGCTCCTCGTTGATGTAGCGCTCGGCGTTCACCAAGGTCTGCTTGCGAACCCATGAATCGGGCACTTTGTCTTTATGGGTGTTGCGCACCTCTATGTAATACCCAAAAACGTTGTTGGAGGCTATTTTTAATGAGGAAATGCCGGTCTGTTGCATTTCTCGTTCAAGCATTTTGTCGAGATAATCCTTGCTTGAAAAGGCCAGGTTTCGCAGTTCGTCCAACTCTTCTGAATAGCCATCGGCAATGGTCTGGCCCTTTAGAATATTGACAGGGGCATCTTCGTTCAGCACCTGTTTGATCTTTGTGCGTAGGGGTTCGCACGAATCAAGGCCCTTGCCAAATGTTTGCAAAGCCGTGTTGTCGGCTTGCTCGATGACTTTTTTTATGGGCAGTACCGCTTCAAGCGAATTTTTTAGCTGCACCACTTCTTTGGGGTTGATCTTGCCTGTGGCCAATTTTGAGACCAATCGCTCAAGGTCGCCCATTTGCTTGATATGGTGCTGTATTTTCTGTAAAAAGGCCTCTTCTTGATGCAGGTAGGTTACTATGGCAAGTCTGTTCTTTATTTTTTCAAGATTTTTAAGGGGGAGGGCCAACCAGCGTTTCAACAGTCTGCCCCCCATGGGCGAAAGTGTTTTGTCGATAACCTCCAGAAGGGTGACGGCATTTTGGTGGGTCGAATGGTACAGTTCTAGGTTGCGAATGGTAAAACGGTCCATCCATACATATTCCTCTTCGGCAATGCGCTGAAGCCTGCTTATATGCTGTAGTTGTCGGTGTTGGGTCTCAGAAAGATAGTGCAACACCGCACCCGAAGCTATAATGCCCTGTGATAGGTGCTCGACCCCAAAACCCTGCAAGGTCTTGGTCTTAAAATGGTTGGTAAGGCTTTCATGGGCATAATCGGTCTGAAAAATCCAATCCTCCAAGAAAAAGAGATGCCATTGGTTGCCAAATGTGTCAAGAAAGTCTTGACGATGGTTTTTTGAAACCAGTACCTCATTGGGCGAGAAATTCTGCAACAGCTTGTCGATTTGCTCGCGGCTGCCCTCAGAAGTAAAGAACTCACCGGTTGAAATATCCAAAAAGGAAACCCCCAGCTTTTGCCTTCCAAAATGGACGGCACCCAAAAAATTGTTGCTTTTGGCACTCAGAATATCATCGTTCAGGGCCACCCCAGGGGTCACCAGTTCGGTAACGCCCCTTTTGACGATGGTCTTGGTCTGTTTTGGGTCTTCAAGCTGGTCGCAGATGGCTACCCTTTCGCCGGCCTTTACCAGTTTTGGTAGGTAGGTGTTGAGTGAGTGGTGCGGAAAACCCGCCAGTTCGGTCTGGTCGCCCCCATTGTTGCGGTGTGTCAGCACAATGCCCAATATTTGGGAGGCCTTGATGGCATCTTTCCCAAAGGTCTCGTAGAAATCGCCCACACGAAAGAGCAACAAGGCATCGGGATGCTTGGTCTTGATGGTATTGTATTGCTGCATCAAGGGCGTTGTCTTCTTGCTTTTCTTTGTGGTGGCCAAAACGTAAAAAAGTATTTTTGCCGAAAATATGGTTTTAAGGGTGCTTCGAAAATTTTTGTTGATATTTTCGGGCCAATAGTTGAAAAATAACATGCGAAAACTCCGTAACGAAGAACTGGACCGATTGGATGTCGAAGAATTCAAAAAGGCCAAGAAGATCCCCGTGGTATTGGTGCTTGACAATATCCGGAGCCTCAACAACATCGGCTCCCTATTTCGTACGGCCGATGCTTTTTTGGTACAGAAGATATACCTCTGCGGCATTACGGCCACACCGCCCCATAAAGACATTCGAAAAACCGCTCTGGGCGCTACCGAAAGCGTTGATTGGGAATACCGAAACGATATTGGGCAATTGGTCGATGAACTAAAGGACCAGGGCATCAAGGTGCTATCGGTTGAGCAGGCCGAGGGGGCCATGATGTTGAACGATTTTCAGGTAGAAGACCAGAAAACCTATGCCCTGATCTTTGGCAACGAGGTGATGGGGGTGCAACAAGAGGTGGTGTCTGTAAGTGACAGGGTCATCGAAATTCCACAATTCGGCACCAAGCATTCGCTGAACATTTCGGTGAGCGCGGGGGTGGTTATTTGGCACTTTTGGTCTCAACTACAGGCCAAAAAATAGAAAACCCTGACGGATCTGCCAGGGCTTAGCATATAGTTTGAGTTAGTTAGTTTCAGTGAAACCGGTTGCTAATAAAATAAAACCAATCGTTATATCCAAACAAATGCCTTAAAATTTTGTTAAGGGGAAACTCCCAGAATTTTTGATTGCAGCATATCCAATATCGTTTCATAGTCAGAAGGGTTGGCCACAAAATCGAGCTCCCCGAGGTTGATGACGAGAGAGTTTTCTTCAGAAAGCCCCTTGATAAAATCCAGATATCCCCTGTTTATTTTTTCTAGATAGGCAGGCTCTATTTCCAATTCATATGACCTTCCCCTTTTACGGATGTTTTCGAGCAAACGTTCTGGGGTTTGGTACAAAAAAACATATAGATCGGGCTTTGTCACCTCTTTGTACATAAAGTTGAAGAGCTTTCGATAGAGCATGAATTCTTCTTTCGGCAGGGTGATCTGGGCAAAGATCAACGATTTAAAGATATCGTAGTCACTGACCAAAAAGCTCTTGAACAAATCCAATTGGGTGGTATCATCGGTAAATTGTTGGTAGCGATCTGCCAAGAATGACATTTCGAGCGGAAAGGCGTAGCGCCCCGGATCCTTATAAAATTTGGGCAAAAAGGGGTTATCCGCAAAACGCTCCAATACCAATTTGGCATTGAAATCTTCGGCTATTTTTTTGGTCAAGGTGGTCTTGCCGGCCCCGATGCTTCCCTCAATGGCCATGAACTGCAACTGTGCAAAAAGCTCTATTTGGGTGCGATGCAGTTTTGTGGGCAATTTTTCAAGTGGGTTCTTGTTCTTGCACTGCTGCAAAAGGTTTCGGGTATCTTTCTTGAGCACGGGATGGTAGAACTGCGGGGCGATGTCTGCCAACGGCTTCAGCACAAAACGCCGGTTTGCCATTTCGGGGTGTGGTATGGCCAAGGCATCTGTTTGAACCACCTGATCGCCATAGTAGACGATGTCTATGTCGATGGGGCGCGAGCTATAGCCCTGTCCCTGTTGGCGTATGCGGCCAAATTTCTGTTCGACTCGAAGTAGTTCGTCCAAAAGACTGGTCGGCTCAAGGGAAGTCCGCAATTCAGCGCAAACGTTCAAAAAGGATCCTCCCTCGAAACCTATCGGCGGATTTTCATATACAGGGGATATGGCCGTCACTTTTCCCGCACTGGTCCCAAGTTCAAAAAGGGCCTTTTGAAGCAAATTGAGGCGATTGCCCAGATTGCTTCCCAACGATAGATATGCAATAGTTTCCTCCTTCATATACCGGGCAACAAAATAAACAAAACATTGCGACAATGGTTATCTTTGCGAGGCAATAAAAAAGACGGTATGAAATTTTTGCGAAACTTGTTGGCAGCCATTCTCGGCACACTCATTGCCTTTGGAATACTATTCGCCATGTTCCTGATTTTTTTGGCATTGGTGGGCAATGCCGATGACACGGTGGCCATTAAAAGGGGCTCTGTGTTGGAAATAACGCTTAACCGGCCTATCTATGATTATGAGGGGCAAGATGAAGCGGACCCTTTTAGGGGCCTGTTCGAGGTCGGTGCGGGATTGGATGAGATCTTGCATGCCATTGCGGTTGCCAAAAATGATGAAAATATACGTGGTATTAGCCTGAACTCGGGGTTTTTGATGGCTGGCATGGCACAGACCCAAGAACTCAGAAAGGCCCTTCAAGATTTTAAGGACGCGGGCAAGTTTGTGTATTCGTATGCAGATTATTACACCCAAAAAGATTACTATTTGGCCAGTGTGGCCGATAAGGTATACCTGCATCCGCAGGGTGCCATGGATTTTAAGGGGCTTTCCACTGAAATCCTTTATTTCAAGGAGCTACAGGAAAAATCTGGGGTCAAAATGGAGGTGGTGCGCCACGGCAAGTACAAGAGTGCGGTAGAACCTTTTCTCTCCGATTCCATGAGCGATGAAAACAGGGAACAGATCAAAGAATTGATTACCTCGTTATGGAATGTGATGATAGCGGATATCGGTGCTTCCCGTAACCTTGACACCGGCGACCTTAATAAAATAGCCGATACCTTGGGCGCTCGCTTGCCAGATTATGCGACCCAAACGGGTCTGGTCGATGGGGTGCTGTACTTTGATGAGTATGAAGCAGAGTTAAAGAACGAACTCGCCCTAGCAGAAGACGATGAGGTCAAGTATGTGCGTCTGCCAGACTATGTGAAGGTGGCCAAGCGCAAAAAGATCACTACCGGAAAAGATAAAATTGCCCTGATCTACGCCCAGGGAGAAATTTTGTATGGTGAGGGCGATAAAGATTATATGGGACAGGGCCTTATCACGCGGGCCTTAAAGAAAGCACGCGAAAATGACCGTGTCAAGGCCGTGGTGCTAAGGGTGAACTCCCCTGGGGGCAATGCCCTTACGGCCGATATTATTTGGCGAGAGGTCGAATTGACCAGAAAGGTAAAGCCCGTAGTGGTCTCATTTGGCGATGTGGCCGCTTCGGGCGGCTATTATATCGGTGTGGCCGGTAATCATATCGTGGCCGAGCCCACCACCATAACGGGGTCTATCGGGGTCTTCGGAACCATTCCCAATATCAACGAACTGGCCGATGATATCGGTATCAACGCCGAACAGGTGGGCACCAATGCCAATTCGGTCGATTATTCACTTTTTGAGCCCATGTCAGACGGTTTTAGAAAGGTCATTGAAGAAAGTATCGAGAATACCTACCAGACCTTTTTGAGCCGGGTTGCCGATGGAAGGGGCATGTCAAGGGCCGCTGTCGACAGCATTGCTCAGGGCAGGGTATGGAGCGGTGTTGAGGCACAGCGTCTTGGCTTGGTAGATGATTTGGGCGGATTGGATGTGGCCATTGAAAAAGCAGCGGAACTGGCAGAAATCGATACATATGGGCTGCTCAAATACCCTAGGTACAAATCGGATTTTGAACGTCTCATGAGTGATTTGAATGGAATAAAAATGGATATTGGCAGGGCTGTGCTCAAAGAGGAAATAGGGGAGGATGCCTACCAAATACTCCATGACCTTAAGCAGTTGACCCAACAAGAGGGTATTCAGGCGCGCATGCCCTTTACCCTGAACATAAAATAAACGGATGACGCCGAAAGACAAGAAACGTGCGTTCTCGGTGTATCTCTATCTTGGTGCCCTGTTCATCACCTCATTGGTGGTATCGAACCTGATTTTCCAGAAGTTTTTTTATTGGTATCCTTTTGGCGACACAACCATATTTGGGGCGCCCTTGTTTGAGCTTTCAGTGGGCATTTTGCCCTATCCCATCACCTTTTTGATCACTGATCTGATATCTGAAATTTATGGAAAAACGAAGGCCAATCAGGTGGTGACCGCAGGGATTTTTGCTTCGTTTTTCTCCATTTTGATTATTTATGTGGCCAATGAGGCACCGGCCATACCCTCTTCGGGTATTGATGATGAAACCTTTACAAAGGTATTTGCCCTGACGCCATTGGGCGTGTTGGCCTCTATGCTGGCCTATCTGTCGGCTCAGTATATCGATATCTCCATTTATCACTTTTGGAAAAGGCTTACCAAGGGCAAGATGTTATGGCTGCGAAACAATTTTTCGACCTTTACCTCGCAATTGGTCGATACGTTGACTGTGGTGGCCCTACTCTGTATTTTCGGGGTGCTGCCGTGGGACAAATTTTACGGTCTGGTCGTCAGCGGCTTTATTTTTAAGATAATTATAGCATTTTTAGACACCCCGTTGCTCTATCTTTTCGTATATATATTTCGAAGACGTTTTAACCTAAAGGTGGGAGAAGAAATTCGGTTGGATTGATGCTTCGGCCTTTGCAAAAAAAGATGTAACCTTTTTCAACATGTCCCAAAAACCATGAAAAAGAAAAAGAAGAAAAAAATTCTACGGATTACCGGCGTTGTCTTTTTGGCACTGGTCGGTATTTTATTGGCCATTCCATTTTTGCTGGAGGGCAAAATAGGTATCCTTATTAAAAACAAGGTCAACCAAAATATCAATGCAACGCTCGATTTCAATGAGGCAGACTTGAGCTTATTGGGCAGTTTCCCAAATGCCAAGGTCTTGCTCAAAGGCACCACATTGGTCAACAAGGCACCCTTTGAAGGCGATACGTTGTTTTCTTCCGAGAAAGTGGCACTTACCATGGGCATTGGGGAACTTTTCAAAAGTGCTGAAGATCCGATTGCCATAAAAAGCCTGGTCATAGACGGGGCCAAGCTGCACATCAAAATAGATGAGCAAGAAAATACCAATTACGATATAGCCAAGGAAGACGATAAGGCCACCACTTCTTTGCAAAGCGGGGGCAATGATTTTTCGTTCGACCTTGAGTCATACGAAATCACCAATTCAAAGGTGGTGTATGATGACCGTTCGACCGATATGCGCTTGGTGGTAAGTGAGATACGGCACACAGGAAAAGGTGACCTGTCGCTGGCCACATCAGAACTTCAGACAAAGACAGACGCCTTGCTTTCGTTGGAGATGGACAGCATCAGCTACCTAGACAAGAACAAAGTGGCCCTTGATGCGTTGATTGGCATTGATTTGAACGAGAACAGATATTCCTTTCTAAAGAACGAGGCACTGGTAAACCAGCTGCCACTGGTCTTTGATGGGTTTGTGAAGGTCAACGATGATAACCAAGAGATCGACATCTCTTTCAAAACGCCTTCATCAGATTTCAAGATTTTTCTGGCGGTCATTCCCTCAGCGTATTCAAAAAGCATAGGGAACGTTGAGACGAGCGGCAATTTTGAGGTAAACGGGCGGTTTGAGGGAATTTTAGACGAAGAACATATTCCAAGGTTCAACATAAAGGTCAATTCAGAAAACGCCTCGTTCAAATATCCGAACCTGCCAAAATCGGTCAGAAATGTCAATATTGATGCCGAGGTGGTGAACGCCAGCGGCTTGGCCGACGATACTTTTGTGAGGGTCAAGAAACTAACATTTCAAATTGATGACGACCGCTTTGCGGCCCAGGCCGACATAACCGATTTGCTGGGCAACACCAAAGTAAAGGCGGCTCTGGACGGAAAGATAAATTTGGCCAATATCTCAAAGGCCTACCCCGTACCTGCGGGTTATGACCTATCGGGGCTTTTGACAGCCGATGTGAGCACTGCCTTTGACATGGCCTCCATCGAGAACCAGCGCTACGAAAATACCAAGACTACCGGTACCCTGAACCTTCAAGGGTTTCAATACAACTCACCCGAATTGAAAAACCCGGTAGTGATCGATGAGGCGGCACTCAAGTTCAACCCTACCACCGTGACCTTAAATAATTTTTCCGGAAAAACGGGGCAGACCGATTTCAGGGCAAACGGCACCATCACCAATCTGTTGGGGTATCTGTTCAATAAAGAAGATATACAAGGCAATTTTAGGTTGATCTCGGATACCTTTGCCTTAAATGATTTTATGGTCGGGGAGGCTCCTGAGGAAGGTAAAGAGGATGCTGGTAATCCATCCGCCGAGAAAATCAAGATTCCTTCGTTTTTAAACTGCACCATCGATGCCACGGCCAACAATGTCATTTATGATAACCTGAATTTGACCGGTGTCTCAGGTCGCTTATTGGTAAAAGAGGAAACGGCAACCATACAAGGCCTGACCTCTTCTTTGTTCGGGGGAAAACTGAACCTGAACGGAAAAGTTTCCACCAAATCCGAGGTTCCCGTGTTCGACATGGCCTTGGGAGTGGACGGATTTCAGATTTCAGAATCGTTCGCAGCGATGGACATGCTCAAGGTATTGGCGCCGATTGCCAAAGTGTTGGAAGGAAAGTTGAACTCGACCATCAAGCTATCAGGAAATCTCAAAAACGATATGACACCCGATTTGGCCACCTTGTCGGGCAATCTGTTGGCAGAATTGCTCTCTACTGAGTTCACCGCCGAAAGAACCCCATTATTGTCCACGTTGGACAGTAAACTTGATTTCTTGAACCTGCAGGAATTGGACCTCAACGGACTCAAGACCGCCCTTAGTTTTGAAAATGGCACGGTGGCGGTAAAACCTTTTGATATCAAGTATAAAGATTTTGTCATCAATGTTGCTGGGGGCCATACTTTTGACCAGAAACTACAGTACAACGTCACCATTGATGTACCTGCGAAATACTTAGGTTCTGAGGTGAACATACTCTTGGCCCAGATCGATGATACAAGTCTGGAGAATTTGACCATACCGGTAACCGCAAACATCGGGGGAAGTTATACCAACCCGAATGTGACCACCGATCTGACCACCGGGGTCAAGAAATTGACGTCGCAATTGGTTGAGATCCAAAAAGAAAAATTGAAGAACCAAGGCAAGAATGCTGCCAAAGACCTGATCGGGGGGCTCTTTAAAAAAGATTCGACCGCAGGCGATTCCTCAGCAGCTGAAAAGTCTGACGTCAAAGCTGTTTTGGGTGGTTTGCTGGGCAACAAGAAAAAGGACACCACCACGAATGACAGCACCGGAGTGGTTAAGGATACAGTAACCACGGGAGACGTTGCTAAAAAGGCTGCCAAAAATATCTTGGGCGGATTGCTGGGAAGCAAAAAGAAAAAGGATTCAGTCAATTGATGGTTTTCCATCAATTCACCTTGTTTAGTTTTCAAATATGCAGTCCATCAATTCTTTCAGGTGGCTTATTGGTATAAAACATACCTCGGGGGCTTTAGTCCGTTCAATCGCAGGTAAACAAGCATTTGGCCCCTGTGGTGGGTTATGTGGTCGGCAAGCAATAACAAAACCTGTCTTTTTGTTCTATCAGATTCAAAATAATCCAATCGTTCCCCAAGTTTGTTCACATCAAAATTTGAAATGAATTCTATGGTTTTGTCGAAGGTATCATCGATTTTTAAAATCATATCTTTTTTTGATTTGGCATCTACCTTTAGTTCGGTGTCTGTATTCCAATCCCTTGCCTTACGTCCACCCATTAAGGATTGACTGTGCCAGTCCATTGCCCAACCAATATGCATCAAATTTTCTGCAAAGCTCATTGATTCCGGAGTCGCTTTGAACCCATATTTGTCTTCTGGCATACTTTCGGCAACAAGTAGCAAATATTTTCTTGAATTTTCCAATCGTTCTAAATATTCCCTGATAAAAACATCCTCTTGGGCATTCAAATCCGACGCAAAAAAGGAAAGTAGTACTATCGAAGCGAAAATCACTGGTTGGTTCATAACATTAAATTTGATGTATAATCAACAATACAAATGAGAAATGAGTCACTTTATTCCATAATATCGGTAAGTTATGCAATAGTTATCGGTCAATTGATGTCAATCCCCACAAAATAGCCTTCATTGCCACGAATGTTAAAAACAGTGCTGTCTTCAAAAATGAGGTATTGCCCTTTAATGCCCTTTAAAACGCCACGGTAGGATGGGTTTTTGTCAAGATTGAGGCTTTTGACCTTTTCAGGGTATTGCAGCACCGGAAACTCGATTTGTGTCTCTGTGTTCGAATCGATATAATACTCAGCGGCTTCTTCGGGTATAAACGCTTTAAGTCTGTTTCGCCATTCGGTCAAATCGAGGTCTTTTATATCGTTCTTCAGCATCTTTTGCCAACTGGTCTTGTCGCCGACATGCTCTTTTAAGGCTACCTCGGTAATGCCGGCCAAATAACGGTTGGGCACTTCTACAATTTCGATGGCCTCATGGGCCCCTTGATCGATCCAACGAGTGGGTATTTGCGATTTTCGGGTTACGCCCACCTTGACGTTGCTCGAATTGGCCAAATACACCACATGTGGTTGTAGTTGCATTCTTTTTTCAAATGCCAGATCGCGGTCTTCTATGTCGAGGTGGGCAGTGCTCAATTCGGGTTTCATGATCCAATCGCCTGCAGCAGGGGTCTCAAAAAAACAGGTCTTGCAAAAACCCTGGCGGTAAATGGGCCGGTCTTCGCCACAGTTCAGGCATTGAAATTTGATGCACTCGATTTTCAACGATTTGTCAAGGGCTTGGTTCATGTTGATAAAATCATGGTCGAACACCAAAAAATAATTGACAGGTGGCCCGATTTCGGTACGCATTTTACGCAAAACGCCTTCGTATAACATAGGTGGTTAAAATGAGAAGTTTCTTATTTTAGCAATGAACTCATTTTTTGCCAATTCAAAAAGTAAGGTGAGTTCAAAGACCGCTTGTTCGGCTAAATATACCAAAAATGCCCATACCGCTGTTCAACTCGATTGCCTCGTGGCTGCTAAAAAAGCGCTATCATCAGATAGAACTCTTCTTAAAATACCCGAACGATGTTCAGAACGAGGTACTGCACCAATTGGTCTATTTTGCCAAAGACACCATGTTGGGCAAAGAACATGGGTTTGGTTCAATCGAAAAATATGATGATTTTGCCCAAAGGGTACCCGTGGTAAGCTATGAAGATGTGGCCCAGACCATTGAACGCACACGCAAGGGCGAGCAGAACCTTTTTTGGCCCACGCAGATAAAATGGTTTGCCAAAAGCAGCGGCACCACCAATGCAAAGAGCAAGTTTATACCGGTAAGCACCGAGGCACTCGAAGACTGCCATTACAAATCAGGAAAAGACCTCTTGTGCCTTTACCTAAACAACAACGAAGATTCACAGCTTTTCAAGGGAAAAGGCCTTCGCTTGGGGGGCAGCAAAGAGCTGTACGAAGACAATGGCACTTTTTTTGGCGACCTTTCGGCCATACTCATCGACAACATGCCCCTGTGGGCCGAATTCAGTAGCACGCCCAGTAACAAGGTATCGCTCATGGGCGAGTGGGAGACCAAGATACAGGCAATCATCGAAGAAAGCATCAAAGAGAACGTGACCAGTATGGCAGGGGTGCCCTCTTGGATGCTTGTACTGTTGAACAGCGTACTTGAAAAAACGGGCAAGAACCATTTATTTGAGATTTGGCCCAATCTTGAGGTGTACTTTCATGGCGGCGTGAGTTTTGTACCATACAAAGAGCAGTATAAAAAACTGTTGCCCAGAAAGAGCTTCAAGTATTACGAAATCTATAATGCCTCTGAGGGGTTTTTTGGTATTCAAGACCGTAACAATGCCGATGACCTGCTGTTGATGCTGGATTATGGTATTTTCTATGAGTTTATTCCAATGGACGGATATGGAACTGAAGAAGAAAGGGTGATTCCCATCTGGGAAGTGCAGACCGGTGTCAACTATGCCATGGTTATCACCACCAATGCAGGCCTATGGCGTTATAAAATTGGTGATACCGTGCGGTTTACCTCTACCGACCCCTATCGCATTAGGATTACGGGGCGCACCAAGCACCATATCAATACCTTTGGCGAAGAACTGATAATTGAGAACGCCGAGGAGGCCCTGAAACAGGTCTGTAGAAAAACAGATGCACAGATAAAAGACTATACGGCCGCCCCTATCTTTATGGAAGGCAACGAAAAAGGGGCCCATGAATGGATCATCGAATTCAGAAAACCGCCCAAAGACATTGCTTATTTTACCGAAATGCTAGATAATGCCTTAAAGGCACTGAACTCAGATTACGAGGCAAAAAGGTACAACAACATTACCCTTACAATGCCCAAGGTGCACGTTGCGAGGGAGAACCTTTTCTATGACTGGCTCAAGGGAAAGGACAAATTGGGCGGTCAGCACAAAATTCCTCGATTGAGCAATAATAGGGAATATATTGACGAATTGCTTCAAATGAACCGGGCCGCTTTGCTCGACAAAGGACTTTAAACTTGCAGCTTTTCGGCAAACCTCTTTGGGAAGTCGTTTTTTCTACCCGTTACTTATTTTGAGCCAAATATTGGCCCCATATTCTCACTAAATATGATGTTTGCAGATATTATAATGATTTACGAAAACGTTTTCGTAAAAAATAGCTGCTCATCGAACAAACCGCTCTTTTGAACAAATAAATGTGGATTTAAGCCTTGAAAGGCAGAAGTTTGAGGGCATACGATAGAGTTCCCTAATCTTAATTATAAATACGTTAACCAAACAAAAATTAAAGTTATGGCTGAAAAACTAATTGTGCTGTCAGATATGTGGGGGGTCAAAAAAGGCCTCTGGATCACTTCATACTTCGGTTATCTACAGCAGTACTACGATATTTCTTTTTACGACTGCCAACAGTTGGCAAGTCTTGATGTGCCCATTTGCACTGAAGAGAACATTCACCAAGCCTTTGTGAACGGGGGTATCGATACTGCAATCAAGCAGTTGCTGCGAAAAGAGAGCGACCCTTGCCATTATTTAGCGTTCAGTACGGGGGGCACCATAGCCTATAAGGCGGCCCTCGAAGGTTTGCCCATGAAGTCGTTGACGGCCATTTCACCTACCCGCATCCGTTATGAGAAAAGACGTCCTGCATATGACCTGAGCCTAGTTTTCGGGGAACTTGATAAGTTTAGGCCCGATGAAAAATGGGCCAAGAGTGTGGGGGTCGATTTACAGATAATGCCCAATTTCGGACATCAATTGTATACCGATGAAAAGATTATAGGTCAAATCTGTCTAGAATTGCTACAGAGGGTGACCCGAAATGCCAGTTGAATTAAGAGACCGCCTTTAATTTTTTAATGGTCTCGTGCGAGAGTTTTTCTTCGGCGTAGGCCTTGGTTACCTTAAATTCAGTCTCATCTGAGCTGGGTAAGGTAAACATGGCATCGGTAAAGACCGCTTCACATAGAGAACGAAGCCCTCGGGCACCCAATTTATATTCAACCGCTTTCTCGACGATGAAGTTAAGGGCCTGTTCGGTAATACTGAACTGAATACCATCCATTTCAAACAATTTTTCATACTGTTTGATAATGGCATTCTTTGGTTCGGTCAGGATTGCCCGTAGTGTCTTCTTATCCAATGGGTTCATGTGGGTAAGCACGGGAAGCCTTCCAATGATTTCAGGGATAAGTCCGAATTCCTTTAAATCCTTCGGAATGATATATTGCAGTATATTCTTTTTGTCGAGGTTATCTTCTGCCTTAGAGGCACTGTAACCCACGGCCTGCATATTGAGCCTTTTGGTAATGATGCGGTCGATACCGTCAAATGCACCACCGGCCACAAATAGGATATTCTCGGTATTGACCTCTATAAATTTTTGATCGGGATGTTTTCTGCCTCCTTTTGGTGGCACATTGACCAAGGTTCCCTCCAATAGTTTTAAAAGGCCTTGCTGCACCCCTTCACCAGAAACATCGCGGGTTATTGAGGGGTTATCGCTTTTACGGGCAATTTTGTCTATCTCGTCGATGAAAACAATGCCTCTTTCGGCTTTCTCCAGATTATAGTCTGCCGCTTGCAATAAGCGGGTCAAGATGCTCTCGACATCCTCTCCCACATAACCGGCCTCTGTGAGTACGGTCGCATCGACAATGGCCAAGGGAACGTTCAGCATTTTGGCTATGGTCTTGGCCATCAGCGTCTTGCCAGTGCCCGTTTCGCCGACCATAATAATGTTGCTCTTTTGGATCTCAACATCATCATCGTTGCCTTTGGGTTGCAAAAGCCTCTTGTAGTGGTTATAGACCGCCACCGACATGACCTTTTTGGTGCGTTCTTGCCCAATGACAAAGGTGTCGAGAAATGCCTTGATCTCCATGGGCTTTTTCAGCACCAGTTCAGAAGACAGGTCGTTGCTCTTTGATTGCTTTGACTCTTCGGCAACAATGGTGTGGGCCTGCTCTATACAACGGTCGCAAATATGTGCATCAAGCCCAGCAATCAGCAGATTGGTTTCGGGCTTTTTTCGTCCACAAAAAGAACATTCCAAGTTTTCTTTAGCCATAATTTTACGGTTGCCTGCAGCTACTAAACGCAGAAAGCAGCATTTTCTTCTACAAGTTTAGTCAAAAACAGGGGTTTACGGTATGGATTCAGTCGATTTATTGGTCTTCCCTTACCAGAATTTCATCGATCATGCCATATTTTTTGGCTTCTTCGGCTTTCATCCAATAGTCTCGATCGCTGTCTTCATACACCTTTTTAAAAGGCTGCCCCGAGTGCTTTGAGATGATTTCGTACAGCTCATCCTTTAATTTGAGCACTTCTTTGGCGGCAATCTCGATGTCGCTGGCCTGGCCCTGCGCACCTGACATGGGTTGGTGTATCATGACCCGTGAATGTGTAAGCCCACTTCTTTTTCCTGGGGCCCCCGCGCAAAGCAGCACAGCGGCCATTGAAGCGGCTATGCCGGTGCAGATGGTAGCCACATCGGGTTTTATGAACTGCATGGTATCGTAGATGCCGAGCCCCGCATATACGCTTCCACCGGGTGAGTTGATATATATCTGAATATCTTTGGAGGCATCGGCACTCTCTAAAAACAATAATTGTGCCTGCACGATATTGGCCACTTGGTCGTTGATGCCGGTTCCCAAAAAGATGATTCTGTCCATCATCAAACGCGAGAAGACGTCCATGGCAATGGCGTTCAACTGGCGTTCTTCAATGATATTGGGCGTCATGCTCACGGGATACAGGCTACTGACCAATTGCTCGTAGTACATACTGTTGATTCCGTGGTGTTTGGTGGCGTAGTTCTTGAATTCTTTACCGTAATCCATTCGATCTTGATCAAAAGGTTTATAAAAAAAGGTGCCGAAAATATCATTTTTTCGGCACCGTAAAGATACTTATTTTATTTGGTAAATCTATTGATAGACCTCTTTCACGAAATTGTCGTAGGTAACTTCCTTGGTCTTCAAATTTGCCTTTTCCTTGTAAAGGTCAAGCAGTTTTTGGCTCATCAATTGCTCAGAAAGTCGTTTGACCTCGTCTTGGTTGCCCATGACCCTATTGGCAATATTCTCGAGTTCGTCTTCTGAGGGGTTCATGTGGCCGTACTGTGCCATTTGTGATTTGATGAAGCCTTTGGCGAACTCTTTCAGTTCGTCGAATTGAACCTGTAGGCCATGTTCTTTGATGATCTTTCCCTCGATCAATTGATATCTCAGGCCTTTTTCCGATTTTTCAAACTCATCTTTGGCCTCATCTTCAGAGAGCATCTTTTCACCACTGATCTGGATCCACTTTTTTAAGAATTCCGTCGGAAGATCAAACTTAGTGGTCTCTATCAACCTTTCGGTGACATCGTTCAACAGTTTTTGGTCAGATTGCTGCTCAAACTGCTTTTCAGTGTCTTCCTTTATTTTTTGCTTTAGCTCTTTTTCCGATTTGACCACATCTTTGCCGAACAACTTATCGAACAGTTCTTGGTTCAATTCGGCGGGCTGTCGCTCGTTGATTTCCTCGATGGTAAAAGTTACTTCGGCATCCAACTTTTCAGCTTTTTCGTTGGTGATGCCCAAAGCGCTCAAGAGCAAATAATTCTCTTTAAAAAGACCTTTGGTCTTAAGGGTCACCGTATCGCCGACTTTTTTGCCCACAAGGGCATCGACCGCTTTTTTGCTTTTGAGCTTGACTAGCTCAATGGTGGTGCGGTTCTCGATTTCCTCTGCTTCGTTCACAAAGGTTCCGGTTACCTCAAAGCCTTTTTCAACGCTGTCTTTTGAAATCAGTTTGCCATATTGCTTTTTGATGCGGTCAACTTGGTCTTCGAGCATTTTCTTGTCGGCAACAATCTTATAGTGGACCACTGGTTTCTTTGTTTTCAACTGAACCTCGAAATTGGGTGCCAGCCCCAATTCAAACTCAAAGGCAAGTTCGTCGCTGTCCCAATCAAAATCATCTTGTTGTTTTGGCAGCGGGTTGCCCAAGACATCCAATTTTTCTTCTGTGAGGTATTTGTTGAGGTTGTCTTGCAACAGTTTGTTGACCTCATCGACCAAAACGGCCTTGCCGTATTGTTTTTTTATCAGTCCCAATGGCACCTGGCCTTTTCGAAAGCCTGGGATATTGGCCTGTCTTCTGTAATCGTTCAATATCTTGTTGACCCGACCCTCATAATCATCCTTGCTGATGGCCACTTTGACCACAGCGTTCAGTTCATCAATTTGTTCTTTCGTAATGTTCATCTACCACGTATGTATTTAAAACCCAAAAAGGGTGGCAAAATTAGCATATTTTGCCGACCACCACAAGTTTTTAACTTGTATTCCAACAAGATGCGTCCTTATGCTTCGTCTTCTTTCAGCAGGGAGAACAAAATCGATTGCAACAACGATAGCAGTAGGCTGAACAATATGGCCCACCATATGCTGGTCACGTGAAAACCGTCGATGAAGTTGGCCGCCAAAAGGATGATGATGGCATTGATCACCAACAAGAAAAGGCCCAACGTGAGAATGGTGATGGGCAGGGTGAGGATGACCAGAATCGGCTTCACCAAAAAGTTGAGCAAGCTCAACACGACCGCTACAATAATGGCGGTCACGAAAGAGTCGACCCCGACCCCGGGCAACAGATATGACAAAATGACCACGGCGAGGGCACTGAGTAAAATACGGAGGATGAGTTTCATAGGGTATAGGTTTTAGTGCACAAAAAAAGGATGCCGAATGACATCCTTATAAAAATAGGAATTTTTTCATGTCAATTGATGTACAGTCCGGTATAATCCAGCGGATTCACTCCGGGAAGGTTTGAACCGAACTTTTCATTGACGACCTCGATCATGGCATTGGCGATGATGGCGTAGCCCCTGGGCGATGGGTGCACCCCATCCAACGAGAAGCCACCCCCGGTACCAAATTCAGCGGTTACCACGCTGCCATCGGGCAAGGTGAACCCAGTTTCCTTCAAGGTTGTCAACAGGGCATTTGCATCTACAAAGGCGAGATCGTATTGGGCGGCCAAACCTGCAATCGCTTGGTTGTAGGCTACCACAGCATTTTGGGCCATTGTCTGCTCTTCTCGGGTCAATACCCATTTGTCTTCTAACGGTACCGCCACTCCGTTAATAGAAGTTGGGTCGTCGGGGTTTGCGAGTGTTCCTATAAAAGTTCTTGATGTCAATACCAGTAGATCGTCCTCGGTTGCCTGTCGCATGTTTATCATGGCAGGGTTGAAAGCGGTCAAATCGGTCAAATCTTCATCGATAATGACCACGGCATTGCCCTCGCCAGCACTAAATGAGATGGTACGTCTTGCCACTTCCTCTGCAGAAATGGCCCCAAGCGCCTGTAATTGTGCCAGACCTCCATTGTATGCGGCATAAGCGTTGTTCAACAGGTCTGCGGTGGCTGCATCAAGGGGTACAGGATTGTGCGGAACCGTGGTCAAAAATGGTATGCTGGTCACATCAGGTATGTTGGCAATGATGCCATCGGCCCCATTGGCGGTCATGGTCTGTAGAATAGCATCGATTGAACCTGCCACTACATTGGGGTCTGATATATCAGCGCTGCCGTAGGTGCTAGGGTCTAGATTGCCGGTTTGATCAACCCCTGCCCCTCCAGAAGTGGCAAAGCCAAGCACATCGTTGTTTCCTATCCAAAGTGAAAAAAAAGTGGCACCCTGTGCAGCGGCATCACCTAGAACAGTGGCATTTGCAGAAGAGGCAAAACGGGCGAAGTAAGGGTTGGCCAATCCTTGGGCCACGCCCTGTACGTTGCCGTAACCGGGAGCTAACAAATGATAGCTTTTGGCACCGGGAACACCCATGTTGTTGAAAGGGCCCGACAAGGTGTTGGTTATCTCTGTGGCACCTTGCCCCTCAACAGGAACAGGAGCAGGCGACCCCGATGAAAAATCAAGGATCAATCGATTTCCCAAAATGGGCTGGCCACCCAAGGTGGCACCACCGAGGTCATCCGCCATGAAGGGAACTGTAAACTCACCACCACCGACCAATGAAAAATTCGAGGCCAACATAACAGGGAAAGATGCTTCTTGCCCTGCACGAAAAAGTGCGGCATCTGAATAGCCGGCGGTCAACGAATTGCCGAGGGCAACATATTTTGAGAAATTGGCGGAACCGGCCGTATATTCAACCTCCTGTTCGGGCGGAGTGTTATCTACAATGGGGTCGTCTTCTTCACAGGATACTAGAAAAAGCCCCAGACAAAACAACAGCGCATACAGTTTTTTCATATTCAAATTATTAGAGTTAGCGTATGTTAGATAATCGTCATTGTAATATGACCAAATCTATATGAAAATTAGCATACTCACAATTAAATGCCTGAAAAAATTATGCATGCATAATAAAAACACCTACATATTATTGATTCAAAAAAGCCATCGATTTTGAGAAGAACTGTTTTGGGTTCTCGGCATGTAGCCAGTGGCCGGCATTTTCAACGGTTTCGATAATCGCGTTCGGAAAATGGGTTTTGATGATAGTATAATCTGAAGGAAGTACATACTCTGAGCGGTCACCGCGCAAGAAAAGGGTAGGCCCGGCATATTGTGCCTGGGGGGCAATGCCCTCACCGATTTGTTCCATCTTGTTCTGCAAAACATCTAGGTTGAAGCGAAAACCAAGCCTGTCTTTGCCGACCCAATGCAGATTTTTGAGCAAAAACTGACGGATTCCGAAATCGGTGATATGTTTCGCCAATGCTTCATCGGCCTCTTTTCTTGACTTGATGGTGTCAAAATCAAGTTTTTTCAGGGCATTGATGATTTCTTGGTGGTGCGGCGGATAATATTTAGGGGCGATGTCGGCAACGATCAATTTCCCTACCTTGTCGGGATGGCCAACGGCAACTTGCATGGCCACCTTTCCGCCCATGGAATGCCCCAGTACCGCCGCGGTGCCAAGGTGATGGTGGTCTAAATAATTCTTTATGTCGTTGGCCATCACCTCATAATTGAATTCCTCTGAATGGATACTTTTGCCATGGTTTCGCTGGTCGACAAGATGAACCTGAAATCCGTTTTCGGCATATTGTGTGCCCAGGGTCTTCCAATTATCGGCCATCCCCAAAAATCCATGTAAAATAATCAGGGGTTTTCCTTCGCCCAGTATCTTAGAATGTAGTATTTGCATTATTTCAATCGGTGTAAGTACATGTTTATGACATTTTCGAGGCCCAAATAAACGGATTCACAGATGAGCGCGTGCCCTATCGAGACTTCGAGAAGGTGGGGAATGTTTTCTTTGAAATATTTGATGTTTTCTAGGTTCAGGTCATGGCCTGCGTTTAGGCCAAGCTGCATCTCATGGGCCGTTTTGGCTGCTTCCACAAAGGGTTTTATGCCCTGTAAATAACCTTTGGCGAACGATTTTGCATAGGCCTCTGTATAGAGTTCAACACGATCGGTTCCTGTTTTCGCGGCCCCTTCGACCATATATGGGTCGGCATCAACGAAAATGGAGGTGCGGATGCCTTGTTCCTTGAATACGGCAATGACCTCTGAAAGAAAACCGCTGTGCTTGCGCGTATCCCAGCCGGCATTTGATGTGATGGCATCTTCTGCATCGGGTACCAAGGTTACTTGGGTGGGCTTGACCTCCAGTACCAGATCGATAAATTTGGGAATCGGGTTGCCCTCGATGTTGAATTCGGTGGTCACCACATCTTTTAAGTCCCTTGCATCTTGATAGCGAATATGCCGTTCGTCGGGCCGTGGGTGTATGGTAATGCCTTGGGCTCCAAAGGCCTCAATGTCTTTTGCCGATTGTATTAGGTCTGGCATATTGCCGCCCCGAGCGTTTCTTAAAGTGGCCAGTTTATTGATGTTGACACTTAGCTTGGTCATGGAGGTCTTGGTTTTTGAGGCCCAAAAATACAAAATGGGCACGCCTTTTGCGATTTAAAAATTTGTATTTTGCGTCTCAAACAAATTGCTATGCAGATTCATGACCAAATATTGACGACACTACCTTTTTTTGAGGTTTCAGACAGCCTGCATGAGGTCATTACTTTTTTTGAGGAAACGACCTTTTCGCATGTGGCGGTATTGGAAAATGGTTCTTATTTGGGATTGTTGGCCGAGAACGACCTTGGCTGCTTTGAGCCGGACAAAAAAATCGAAGAGTTTAAATATTCGCTCGAACATTTTCACGTCACAAGGGAAACCTCTTGGCTTGATGTGCTCGAAAACTTTGCCAGAAACGAATCCAACGTGCTGCCGGTATTGTCTGACAACGGCACGTTTATCGGCTATTATGACCTGAATGACGTGGTAGGGGCCTTTATCGAAACCCCTTTTTTTACAGAGCCCGGCGGAATATTGGTTATTGCCAAGGGGGCCAAAGACTATTCGTTCAGCGAGGTTTCACAAATTGTCGAAAGTAACAATGCCCGCCTACTGGGAGCCTTCATAACCGGCAACCAGAACGATGTCGTTGAGATTACCATGAAAGTAAGCAATGGAAATTTGAACGAGATAACACAAACGTTCAGGCGGTACAACTACACAATACTCTTTGGCAATAAAGACGATCAATTTATTGAAGACCTCAAAAAACGGTCAGAGTACCTTGACAAATATTTAAATGTATAACATGAAGGTTGCCATTTATGGTCAGCGATTGCATGAGAATGACCGCGACTATGTTTTTGAGTTTTTGGACGAATTGACCAAGGTTAATGCCGAGGTCTTTTTTGAAAAAAAATTCCATGCAAGACTTTTTGACGGCAAAAAACCCTCCTATGGCCTATTTGACGGGCGTTCGGGGCTGGATGCTTCTTTTGACCTTTTTGTGAGTTTCGGGGGGGACGGAACCATGCTGCGGGCGGTCACTTTTGTGGGCAGGTTGGGCATTCCCATAGTTGGGGTCAATACAGGGCGATTGGGTTTTCTTTCCACCTTTAAAAAAGAAGAGGTCAGAAAAGTGGCCACCGAGTTTATTGCCGGTGCCTTTCAAATCGAAGAACGAAGTTTGGTCGAGATAACACTCGACTCTGAAGTGCCCGAATTCGCTAATATGAATTTCGCCCTCAATGAGATAACAGTTAGCAGAAAGGATACCACCTCAATGATAACGGTAGAAACCTACCTAGATGGTGAGTATCTTACCTCATATTGGGCCGATGGGCTCATCATTTCGACCCCTACCGGTTCTACTGGCTACTCATTGAGTTGCGGGGGGCCTGTAATTTCACCCAGTACACAAGCATTTGTGCTAACCCCCATTGCCCCGCACAACCTTAATGCCCGGCCCTTGGTAATACCTGACAATACCGAAATAAGGTTGATAGTATCGGGCAGGGAAGAAAACCATTTGGTGTCGCTTGATTCACGTATTGCCACCATACCCAATGGCAAAGAGATCATTGTCAAGAAATCATCGTTCAAGGTTAAAATGGTCGAATACAAGTCTGAGAGCTTTTTAAAGACCCTTCGGAACAAACTTTTGTGGGGCGAAGACCGCCGCAACTGATAACCGGGCATAAACAATAAAAACCACTAAAAACTGTTTAACAAAGAGAACAATCGGTAAATGGGCAAACTATCTCGGAGCAATCCCGATGGCTATCGGGGCACGAGGCATTGAAATGAAAAACAAACCTTGGATATCGACGCAGGCATCGGGGTATTATAAATCTCGATTATCGAGTAAAAAGCAGTTTTCTTTGCAGCAATACTACTACAACTTTTAGAATCCGTATGAGAACATGGCTATTGCTTTTTATGTGCATCGTCTTTTTTAAAATGAATGCGCAGACCTATGAAATTGGCCTTTATGCAGGTGGCGCCAATATGATCGGTGATGTGGGTAGAACCAATTATGTATTGCCCTCTGGCCCCGCTTTTGGCGGTGTGTTCAAGTGGAACAAGAGCAAGCGCTATGCATGGCGGGGCAGTGTGATCTATGGCTCTTTTACTGCGGATGATTCGAAATCGGGCAAACCCTCAAGGCAGCAGAGGGGGTATTCAGTGGACAATACCATAATGGAATTTTCTGCAGGACTCGAATTCAACTTTGTAGAGTACAATCTTCACAAGCTAGGCCCAGCATTTACACCCTATCTCTACACGGGTGTCACCTACTTTCGATACGACTTTAAATATATTGATGCGCTTCAAGTGCAGGATATTGGCCAAAAAGATGGTAGCTTTGCAATTCCTATGACGGTCGGGGCGAAACTTCGCCTTAACCAATTTTTGATTTTAGGAGCAGAGATAGGGGCTCGCTATACCTTTACCGATAACTTGGATGCCAGTAATCCTGAAAATTCTAACTTTGAACAGTTTAGGTTCGCCAACATTTTAAGTGATGATTGGTATGTGTTCTCAGGTTTAACCCTGACCTATACATTTGGTCGCAAGCCCTGCCAAGATTGTTTTGAGTAAGATGCAGACAACTGACGACATTGACCCAGGAAAGCTACCCAAGCACATCGCCATTATTATGGATGGTAATGGCCGATGGGCAAAACAACGTGGAAAACTACGTGTGTTCGGTCATGAGAACGGTGTGGAGGCCGTAAGAAAGACCGTTGAACACTGTGCACGCCTTCAGATAGAATACCTGACACTTTATGCCTTTTCGACCGAGAACTGGAACAGGCCCAAATTTGAGGTTGAGACCCTTATGCGGCTATTGGTGGCCTCCCTTAGAAAAGAGCTCAAGACGCTTACCAAGAACAATATTCGATTAAAGGCCATCGGCCGATTGGATTTCCTTCCAAAGAAAGTATCAAAAGAATTGACCGAGGTCATCGAAAAAACCTCGACGAACACGGGAATGACCCTTACATTGGCCCTTAGCTATGGTTCTCGAGAAGAAATAAAGACTGCCATAAAAGAGATTGGCGCCAAAGTTAAAAATAACATAATTTCGCCCGAAAATATTGATGAAGCCGTTATAAATAACCATCTTTACACGCATTTTTTGCCTGATGTAGACTTGCTTATTCGCACTAGCGGTGAACGAAGAATAAGCAATTTTTTACTTTGGCAGATAGCCTATGCAGAATTATATTTTATTGACGTATTTTGGCCCGATTTTAGTGAGCAACATCTGATGCAAGCCATCATAAGTTACCAAAATAGAGAACGACGATTTGGAAAAACCAGTGAACAACTCAATTGACGGACTAAAGAAACACCTGTACCGATTCTCAGCAACCTTTTTTCTACTACTTTTTTGCCAACCCTTTCTTCAAGCCCAAGAGGTTTCGTTAGAAAGCGGCAAAGAGTATATTTTGGGAGGATTGGAGGTCACCGGTCTTCAAAGCTACAATGAACAAACGGTCAAGACCTACACAGGCCTTAGGGTAGGGCAGAAGATCACCATTCCGGGAGAGGAAATAAGCTCGGTCATCAAAAAGCTATGGGGATTGGAGCTTTTCAGCGATGTTACGTTCTACTACACGAAAATTGAAGGAGATAAGGTTTTTCTTGAACTCAATATACTTGAGCGCCCGACTTTGGCCAATGTGACCATTTACGGGGTCAAAAAACGTAAGATCGACGATATTATCAACGATACAGATCTGAAAAAGGGCAAAAAGATTACAGAAAGCCTTATAGCCAACACCAAAAACTACCTACAGAACAAGTACAAAAAGCAAGGATTTTTAAACGCCAAGGTGAACATAGTGACCGCCCCTGATACTACGGGCACCAATACTCAAAATATGGTCATCAGTGTGAAAAAGGGCGACAAGGTAAAGATCAGTTCCATTGAGTTTGAGGGCAACGAAAAACTTTCGGACAAGCGGTTGCGAAAATCTTTGAAAAACACCAAGAAAAAGAAGTTCTATCGCTTCTGGAAAAAATCAAAATATATAGAGGAAGATTACGAGGAAGATTTAGACAACCTAGTCGATACCTATGCCGAAAGGGGCTATCGAGATGCCAGGGTCATTTCTGATACCTTTGTCAAGGTCGATGAGAAGAGCATCAAACTAAAGATAGAGGTCGAAGAAGGTGACAAATATTATTTCGGCGACATCAATTTTGTTGGCAATACAGTGTACACCGACCGTCAATTGAGCCAAATATTAGGAA
The DNA here is from genome assembly GCF_000963865.1 of Flagellimonas lutaonensis. Taxonomy (NCBI): domain Bacteria; kingdom Pseudomonadati; phylum Bacteroidota; class Flavobacteriia; order Flavobacteriales; family Flavobacteriaceae; genus Flagellimonas; species Flagellimonas lutaonensis. The sequence goes on from NZ_CP011071.1 coordinate 2,142,753, forward strand.
TCAAAAAGGGGGACACCTATAACGGGGTGCTTTTAAAGAAACGCATCGCAGACGATTCAAAACCCGATGCCGAAGATCTTACCAACCTTTATCAGAACAATGGGTACCTTTTTTCACGTATCAATCCTATTGAGGTCTCGGCGGTGAACGACACCATTGACTTTGAGATCAGGATCATAGAGGGCAAAGAGACCTTTTTGGATCACGTAACGGTGGTGGGCAACGATAAGACCAATGACCATGTCATCTATAGGGAACTTAGAACACGCCCAGGTCAGAAGTACAGCAAGGAAAATATTGTACGAAGCGTTCGCGAACTGGGCCAATTGGGCTTTTTTGATGCCGAGCAGATAGTGCCAGACATTGAAAACCCGAACCCGAATACCGGTACGGTCGACATCAAATACAGTCTGGTAGAATCAGGCTCCAGCCAAATTGAACTGCAAGGTGGCTATGGCGGCGGTGGCTTTATAGGCACATTGGGGCTATCGTTCAACAACTTTTCGTTGCAGAACATTTTTAATGGCGAGGCGTACAAGCCGGTACCGATGGGAGATGGTCAAACGTTTGCCCTACGATTGCAGGCCAGCCGTACCTTTCGGGTGTATAGCCTAAACTTTGCCGAACCATGGTTGGGCGGTAAAAAGCCTGTTCGGTTCAACCTTTCGTTTTCAAGAACCCAACAATTCGCCACAGAGTTTGACCCATCCAGTAGAAACCGTTTTGAGGTCGACAAGAGTAGGGGTTTTGCCATAACCGGTGTTTCTGCTGGGTTGGCAAAAAGAGTGCAATGGCCCGATGACTATTTTACCATATCGCATGCTTTGGGTTACCAGCTCTATGATTTTGACAATTACAACATTGGATTGTTCAATTTCGGTAACGGCACCTCGAATGCCATAACGTATACCCTTGGTATTTCAAGAAGTTCACAGGGCCCGGGCAGAATATTTCCTCTATACGGCTCCAACTTTGACATTACGGCCAAGTTTACGCCACCATACTCGCTGTTCAGCAGCAAAGATTTCAAGGCTTTGAAAGAGCGTAGTGATGAGATTGCCGATAGCGCTTCTGATGGCACGCCATTGACAACGGCAGAGATCAATGAGCTACAGGAAATAGAGGAAGAACGCTTTAAGTTGCTCGAGTACTATAAAATTAAGTTTCGTGGTGATTGGTTTACCCGATTGGTCGATAAGTTGGTGCTTCGAACAAATGCCGAATTTGGTTTCTTGGGCAACTACAACAACGACATTGGTGACGTACCGTTTGAGCGCTTTTTTGTAGGTGGCGACGGCTTGGGCAATTTCACCCTCGATGGGCGTGACGTTGTTCAGTTAAGGGGCTACGAGAACAATTCGTTGACCCCGTTGAGCATCAATCCCATTACCGGAAGACAAGAACGAGAGGGGGGTACCATATACAATAAGTTCTCTTTGGAGCTGCGCTACCCGTTCACCTTAAAACCATCGGCCTCTATTTATGGCCTGGCTTTTTTGGAGGCAGGTAATTCGTTTGACAATTTTAATGACTTTAATCCGTTTCAGTTAAAGAGATCGGCTGGAGTGGGGCTGCGAATATTTATGCCAGCTTTTGGTCTTCTGGGGATAGATTTCGGCTACGGCTTCGATACAGATGCCAATCCGGGCTCTGTGGGCCCCAGTGGTTGGCAGACTCACTTCATTATCGGTCAACGATTTTAACCAATATGAAAATTTCAGATTGCCAATAATGTAAACCGCTCATTTTAAATGAATTCGTAATTTTGGCACGATATTTTCTATGTACAAAGCGGAGATTCAAATGAATACAAAAGTTCTTTTTTTAGTGGCTTGTCTTTCTACCTCTTTTTTGGGTTTTTCCCAAAGGGGTGTCCGAATTGGCTATGTCGATATGGAGTATATTCTAGAAAATGTCGAAGAGTATCGTGAAGCCAGCGAACAATTGAATGCCAAGGCAGCCAAATGGAAGCAAGAAATTGAGTTGAAGCAGAGCACCATAGAGCAGATGAAGAAAGATTTAATGGCCGAAAAGGTGCTGCTGACAGATGAGCTCATTGCCGAACGTGAAGAAGAGATACAGATTCTCGAAAAAGAAATGTTGGATTACCAACAGGATAGGTTTGGCCCCCAAGGCGATTTGGTGCTGCAAAAGCAATTGCTGATCCAGCCCATTCAAGACCAGGTCTTCAATGAGGTTCAGAAAATAGGGGCCAATAAAAGGTATGATTTTATTTTCGATAAATCGGCGGATGTTGTAATGTTGTACTCCGAAAAAAGGCACGATATCAGTGACTTGGTGCTTCGAGAAATTGCCCGCACGAGAAAGGTGAGCAAATCGAACAAAGACAAGAAGCTGAAGAACCGGCTCGAGGAGTTTCAGGCAGAAGAGGCCGAGGCCGACCAAGAGATAAGTGAGGCCCTTCAAGAACGCCAGCAGAAAGCGGCCGATGCAAAAGATACCAAGAAAAAAGCTGCCGAAGAGAAAAGGGCAGAGGCCCTTAGATTGAGGGAAGAGCGTAAAAAGGCATACGAAGAAAGAAGAAAAAAATTATTGGAAGAACGGGAGGCCAAGCGCAAGGCCAAGTTGGAAGAGCGCAAAAAGGACCAAGAAAAAGAAAAGGATTCAACGAATCAATAATAAATAAAACTAAAAGTAAAACTCAATTAATAGTAACTTAGAATCATGAGAAATGTAAAGAAGATTGCCGTGGCCATGGTATTGTTTGTAGTAGCCACAGGTTTTGTAAATGCACAGAGCAAGGTGGCACACATCAATGTTCAACAGCTGTTGTCTGAGATGCCCGAAATGAAAGCCGCCCAAGCTGAGCTTAAGAAATTGCAAGAAACGTATAGGGCCGATATCGAAAACTCATATAAAGAGCTTCAAAATAAATATACCCAATATTCCAACGAGGCCGCTTCATTATCCGATGAAGAGAACCAAAAGCGTGCGGTAGAATTGCAAGGTTTCGACAAGAGCATCAAAGAAGCCGAACAACAGGCCATGCAAGAGATGCAAAAAAAGCAGGCAGAGCTTTTTGCCCCAATATCTGAAAAGGCAAAAGCAGCCATAGAAAAGGTGGCCGCCGCACAAGGCTATGACTATGTTATTGATGCCAGCCCGGGCCTAAGCCTGATCGTTGCAAAAGGCAAAGATTTGTTGCCCGAGGTCAAACAAGAGCTGGGCTTCTAAAATTGTTTTGAAAAGATAATAAGACCGTTCTCTTGCAATTGAAAGAGAGCGGTTTTTATTTTTAGTGGAAAAATGGATTCACCGATAGGTATTTTTGATTCAGGGGTAGGGGGCACTTCCATTTGGAAAGAAATCGTACAATTGATGCCCAACGAGCACACCCTGTATCTAGCCGATAACAAGCATGCGCCCTATGGTGAAAAAGACAAAGATGCCATTGTTCAGCGCTGTATAAACAATACGGAACTGTTGCTTGAAAATAGATGCAAACTTATTGTGGTAGCCTGTAACACGGCTACAACCAATGCCATAGATTATCTGCGCAAAAGCTATAAAGTACCATTTATCGGCATAGAACCCGCCATTAAACCTGCCGCTCTGCAGACCAAAACCAAAAAAGTGGGTGTATTGGCCACTAAAGGAACCTTGGCGAGCAGTCTGTTCAACAATACGGCAAAACTGCATGCCTCGGGCATAGAGGTGTTGGAGAAAGAAGGTACAGGGTTGGTCGAATTGATAGAGGCTGGAAAGACATTATCTAAAGAAACGGAACAACTCTTGGCCAGTTATGTAAATCCGATGGTCGACGAGGGAATCGATTGTTTGGTATTGGGCTGTACCCACTATCCGTATCTGCTTCCTTCCCTAAAAAAAATATTGCCCCCGCACATCAAGATCATCGATTCGGGTGAGGCCGTTGCACGGCAAACCAAAGCTGTTTTGCTCCAAGGAAACCTAATGGCTGCCACACAGAATAGAGGCGTTGTACACCGGTTCTATACGAATAAAGGTTTGGATGTTCTCCGTGGATTTTTGGAGGGCTCCGATGTCACCATTGCCCACCTCGATTTCTAGCGCTTCCGTTGATAGGTCAGATAAGTGAAATCATACTTGTGCCGGTCATCTTTCGGGTGGTACGCTTCTTTTAAGAGGGCCCATTCGTCCAAATCTATCTCAGGAAAAAAAGTGTCGGCTTCAAATGTGGCATGAATTCGGGTAAGCTCGATATGCGTGGCATGGTCCATGGCCTGTCTGTAGATTTCTCCCCCACCGATTATAAAGGCCTGTGCATCGCCCTTGGTCAATTCGATGGCCTCTTCCAGCGAATGCACCACGGTACATTCAAATTTTGGTGTATAGTTTTTTTGGCTAGTGATGACGATGTGCTCACGGTTGGGCAAAGGTTTCGGAAAACTTTCAAGGGTTTTCCTTCCCATAATAATTTTATGGCCAGAGGTCAGTTTTTTGAACCGTTTGAAGTCGTCGGGCAAGTGCCAGGGCAGGTCGTTGTCGATGCCCAAGGCATTGTTTTCCCCGGCGGCGGCAATTATCGTTAATTTTCTCAAGGCTCTTTTTTTTTATTGACGTTGGAGATGGGAAAATCGGTCTCGATTTCCTTTTGTAGCTCGGCAATACGTTGTTTTTGCCTGGCGACCAATTTCTCGCGCTGGCGGCGCTCCCATTCCTTGCCCATGAATTTTTGTGTCACAAATACGTTGAACGCATGTATCACAAACAAGAAAGCCCAAACAGTGATGGCCCAGATGAACCAATCATACGACTCGCCGTATTTCAAGATTTTGTTGATGAGCACCAAAAAAACGCTTCCGATCAAAAAAATGACGAAATGTGTGAACAAGCGTTTTTTCTGCGTGATGCGCTGTTGTGCATTCTCGAGCAGTTCATGTTGTTCGATATCGATTTCCGTTTCAGGCTTCTTTTTGGAAAACATCTTTGGCTATCTTTAACGACAAAGATAACCGAAAAACGAACGTTGCAGTAGTGGTATTTGATCAAATACGAAAGCAATTTCCCGCGGTGCAGCAAACCATCTATGCCAATACGGCGGCGGCGGGACCCTTGTACGACTCGTTGTTCGAGTGGCGGCAAGAACATGAATTGGATTTGCTGATGAAAGCAAGCGATTTGTTTCCTGAGGGTCTTAAAATCATTTCAGAAACACGAAAAAATCTGGGCAGGTTTTTGGGCTGCAGCACTGAAAATGTGGCCCTAACGCCCAATTTCAGTATCGGGTTCAACATGTTGCTGGATGCTTTTCCGAAGAAAGCGAAGGTGCTATTGCTTGAAAATGACTACCCCTCGGTAAACTGGCCCTTTGGGTTACGGGATTTTGATATTGAATATGTGCAGACCACCACCCATCTTGAAGCCGAAATCCACGAAACGGTCAAAAACAAGAACATTGACATTCTTGCTCTCAGTCTGGTGCAATGGGTGAACGGAGTTTTCATCGACCTTGATTTTCTCAGGGATTTAAAGAAAGAGTATAAAGACCTGATTGTTTTGGCCGATGGCACCCAGTTCTGTGGCATGTTTCCATTTGACTTTTCAACTTCCGGTATCGATGTTTTGGGAGCAAGTGGTTACAAATGGCTGGTTGCCGGCTACGGCAACGGATTCATGCTCTTCAAGGAGGAAATAATGGAACAGTTCATGCCAAAATCGGTAGGTTTTGGTTCGGTCGGCGGTGATTTCGAAAAAAAGAACAGTTTTCGTTTTACCAAGCATTTTGAGCCAGGGCATTTAGATTCATTGAACTTCGGAAGCCTTAACCACTCCCTAAAATTCTTGGAGGAAATAGGAATGGATAAAATCGGCAGGTATAATCAAAGGCTTTCCGCAGAGGCAACAAATCTTTTTGATGCTATGGGTTTATTGGAGACTGAAGTCGTTACACGAAAAAAGCACAGTACTATTTTCAACCTTAAAGGTGATAAGGCCCTTTATGATCATTTACTAAGACATAATGTGGTATGTGCCCTCCGCGGCAATGGTATTCGCCTAAGTTTCCATTTTTACAATACCTTGCAAGAGCTGGAAGCACTCGCGAGAATTGTTAACGATTGTTAACGTTTTGTTAACGATTGTTAAAAAAGTGCTTTTGTTTGATGAATAGCCCAAAATCATATCTTTTTTTTACCGAAGCGACCTCTGCGCCCATCTATTATTAAATTTTTGGCAAATCGAACCTAACCTATTGACTGCTAATGCTTTTATGCATTGCTTTGTACCGAATTTTAAACTTGAAAATTATTTTATCATGGCTATAAGAAAGCAATACCTTAAGAGCAAGCCTGTATGCAAGGTAACCTTTACCGTACCTGCAGAGGAGGCAAAAAAAGTAGCGGTTGTCGGTGATTTCAACAATTGGAACCCCAAAGGCAGCATGTTGAAAAAACTGAAGAACGGTTCTTTCAAAGGTACGTTTGACCTACCGGTTGAGAAAACTTATGAGTTTCGCTATTTGATCGATGGCAACTACGTGAACGATGAGGCTGCCGATCGTTATCAGTGGAATGACTATGCAGGTGCCGAGAACGCTGTTCTTGAACTGTAATCGGTTAAAAGAAATGTAGTAATGAGCGGCCCGCAAAGCGGGCCGTTTTTTTTAATGTCAGGATTTTTAATAAACAGACTTTCGTCAACCTGAACTTGTTTCAGGTGCTCATTAATTTATTGGTATAATGGGATTCCGAAATAAATTCGGAATGACGGTCAAAGAACGATTATCACGTAACGAATATTCAATTCTTTTAGTTAAGAAATCACTCCTCTACTGTGACCCCTTTCCAAAAGGCCACATGGTCTTTTATTTTTTTTGCGGCCTCACTGGGCTCTGGGTAATACCATGCTGCATCTCGGTTCTCTTCTCTGTCTACCTGCAAGGTATAGTAAGAAGCTTCCCCTTTCCACGGGCAGGTCGTATGGGTGTTGCTTGGCTTGAAGTATTCTTTTTGAATACTTTCGGGCGGAAAGTAGTGGTTGTTCTCCACTAATACCGTTTTGTTGCTTTCGGCCAATATCTTATCGTTCCAAATTGCTTTCATGGCGTTTTTCTTTTGAAGATGTAATCTCTGTAATGGTCTTTTGGGTCGCTGAAGTGTGCAGTGATTTCCAGTCCTGCTTTATCGGCCAGCCATTTAATGATTTCGTCGTCGTATTTTTGTGAGATTTCGGTATGGATGGTTTCCCACTGCTTGAAGTCGACCGTTAAGTCAAGAGTTTTGATAGAGACACGTTGTGCTTTTCTTGCCACCAAATAGCTTTTGGCAGTGCCGGTCTCAGGATCATAGACCTCCCAATGCAAGAAATTGTCCAAGTCAAAATTTCCACCCAGCTCTTTGTTGATACGTGCCAACACATTTTTGTTGAAGGCTTCGGTGATGCCTGCCTGATCATTGTATGCGTCCAGTATTTTCTGCGGATGTTTTTTTTGGTCAAAACCGATGAAGACCAAATCTTCTTCGTTTAAAATAGTACGGATGTTCTTCAAAAATTCTACGGCCTGTGGGTGCAGCAAGTTGCCAATGTTTGACCCCAAGAATAGGATCACCTTTCGTTTGCCATTGTGCCGCGCAATATCGGCCAGTGTATCGAAATAGGTGCCCTGTAGCGGTTTGATAGCAACCTCGGGAATTTCCCTTTCAATGGATGCCTTGAGCAGTTGCAATGCGTTTTGGCTTATGTCGATCGGGCGATAGTCAAAGTCAACATTTTTTACTATCAACTCCTTCAACAATATTTTGGTCTTCTTTCCGTCTCCGGCTCCCAGTTCAAAAATGCTGAACGCATCGCCCTGCCCTTGAAAAAACCCAGAAATGTCTTCTTTGTATGTCTTAAAAATAGTTAGCTCACAATCGGTGAGGTAGTACTCGGGCATTGCCATAATGTCTTGAAACAGTTTATCGCCTACTTCATCATAGAAGTACTTTGATGACAAATGCTTCGGGTAATCGGTCAAGCCCTTACGTACATCTTGTGCGAATGGGGTGTTCAAAACAATAGCTGTTTTTTCTTGCATGGGTGTTTTGTCGGGTTTATAAGTGAAATCATACTTTGGCATTGGACCATGTATCTGGTTGAATTTATTCGGTGCTCCCGCGGAATTTTTTGATCTTTAGGATTTGGCTTCTTGTGCATCGATCTGTAGAATTTATGAACTATTTCACTAACCTTAATCCTGTGAATTGCCAGCGCAAATGCGGATGGAAAAAATTTCGATAGCTGTGCCTTGTGTGCTTTTCTGGTGTGGCCACCGAACCGCCGCGCAACACTTTTTGGTTTACCATGAATTTACCGTTGTATTCACCGAGCGCCCCATCGGCCTTTTGATAACCGGGGTAGGGCAGGTAGGCACTTTCTGTCCACTCCCACCGCTTGCCCCAAGGGAAAAACTGTTGGGCCGCCTCCCACTCGAACTCTGTGGGCAGCCGCAACCCTTTCCACTGGGCATAGGCAAAGGCTTCGTAATACGAAATGTGGGTCACAGGGGCTTCCATTGGTATTCTTTGCAGGCCTTTTGCGGTATAGTGATGCCATTCGTCATCAATGAGGTGCCAGTACAGCGGACATGCAATTTTGTTTTGGTTCACCCAGTCCCATCCCTCGGCATGCCAGAGGTCGAAGCGTTGGTAGCCTCCGTCATCCAAGAATTTCAAAAATTCCTTATTGGTGACCAGTTTGTTTGAGATTTGATAGGGTTGCAGATAGACTTTGTGTCGCCCAAGCTCATTGTCGTAGTAGAAGCCTTCAGAATCATGTCCTATTTCGTAGATGCCCTCATCCATAGAAATCCATTCCTGTTCGTGGGTTTCTGACGGATGGTCTTCAAAAGTGTCAGAATACTTCGGAAGCAAGGGATTGTTTCCCAAAATATACTTGATATCGGTCAAGAGCAGTTCTTGGTGCTGTTTTTCGTGGTGGATGCCAATTTCGAGCAAATCGTTCAATTCTTTGGATTGCCCATCGCTAAAGAGTTTTTTGATATTTTCTGTGACATAGTTTCTGTACTCATACACCTTTTCGACCGACGGGCGTGACAAGTTTCCTCTGTTTGCGCGAACCACGCGTTCGCCCACTGTTTCGTAATAACTGTTGAAAACGAATGAAAAGTCTTCATGAAAGATTTTGTAGCCCTCGGCATGGGGTTTCAAGATAAATTCTTCGAAGAACCAGGTCGTATGGCCGAGGTGCCATTTCGGGGGGCTCACATCCACAATGGGCTGTACCACATAGTCTTCAATCTCTAGGGGTTTGCAAATGGTTTCAGATTGCTTGCGGGTCTCAATGAAGAAATCGAGCAGCGAATCGGTAAGTATCATAGCACGGTTTTCCTTAAAAATAAAGAAATTGTCCGATACCCATTGACGCAATCGATAGGGTTAACGTTTCTTTTGCTAAAATAAAACCTACTAAAAATTCTTTAGAGATGAAAAGTAATAGGAATTGAATAAGGCACCTTGACTGGCACACCATTTTGCTTACCCGGAACCATTTTGGGCAAGAGTTTGATAATTCTTACAGCCTCCTTCTCCAGTATGGGATGTGGCCCGCGAGTTCTAATATTTTCAGCTTCCCCATCTTTATTTATGATAAAGATAATGGCAACCTTGCCCGATAATTTCTTTTCAACAGCCTCTTTCGGATAGCGAAAATGTCTTTTGATATGATTTTGCATTTGTTGCTGAAAACATTTCCTGGCCTCTTGTTCATTCAATCCTTCACAGCCCGGAAATCTTGGTATTTCCTCAATGGTTCCACCAGAATATTTTTTGTCACTTTCTAAAGGAGTGAACACATTTTCTGCCCTTGGGTTGACCAAATACATGAAATTCAAGATGTGCCTTGATACGATTGGTGGCTTTTTTCTGTTGGAAACCGATGTGAAACGCAAATCAAGAAAAATTTGTTCAACTGCGTTTCCCAATTTTTTATCAAGTTTCCGGTTTTTAATAGAAAACCAGCTTTTTCCCTCAATTATTTGAAGATTTTCATCAACTTCAAAGTTCGCCATTACACCCAAGGTGTCTTTTGAGTGTTTGGTGATGATTTTTTTATTTTCCTCTAAAAAGGATAGTATTTTGTTTTGCATATGTTTATATAGGCATTGAGCTTCATTATCGGCATCTGTACAATTTTCAATCATCAATTGTTCTTGTGGAAAGTACTCAATGCTATCCTGACCATAAGAAAGCATGTTGAACCCTAAGAATAATCGACAAAACTTCAATCGCATAGGTGATGATTATACAGCTACGGCTGCCTTTATATGCGGGTGCGGGTCATAGTTGAGCAAAGTGAAGTCCTCGAATTTGAAATCAAAAATACTTTTGACCTCGGGGTTCAGCACCATGGTGGGCAGGGGCCGTGGGTCACGGCTCAACTGTAGTTCTACCTGTTCTAAATGGTTGGTATAAATGTGGGCATCGCCAAAGGTGTGTATAAATTCACCGGGTCGATAGCCGCAGACCTGCGCCATCATCATGGTCAAAAGGGCATAACTGGCAATGTTGAAAGGCACGCCCAAAAACACATCGGCACTGCGCTGGTAGAGCTGGCAGCTTAGCCTGTCATCGGCCACATAGAACTGAAAAAAGGCATGGCAGGGCGGCAGTGCGGCCTTGCCATTGGCTACATTTTCAGAAAAAGACTTTGAGGTATCGGGCAATACGCTTGGGTTCCATGCCGAGACCAGCATACGACGGCTGTCGGGATTGGTCTTGAGGGTTTCGATAATTTGGGTTATCTGGTCGATTTCCTCACTGTTCCAGTTGCGCCATTGGTGCCCGTAAACGGGTCCGAGATTACCATTTTCATCGGCCCATTCGTTCCAGATACGTACCCCGTTCTCTTGCAGATATTTAACATTGGTGTCGCCGTTCAAGAACCAAAGCAATTCATGGATAATGCTTTTTAAGTGCAGTTTTTTGGTGGTGACCATAGGAAATCCTTTCTGAAGGTCAAAGCGCATTTGGTAGCCAAAAACGCTGATTGTTCCCGTACCGGTACGGTCGTTTTTTGGGGTTCCGTACTGTAGAATATGCCTTAATAAGTCGTGGTATTGTTTCATGGGCCTCTCCCTCCGCCCTCTCCAAAGGAGAGGGAACTTTATTTGTTTTTAAAAATCCCTAAATTATAAAATGAACCTATTAAGTAGGTCACGATCATACTTCAGTTATTAAATAATTATCAACGAAAATTTAGCTCCCCCTTTGGAGGCTGGGGGGTTATCCCAAAATCATTCCGGCTATGGTAGCAGACAACAATGAGGCGATGGTACCGCCCAAAAGGGCTTTCATGCCAAATCTTGAAAGATTTTTCCGTTGCCCCGGGGCCAAGCTGCCAATACCCCCGATCTGTATGCCGATAGAAGCAAAATTGGCGAAGCCGCAGAGCATGTATGTAGCCATGATGATGCTTTTGTTGTATTTAAAGTGCAGGGCGCTGTCTACATTCTTGAGTTCGGCCAATTGTATGTAGCCCACAAATTCACTGGCGGCCAATTTGATGCCCAATAATTGCCCCATTAGGGTAATGTCTTCTTTGGCAACACCTATTAGCCACATAAGGGGCGCAAAAATGTAGCCCAATATCAGTTCCAACGATAGGGCGGCATAGGGAGTGTTGGTGGCTATCCATCCATTTAAGTTGCCAATACTGCCCAATTTCAGAAACCCATAGTTGATCATGGCTATAAAGGCCACAAAGACCAATAGCATGGCCGCAACGTTAGCTGCCAATTTTAGCCCCTCGGTAGTGCCCGTGGCCATGGCATCGAGCAAATTGGAACCGATTTTCTGTTTGGAGACGGTAACATTTTCATCAATGGCTTCCGTTTGGGGCAGCAGTATTTTTGAGATAACCACGGCACCAGGTGCTGCCATGACCGATGCAGCCAATAGGTGGCGGGCAAATTCGAGGCGTAGGGCCTCATCGGTTCCTCCTAAAAACCCTATGTAGGCGGCCAGTACACCACCCGCCACGGTGGCCATTCCGCCGATCATGACAAGCAGAATTTCTGATTTGTTCATTTTTTCAAGGTAGGCCTTGATCATGAGGGGAGATTCGGTCTGGCCCAGAAAAATATTGCCTGCGACACTGAGACTTTCGGCCCCTGAAATCTTCAACAACTTGGTGAGCGCCCATGCCAAGCCCTTGACCACCTTTTGGATTATGCCCAGATAAAACAAGACCGATGTAAGGGCCGAGAAAAAGATAATGGTCGGCAATATCATAATGGCAAAGGTGACCAAAGGTTCTTCAATCTCATTGGTGGTGAACGAGCTGAACAAAAACTTGGTGCCCGCTTCGGTGAAGGTCAACACTTTGTTGAAGGCTTTGCCCATAATGGTGAAGAAGGTGCGAATAAAAGGAATCTTCAACACGCCGATGGCCAACAGAAACTGGGCAGAAAGGCCCAGCCCCACCGTTCGCCAATTGATGGCACGACGGTTTGAGCTGAACAGGTAGCTAATGGCGATAAGCACTAACATACCGAGCATGCCGCGCCACAGCGAACTGAACGAAAAGCCTTGGTTGGGCACAATTCGGTCTTTCGGCGCCACATCGTTTATCGTGGTGGCATCCACTATGGGGTCTAAGGCGGTTTGTGGAATTGTATCTTGGGAAAAAAGTGGAACGGAAACCAGTAAAAGCAATACGGTAAAACCTAGCAATCTTTTTCCCATAGGGTATTTGGTTATTTTCTCTTTGAGATTTCGTCGCGTAATTTGGCCGCTTTTTCGTAGTCTTCGTTGGTTACGGCCTTATCAAGTTCTTTATGGAGTTCCTCGAGGGTCATTTCTCGAAAACCTTCGGTGCCGGTCGATTCGATCTCAACGGTCTCCCCCTCTTGCAAGATTTCGTCGACCACAATACTGTCATCACTCTCTTCCTCTTCTTTTTCTTTGGATGAGAACTTAAGAAAGATTCCAGCTTTGTCCAATATCGTTTTGTAGGTAAAAATAGGCGCGTCAAACCGTAGGGCCAGTGCAATGGCATCGCTTGTACGGGCATCGATGATTTCCTCAATTTTGTCACGCTCGCAAATGATGCTTGAATAGAATACCCCATCGACCAGTTTGTGGATGATGACCTGCTTGACCACTATATCGAAACGATCTGCAAAATTTTTGAAAAGGTCGTGTGTCAACGGCCTAGGTGGTTTTATCTCCTTTTCAAGTGCAATGGCTATTGATTGCGCTTCAAAAGCACCGATTACTATGGGTAGCTTTCGGTCGCCATCGACCTCGTTCAAAATTAGGGCATAGGCCCCATTTTGGGTTTGGCTATACGATATTCCCTTTATTTGTAGTCGTACTAAACTCATATATCCCTCTCAAATCAAAAAAGACTGCTCAAATAGGCGGCTTTGCCAACTATCTGAGCAGCCCCTCGAAAGGACAAATTAACAAAAATTAAGCGTTTTGGGCTTTAAATTCCTTTAATTTTTCGATGAGTTTTGGCACTACTTCAAATGCATCGCCCACGATACCATAATCTGCCGCTTTAAAGAACGGAGCCTCTGGGTCGTTGTTGATGACCACTTTAGTTTTTGAGGCGTTGACACCGGCCAAATGTTGAATGGCCCCAGAGATGCCAATGGCAATATAGAGGTTGCTTGCAACAGGTTTACCAGTTTGGCCCACATGTTCACTGTGGGGCCTCCATCCCATGTCTGAAACAGGTTTAGAGCAGGCGGTGGCGGCACCGAGTACTTCGGCCAATTCTTCTATCATGCCCCAATTTTCGGGCCCTTTTAGTCCACGGCCTCCAGACACTACGATATCTGCATCGGCAATGGTGACCTTGCCTACCACTTTGTCAACTTCGATTGATTTGACCGAAAAATCGGCATCGCCCAGTGTAGGGGCAAAGCTTTCAACCGAAGCGGAAGCCTTGATCTCGATAATGCCGAAGGCATTGTTCGACACCCCAATGATGGCCGTTTCGGCGGTGATTTCGGTATGGGCAAATCCTTTGTTGCTGAAAGCGGTGCGTTTCACTACGATAGGTGCCGTATTTTCGGGTGCGGCCACCACATTGGGCACATAGCCAGCATTCAGCTTTGCGGCCAAGACACCACCCAAATATTTGCTATCGGCACTGGAACTGATGATGATTACCTTTGCCCCCTCAGCTTTGGCCGCTTGGGCAATACTGTTGGCATACGCCTTGGCGTTGAAGGTCTTTAAATTGTCGTTTTCAACGTTCAAAACCTTTGTGACACCATTATTGCCCAGAGAGGCGGGGTCTTCTGCATTGAAACAGATGGCCGTGGCCGAACTTCCCATTTTTTGCGCTACCGCATGGGCATAAGAAGCGACCTCAAAGGCATTCTTTTTGAACTTTCCGTTGTAAGATTCTGTATATACGAGTACTGACATGGTTTCTAATTTCTAGTTAAGCTCCAAATTCAATGCTCCAATAAAAAAATATTTGGGATTTGGAATTTGATATTTCGAATTTATATGACTTTAGCTTCGTTATGCAAAAGAGTTACCAACTCGCCCACATTATCAGGGTCTACCAGTTTAACAGGTCCTTTTGGGGCTGGTTTTTCAAACTTCTTGTCGATGGTCAAAGAAGGTGCATCAACTGGTTCGACCACGTTCAGCTTTTTTTGGCGGGCCATCATAATGCCCCTCATATTGGGTATACGAAGATCACTTTCTTCAACGAGCCCTTTTTGGCCCCCAATAACCAGTGGCAAAGAGGCCTGTAATGTCTCTTTTCCCCCGTCAATCTCTCGAATGGCCGTGGCTTGGTTGCCCACGATTTCTAGGCCAATACAGGTGTTTACGAAGTTCATGTCAAGCAGGCTGGCCATAATGCCCGGTACCATGCCACCGTTATAGTCAATGGATTCGCGTCCGGCGATGATCAGGTCATATCCGCTATTTTTGACCACCTCGGCCAACTGACGTGCCACAAAATAACCATCTGTAGGCTCGGCATTGATACGGATGGCCTCATCTGCCCCAATGGCGAGTGCCTTGCGAATGGTCGGCTCTACCGAGGGACCGCCAACAGTGGCAACATGAACCGTTGCACCTTGTTTTTCTTTGAACCACATGGCCCTGGTAAGGCCAAACTCATCATTTGGGTTGATAACGAACTGAACACCGGTTGTGTCAAATTTGGTGTCATCGTCGGTAAAATTGATTTTTGAGGTGGTATCGGGTACATTGCTGATGCAGACCAATATCTTCATAGTGCTAAAAATTTAATCGATAATCGATATTTGAAATATTCCGGAGCTTGCTTCGAAATTTTTAGTGTGTTTCTTTTGCTCATCCAAGGGGTATCGCCCCAAGATAATTTTTGCAGCCAAATATAGCCATAAAATCCTTAATTTACTATGCACGCATAATAAAAATTTGTTCTTTTTTTAAAAGATGCTTCCTGCCCTTTCCTAGATAATTTCCTATTTTTGCTTGCATTTTTTAAGAAACTCCATTCCGAAAAAAGTATATGAAAACACTACAGTTTAGGGAGGCCATCGCAGAGGCCATGTCAGAAGAGATGCGCAGGGATGAATCCATTTATCTTATGGGCGAAGAAGTGGCCGAATACAACGGTGCTTACAAGGCCTCAAAGGGGATGTTGGATGAGTTTGGGCCAGAGAGGGTGATCGACACCCCGATTTCTGAACTTGGTTTTGCCGGTGTCGGCGTAGGGTCGGCTATGAACGGCAACCGGCCGATAATAGAGTTTATGACCTTTAATTTTTCGTTGGTGGGCATCGACCAGATCATAAACAATGCCGCAAAGATTCGTCAAATGTCAGGTGGTCAATTCGATATACCAATTGTTTTTCGTGGACCTACTGCATCGGCAGGGCAATTGGCCGCGACCCACTCACAAGCATTTGAAAGCTGGTATGCCAACTGTCCGGGGCTAAAGGTGGTGGTGCCCTCGAACCCCGCTGATGCCAAAGGCTTGTTGAAATCGGCCATTCGTGATAACGACCCGGTCATTTTTATGGAGTCTGAGCAAATGTATGGCGATAAGGGCGAGGTGCCCGAGGGGGAGTATACCATTCCGCTCGGTGTGGCTGATATCAAACGGGAAGGCTCGGATGTGACCATAGTTTCTTTCGGAAAAATCATAAAAGAAGCCTACAAGGCGGCCGATGAGCTTGAGAAAGAGAACATCAGTTGTGAGATCATTGACCTAAGAACAGTGCGGCCAATGGACCATGAAACCATTCTGAACTCGGTAAAGAAAACGAACCGAATGGTGATTTTGGAAGAGGCCTGGCCCTTTGGCAATGTTGCCACTGAGATAATCTACCATGCACAGGACAAAGCTTTTGATTATTTGGATGCACCCATTGTAAAGCTGAACACGGCCGACACTCCTGCACCCTACTCACCCGTTTTGTTGGAAGAGTGGTTGCCCAATTACAAAGATGTGATCAAGGCTGTTAAGAAAGTGTTATATAAAGACTGACGATTGATTTGTAAGGTATCTTAGCCTCGCCGACCAATGTTGGCGAGGCTTTTATTTCAAAGGAACAGTTTTTGATAAGAAGATACCCTGAAACCAATCTGACCTTACACCCAACGGATGTTTTCGAACGTTCTTAGTGGTACTACATATCAAAACATGACCAGAATCTTTGTTCTTCTGATGTTTTTCCCTCTAATGTGCTTGGCCCAGACCAAAGCGGGCGGTGTCGTGGTCGATGAATCTGGCTCGCCTATTGCTTTTGCCAATGTCATTTTCAAAAATTCGTCTGAGGGCACCATTACTAACGACAATGGGCGGTTTTACATTGAATCGGATGCCACTTACGATGCGCTGGTTGTTTCGTATATAGGATATGAGACCACTGAAATACCCCTGCCCCAGAAGGTCAACTATGATTTGGAAATTGTGCTTTCCGAGGCCGCCGAACAATTGCAAGAGGTAATAGTGTACACGGGCAAACAATCGAAAAAGAACAACCCTGCCGTAGAGATCCTCAAAAAGATATGGGCAAAAAAGCGTATAAATGGGCTTAGGAAGTTTAAAAGCTACCAGTACGATAAGTATGAAAAGGTCGAGTTTGACCTGAACACCATTGATAGCGCACTCATAAAGAGCAAAGTTTTCAAAGGACTGGAGTTCATTTTCAAAGACCTCGATACATCTCGTATTACAGGTAAAACATATCTGCCCCTGTTCTTGAACGAGGTTTTTTCAAAAGTATATGGCGATAACCGGTACGGAATCGAAAAAGAAGACGTGCTGGGTAACAAAAGTTCTGGTTTTTCGGGCAACCAGGCCATCACGGCCTTTGTCGAAGATTTGTACTCCGACTATGACATTTATGATAACTACTTAAAGTTTTTCGATAAGAGTTTTACCAGTCCGCTTTCAAAAACCGGTGTTGACGTTTACAATTATGTGATGTCAGACAGCATGTTTATAGACGATAAATGGTGCTATCACATCATCTATTACCCCCGTAGAAAAAATGAGCTGACGTTCAAGGGCGATTTTTGGGTGAACGATACCACTTATGCGGTCAAAAAAATAAATCTGGAGGTCACCAAAAGCGCAAATATCAATTGGGTGAAGGAGATTTACATTGAACAGGATTTTGAAGTGGTCAACGATTCGGTCTTTCTTTTGAAGAGGGATTATATGCTCAGCGATTTTGCTTTTTCAAAAAAGGAAAAATCCCGCGGGGTATACGGCAAGCGCACCACCGTATATGATAATTACCAATTTGATTTGGAAAAACCCAAGAAATTCTATGAGTCAGGGTCTGATCCGTATGACCCCCGTGTCTTTGAACGCGACAGTGTTTTTTGGCAAAACGCCCGTCTCGAGAGCCTTAATAAAGATGAAGAAGGTATTTTCAAGCTGCTCGATACCCTGAAAACGGTGCCCAAGTTCAATACCTATTACAATATAGTGAGCGTACTGGGTTCGGGTTACATCGAAATCGACAAGTGGAACATCGACATTGGTGATGTTTACAGCACTTTTGGAATCAACGATGCCGAAGGCATTCGGGTTCGTGGTGGTGCCAGAACCTATTTTGGGCAGAACGATCCCTGGCGCTTAGAGGGGTATATGGCCTATGGTTTTGACGACAAAAAGTTCAAGCATGGTTTCTCGGCCAAGTTTTTGATCGACAGAAAAAGTCGTTTGATCATTTCTGGCGGTAACCGCAGGGATATTGAGCAATTGGGCCTCAGCCTTACCGCGACCAATGATGTGTTGGGCCGCAGCATTGCCTCTTCATCGTTGGTGTCAGTTGGTGCCAACAACCGCTTGAGCAATATCAACCTCTCGACGCTAAATGTTGAGATGGAACCGCTGCCCAATTTTCGGTTTAGGATTGGAGGGTCATTTAGAACCTTAAGCTCTGCCCTGCCAGAAGCCTTCAGTTTAGAATATGTTGACCCTACCTCCCCAACGGGTATTTCCTCTGAAATCAAACAGTTCGACATCAACACCACCCTCGTTTACACCCCCGGCAAACGAACAATCGGTTATGGGGTGGAACGGCGCGATGTGAATGAAGACTACAGTACATTGGTGTTGAACTACACCAAAGGACTGGACGGATTTTTAGAGAGTGATTTTGAATACGAGCGGTTACAGTTTTCATATACCCAACCTTGGCAGATAGGCGGTTTCGGGCGGTTGTTGAGCACGGTTGAAGTGGGCAAGACATTCGGTCCCGTACCCTTGGGCCTGTTGAGCGTAATACCGGGCAACCAAACGGTCTTTTCCCTTTACAATACCTTTCCGAACCTTGATTTCTACGAGTTCGTCACCGACACCTACGCCACGGTACACCTAGAACACAATTTCAATGGCCGTATATTTTCGCGAATCCCTTGGTTGCGAAAGCTGAACCTACGTGAAATTGTGGGGCTAAGGGGCGCATGGGGGTCGCTTTCAGATGAAAATATCGCCTTGAGCTCGCCGACCAATATTCCCTTGGCGGCTCCTGAAGATCGGATTTATTGGGAGTATTCGCTGGGTGTAGGCAATATTTTTAGAATTTTCCGAATCGATTTCAACTTTCGTGGCAATTATTTGGATAATCCGAACGCAAGGGCCTTCGGTGTTACCGGATCGTTCGGATTCAGTTTTTAAGATAATTTTTGTCATTCACCAAAAGACAGGTTGCCACTTTAACCTTTAAAGGATTGAATTTAAATTAATTTAGGTAATGATATATTTATGTAACCCACATTAAGAGTTTTTTGGTTTCTTAAACTTATATCGATACATTTCTCCAATCCCAAACCCTAAATCAGTTGTTTTTTTAAACTCAATTAGTTCAGGTGAAAACAAATGAGGCTTATTTCCTTTTTCAAAGCTCACTTGAAATTGCTCCATGCAAATCTTCTTGACCTCATCAAAAGGCTTATGGGAAATGATACGAAATTCATATAGTTTATCCCCTACCTCGTCACTAACTCCATTTACGATTGTTTCAACCCTAAAGTCTTCTTGAAATTCAACAAATGCCATTTCAAATTCTTTTTTCACTTCTGACAACCTGAAGGGAGTAATTCCCGTAATCAAATCTATCAAAATCCTTCCTTACCAAAGTCCAGTAACTAGGGAATTTTTTACCCTTCATTGTGTCACAGGCCCTTTTTAGGCTTCCAAATATGCCCCTGACTTTCGAGTTTTCGAGTATCACGTAATATTTCATGCTTAAATATACAAATAAATGTCGTAATATTTGCATTTTGATCCAAAATGTTGTATATTGAGTATGTGTTTATAAGCAAGCTATTATGTGTGCAAAGTCAAAAAATATTAGGGATTTCGATAGTCTTTTCGAGTTATTGGATTATTTCAGTACAGAGGAAAAATGTATTGAGTACTTGGCTAAAGTCCGTTGGAACGGTGGCGTTGAATGCCCTTATTGCGCCAATGACAAAGCTTATCGCCTAAGAACTGGCAGAAAGAACTGGAAATGCTCAAAATGCAGAAAGCAATTTAGTGTCCGTGTCGGTACAATCTTCGAGGATAGCAAAATCAGTCTAAGAAAGTGGTTTGTCGCAATCTATCTAGTAGCGGCACACAAAAAAGGTATTTCTTCACACCAACTTGCAAAGGACATCAAAGTAACCCAAAAAAGTAGTTGGTATATGCTACAAAGGATAAGAGAATCATTTGAACCTGAAAAGAAAGTTTTTGACAGGGATATAGAGATTGACGAAACTTGGGTCGGTGGAAAAGAAAAGAACAAACACATGAACAAGCGCACCAAAGGCACACAGGGAAGAAGCCCAAAAGTCAAGACCCCTGTACTCGGTATTTTGGAGCGTGACGGCTTGGTCTATGCCATTCCCGTTGCTGATACAAAGGCAAATACATTGTTGCCGATTATTGGTTCTAAGGTCAAAAAAGGCTCAAAGGTATATACCGATGAATGGAAAAGTTATCGTAAATTAGGTGAAAACTACGACCATTCATTTATCAAACACTCCGCAAACCAGTATGTTGACGGTTCTGTCCATACGAACAACATTGAGAATTTTTGGTCGTTGATGAAAAGAGGGATTGATGGTATTTACCATCATGTAAGCGACAAACATTTATCAAGATATGTCAATGAATACACTTTCAGGTACAATAACAGGAAAATGACCGATGGTTCAAAATTTGATGTATGTTTGGCAAATGCTAATCAAAGATTGACTTACAAAAGCCTAACCAAGTAAATCATGCCAAGTCAAAATCTCAAAATAAAATTTGAAGGACAGGGAATTAGTCTTGGCACAATAAGTTCAAATGAATTAGCCGATGTTCTATCCTCTTATGAATCGGCTCTAATTCATACAATACTCAAAGATAACCCTGAATTAAAAGATGCCCCTGTTTTTGTAAGTCTTATAAGTGTCAAAGAGGGCAGTGCTGAATACTTTCTTAGCCCTACCCATGAAGAGGTTACCCTTGCTGCCGCAGACAGAATCAATACAGCCATAAAGGAGAGAAAAACAAACACTTTGCCTTACAAGACTGTTGAAAGCCTCAATTCAATATGGAAATTTACTTATAGGAGAAACTGTAAAGCAGTGCTGAACGGATCGAGCAATATTCAATCTGTCGAAATAAACCCTGATTGGGAAATCAAAATAGACGAAACCTTTTACTATAAAGGTGAGACAACAATATATGGCATTCTTGAAAGGGTTGGTGGGTCTAAACCGAGAATTAGAGTTAAGTTAGATGATAATCAAGTTGTCTATTCTGACGTACCATCTGAAATGGCAAAAATACTTGCAACTAGGCTATACGAATCAGTTGCGTTGAAAGGTTTTGCCAAGTGGAGAATAGATGACTATGCCATTGAGGAATTTAAAGCACTAGACTATGTTCTGATAGAGGATTTGCCCTTAAAAAAATCAATTGAAGAACTTGGAAATGTCATAGGCAAATATTGGAAGAAAATTTCTTCTCCCGATGATTATTTAAACAATTTGAGATACCAAGATTAGTATGAAAATAGTTTGCCTTGACACACACATATTGATTTGGGGCATTAAGAAACAATATTCAGTAGGTCAAGAAGACAAAGTAGAATTGGCGGGTAGATTTTTGGATTTCTTAGAAGAAGAAAAAATCTTGGTTTATATACCCGTGCCGATTATATCAGAACTTTTAGCCCCAGTCGATCCAAGTGACTACAATGCCTTCTTAGAAGTTATACATAAGCGTTTTCGGGTAATACCCGTAGATGAAATAGCAGCAATTGAGTGTGCTAAAATATGGCACTCAAAAAAAGACGATGAAGAACTAAAGAAGTATCGTGAGGAAAACGGGATAACAAGAGAGAGAATGAAATTTGATTTTCAAATTGCTGCCGTAGCAATCACTCGTAATTGCGAATGCATTTACAGTGAAGACCCTCACATCAAAAAATTTGTGGGTGATTTGATAGATGTGAACAACATACCTGAAATTCCTGACAAAGTCGAAGAAAATCCCAATAGCCAAGTAACACTATTTGGAGATAGTCCACTTTATCCAGAAACTGCACCTTATGAAAGCGAAGAAGAATAAAAAAGACCCTCTAAGACCAAAAGAGGACGTTAGAATTGAAGATAAGTCTAAGGGCTTCTTAAATACTTTGGAAAAAGTTGTGAAAAACAATAAACATCCTAAAATTCTATTTGATTTTAACGAGTTTGGTGTGATTCGAAAAGAAGAGGTGAAATCACTTCCTAAAGAAGTTCAAAAACACTACATCGAAATATTTTCTTATTTATCAAAGGTGCTTTCCCCCAATCAAGAAGTTAAGGTTAATTACCCTAAAAGCAAAGAAGTCTTTATTGACGAGTTTGTGAACATTGAAGATGCTCAATTAAAAATCATAAGAGAGCAAATATATGACTATGTAATTTACGACAAACCTCTTCCTTGATTTCACATTGGGTCACACAAGTATATCATTGCCTTAATTTAATTTCTAAGTGATGGAAGTAAAGTACTTTAGCACCTTAAAATTTAAAAAATGACCAAGACAGAAGAAGTGACCTTTGATGTGTTGATCGAAATTCCGAAGGGAAGCCGAAACAAATATGAATACGACTTTACGCTGCATAAGATACGATTCGACCGAACATTGTTCTCATCCATGATGTACCCGGGCGATTATGGGTTTGTGCCAGAGACCTTGGCCTTGGACCAAGACCCGCTCGATGTACTGGTACTCGGTACAGAACCTACCTTTCCTATGGTGGTAATGGAGGTTAAGCCCATTGGTGTTTTCCACATGACTGATGAAAAAGGGCCCGATGAAAAAATAATCTGTGTGCCGGTCAACGACCCTATTTGGAGCAAGAACAACGATATCAGTGATTTGAACCCCCATAGGCTCAAAGAAATCGAACACTTTTTTCAGGTATATAAAGACTTAGAGAAGAAAAAGGTTGATACCGGTGGGTGGAGCGGTGCCGAGAAGGCCAAGGAAATCTATCGCAAATGTGTGGAGCGCTATGAGAACAGCGACCACAAGACCAAGCGTACCTTTATGATTTAAAGAATAATAGCCAATTACTAGAGCCCTTTTCCAACTTAAAAGAGGGCTTTTTTTATAGGGTTGGTTTTACTACTTTTGCCAGCACTTTAAAAACCTTAAAACTTTATTTATGGAATCAATAGTACCTTATTTATGGGGATTTGGTCTTTTGGGACTACTGTACGTTTTTGTAAAGAACGCCTGGGTCTCGAAACAGGCCGTCGGAGACGAAAAAATGGCACGTATCGCCAAGAACATCGCTGATGGCGCCATGTCTTTTCTTAAGGCAGAATATAAGATATTGGCCGTATTCGTAGTGGCCGTGGCCGCTTTGCTGGCATTTAAGGGCAGCAATGAAGAAGGCTCAAACTGGATGGTGGCCATTTCGTTCATCGTGGGGGCCATTTGTTCTGCATTGGCAGGTTTCATAGGTATGAAGGTTGCCACCAAGGCCAATGTACGTACCACCAATGCGGCCAGAACATCGTTGGGCAAGGCGCTTGAAGTTGCATTTGCCGGCGGTTCTGTAATGGGACTTGGCGTGGTAGGCCTAGGGGTGCTCGGTTTGAGTGGGCTGTTCATGATTTACAGCGGCCAAGGCTGGGGCATCAACGAAGTGTTGAACGTACTTTCAGGTTTCTCACTGGGGGCCTCTTCGATAGCACTGTTCGCCCGTGTAGGTGGCGGTATTTATACTAAGGCCGCTGATGTGGGCGCCGATCTTGTGGGTAAGGTAGAAGCGGGCATTCCTGAGGATCACCCGTTGAACCCTGCAACCATTGCAGATAACGTAGGTGACAACGTGGGTGATGTGGCCGGTATGGGCGCTGACCTTTTTGAGTCGTATGTCGGTTCCATTATCGGTACCATGGTATTGGGTGCTATTTTTGCGACCAATCCTGCCTTTACGGATGCTTTTGATGGTCTGGGAGCCGTGTATCTGCCCTTGGCATTGGCCGGTGCAGGGATCGTTATGTCGATCATAGGAACGTTTTTTGTGCGTGTCAAGGATGGGGGCAATCCGCAAACAGCCTTGAACATTGGCGAATTTGGTTCTGCATTTTTAATGCTGATAGCTTCTTATTTTTTGATTACCATGATGCTGCCCGAAACATGGACGGATGGCGGTAAAGAATATTCATCGATGGGTGTTTTCTGGGCAACTATTGCTGGTCTTGTAGCTGGTTTGGCCGTTGGTAAGGTAACCGAATATTACACTGGCACTGGTACCAAACCTGTAAACTCAATTGTGCGTCAATCAGAAACCGGATCGGCAACCAATATTATTGCCGGTTTGGGTGTTGGTATGATGTCTACTGCCATTCCAATCGTGTTGATCGCCATAGCCATTTTGGTATCGCACCACTTTGCCGGGCTGTATGGTATTGCCATTGCCGCTGTTGGTATGCTTGCCAACACGGGAATCCAGTTGGCCGTAGATGCATATGGACCTATTTCTGATAACGCCGGAGGTATTGCAGAGATGGCCGAGCTGCCGAGCGAGGTTCGTGAGCGTACCGATAAGTTGGATGCCGTAGGCAACACTACCGCGGCCATTGGTAAAGGTTTTGCGATTGCTTCAGCCGCTTTAACGGCTTTGGCGCTCTTTGCGGCATTTATGAAGACAGCGGGCGTACAGTCGATTGACGTATCGCAGCCCAAAATTATGGCGGGACTTCTAGTAGGAGGCATGCTGCCATTTGTATTCTCGGCACTTTCGATGAATGCCGTGGGCCGAGCGGCCATGGCAATGATCGAAGAGGTTCGTCGTCAGTTCAAGGATATTCCCGAATTGAAGGCCGCTTTGGAAATTATGCGCAAGTATGATTCAGACCTTTCAAAGGCAACGGAAGCAGATAGAAAGATTTTTGACGCCGCCGATGGTGTGGCCGAATATGAAAAATGTGTGGCCATTTCTACAACCGCCTCCATCAAAGAGATGGTGTTGCCCGGTTTGTTGGCAATTGCAGTGCCTGTGGCCGTAGGTTTTTTGGGCGGTGCCGATATGTTGGGAGGCTTGCTTGCAGGCGTTACCACAGCCGGGGTGTTGATGGCGATTTTTCAATCGAACGCCGGCGGTGCTTGGGATAATGCCAAGAAGACCATCGAAAGCGAGGGCCGTAAAGGTTCTGATGCCCATAAGGCTGCCGTAGTGGGTGATACTGTCGGTGATCCCTTTAAAGATACCTCGGGCCCCTCGTTGAACATCTTGTTGAAGTTGATGTCTGTTGTGGCCTTGGTCATTGCGCCCAGTTTGGTAAGCCTAACACCAGCAGATGAGGTGAGCATGTTGAAAGAAAACGGTACTGAAATAACCATTGCTACCGATGGGATGAAAGCGACCAAACAAGTAGAGAAGAAGGTAAAAGTGGTAATGAGCAATACCGAAGACGGTTCGTTCAAGGCTGTGGTAACGCAGGTCTACGAAGAGAACGGAGAAAAGAAAGAAGAGGTACGTGAATTTACCGGAGCCACAAAGGAAGAGGTCAAAAAGGCTGTTGAAGAGTACAACAATGCCATTGACATAGAATAACCCTTCGGTTCTTGCATGAATCAAAAGCCATCCGCCTAAGGCGGATGGCTTTTGATTATTGTCATTCCCGCGTAAACAGGAATCCATGTGTAGCGTTATTGTAACTTAAACGTAATGGGTATCGCAAACGGTACTTTTACAGGGGTTCCACGTTGCTTGCCAGGGGTCATTTTAGGCAGTTTTGAAATGATCCTTGCGGCTTCTCCTTCCAATGCCTCATGGGGTCCTCGCATTTTGATATTGTCGATGCTGCCATCTTTTTGAATGGTGAAGACGATATTGACACGACCTTGTAAGCCCATTTCCTGTGCCACCTTGGGGTAGCGAAAGTTTTTTCTGATATGCTTTTGCATCATCTCTTGAAAACAGGCCCGCTTATCTTCTTCATTCTCACAGCCTGGGAAAACAGGCACTTCTTCAATCACTGAAAAGGGAATTTCTTCAGGTTCGTCAATTTCAGCAACATCAATATCGGTATAATTCACAATTTCTGTGTTCTGGTCGGGCTCATTCGATTCAATGACCGACTCAATAATATCGTCATCATCAGGTGCGATTTCTATTACAGGTGGCGCCTGAATTTTGGGTTTGGGGGGATCGGGCAGCTTTTGCACGGTTATGGGCACCTCTTCAATAAGTTCTTGGGGTACATGGTGTTTGGCAATGTCGATATCGGTTTCATAAAAAGTTTTCCACTCCAATACCACGTAGGTCAATAACAGTACCGTGGCCAGGCCTATCACAAAATAGAGGTCGGTGTTTCGTTTTACTTCAAATTGCGGGTTTTTCTTTGGTTCCATCTTTTTTGTTTTTTTGGCTTTATCAGAAGCACATTAGTAATCATGATGAAACTACCATTGATTTCAGCGGAAAAAAATCGATAATGAGCGAGCGGTTGGTTTGGATGAGGGAATAGGGGTTGAAAAGAGGAATCAATAGTTGTTTTTGAGACAATGCACTGCTGTTTAAAGCAATATCTTTGATTCGATGAAATGGTTTACTGAAGATAAATTACAGATTATCGGCTTTCAGAGCTATGGTACACGCTCAATACTCCATTTGCGCGGTCGGGCCCTGGAAGACGAAAAAATAGATTTGGAACAGAAAGGTTTTTTCAATTTGCTTCGAAATACATGGAAGCGCTTTGAAACAGATGAGGTAAAGAATACGGAGATTGTGGTAAAACTTCCGAACGGTCAATCATTGCGAACCACTACCGACAACGATGGTTATTTTTTGTTGCGGGAACAGGTAAACGGCCTATCAGAATGGGCCAATGAAGAAGGTTGGGTACAACTCACAACATCATTTGCCGATACAAGTCAAAAAAAGGGAGGTTTTACACCAGAATCGCTTTCCCTCAGAGATGTTGATTCCAAAAACTTTGGCATATGGCGTTATCAGTGATATAGACGATACCATTTTGCACACTGGCGTGGTTTCTTCACTCAAGTGGCGGGTTTTGATGAATACCTTTTTCAAGAGGGCAACAAGTAGGTCGGCACTTGAAGGCACCGCATCTTTCTATCACAAACTACATCGGGGAAAGTCGGGCAGTGCGGCCAATCCCATATTTTATGTGAGCCACAGCCCATGGAACATGTACCGCTATCTGGAATTGTTTCTGAAGACCAATAATTTCCCTAAAGGACCTATCTTACTCCGCAGTATGGCAAGTTTTCGCTCGAGAAATAAAAAGAATGGAAATCCCCATAAATACCTCGAGATAGTGAACATTTTGGAAACTTATCCCGAGTTGTCATTTCTGTTGATAGGTGACAGTGGAGAAAAAGACGGTGATATATACCTTGATATATCAAACAGATTTCCTGGCAGAATTAAGGCCATCTACCTCAGAAGTGTGAACGACACCAAAAGAGTTGAGAGAATACAAGAGATGTTTCGGGATTATCGAGACGTACCTTTTCTCATGGTCAATAATACTGAAGAGGTCATAGCCCACGCCGAAGCACTTCATCTCATTCAATGATATCAAAACAGCCCGTGTATCTCGGCATCGATTTTGTTGATTACCTCGCCCAGATCTTCTTGCTTGTCAACAAAATTGACCTCATCGACATCGACAATCAGTAATTTGCCCTTTTCGTAGGTGTTTACCCAAGCCTCGTACCGTTCGTTCAGTCGGCTCAAATAGTCGATTGAGATACTGTTCTCGTACTCACGGCCCCTTTTATGGATTTGGTTAACGAGGTTTGGTATCGAACTGCGCAAGTATATCAACAGGTCTGGTGGTTGCACCAAACTTTCCATCAACTCGAACAGGCTGCGGTAATTTTCAAAATCTCGGTTGGTCATCAGGCCCATGGCATGCAGGTTGGGCGCAAAAATATGGGCATCTTCATAAATGGTTCTGTCTTGTATCACATTTTTGCCACTCTCCCGTATTTTGAGAATCTGTCGGTAACGGCTATTCAAAAAATAGATCTGTAGGTTGAAGCTCCACCGCTCCATTTGGGTATAAAAGTCATCGAGATAGGGGTTGTCGACCACATCTTCGAAATGGGCTTCCCATTTGTAATGTTTTGCCAATAAGGTGGTTAAAGTTGTTTTTCCTGCTCCAATATTTCCGGCAACAGCAATGTGCATGGTGTGTTTAGTTTTTTGAAATCCTTACAATTCCATTAAAAAAATCGGGAGGATGCAATATACAAACTGTATCGGGTTTGGTGAAAAATTTAGGTTGAAATGCACAAGGGGCTTTTCATCACAAACAATTCACAACAATATTTTGATTTTTTGGATGAATACGTACTTTTGCCATTCAAATTGGAGGATAGATTTGACTGATTGCAACCTCCCTCTCTTGAACATGTTTCAGGAACTAAAAAATGCTAAAAAGTGGTGTAAACTTCTTTGGGCTGTAACGTCAAATCTCTTCTAAATAAAAAACGATACATGCCTTATCTTTTTACCTCTGAATCTGTTAGCGAAGGACATCCAGACAAAGTGGCCGACCAAATAAGCGATGCCCTATTAGATAATTTTTTGGCGTTTGACCCTGAAAGCAAGGTGGCCTGCGAGACCTTGGTCACAACAGGCCAGGTGGTGTTGGCCGGCGAGGTGAAGAGCGATACGTATTTAGATGTTCAGAACATCGCCCGAGAGACCATCAATAAAATTGGATATACCAAGGGGGAGTACCAGTTCAGCGGTGATTCGTGCGGGGTTATTTCATTGATACATGAGCAATCACAAGAGATCAACCAAGGGGTTGATCGGGGTTCAAAAGAAGAACAGGGTGCCGGCGACCAGGGCATGATGTTCGGGTACGCCACCAACGAAACCGAAAATTATATGCCCTTGGCATTGGATATTTCGCACAAGATCTTGCAGGTTTTGTCAGATTTACGAAAAGAGGGTTCTGAAATGCCCTATCTGCGACCTGATGCCAAGGCACAGGTGACCATCGAATACTCTGATAAGAACGTGCCGCAGCGCATCGACACCATCGTGGTCTCTACCCAGCACGATGAATTTGATAGTGATGAGAAGATGTTGGAGCGCATCAAGAATGATATCATCAAAATTTTGATACCGAAGGTAAAAGCGCAACTACCTGAATATGTACAAGAGCTTTTCAATAATGATATCAAGTACCACATTAACCCCACAGGAAAATTTGTGATCGGTGGCCCCCATGGTGATACAGGCCTTACGGGAAGAAAAATCATTATCGACACCTATGGTGGCAAGGGTGCCCATGGGGGCGGGGCCTTCAGTGGAAAAGATCCTAGTAAAGTAGATCGCAGTGCCGCCTATGCGGCACGCCATGCAGCCAAAAATTTAGTGGCAGCCGGGGTGGCCGATGAGATAATGGTGCAGGTCAGCTATGCGATAGGGGTAGTGGAACCTACCTCGATTTTTGTGGACACGTTTGGTACCTCAAAAGTGGCGCTATCAGATGGTGAAATTGCCGAAAAGGTGATGGAGTTGTTCGACATGCGTCCGTTTGCCATTGAAGAGCGCTTGAAACTCCGAAATCCCATCTATCTTGAAACCGCAGCCTATGGCCATATGGGTAAAGAGCCGCGAACTGTGACCAAGGTTTTTGAATCGCCCTATAACGGCCGTGTTGAAAAAGAGGTTGAGCTCTTCACTTGGGAGAAGTTGGATAGCGTCGAGAAGGTCAAGGAAGCTTTTGGATTATAGTTGTTATTTGATTTAAAACTGTCAGTTTTAGCGCAGTCGAAAACTATTTTAGGATAAACCTTTTTAGGACATCACAACCGTGCTCGATGTGACATCAGTATTACTTTCATATAACTTTCACTTCAGATTTCTTTTGTAGTTTTAGACTCGTACCAAAACCTATCGAAATGAAATTACGCTTTCAACTGCTTGTGGTGTCTTTTGCGACATTGACAATTATTTCCTCCTGTAAAAAAACCACCAAAACAGCAACGCTCGTTGAAGAGAACTATGTTGAACTTCACTATAATAAGCAAGAGGTGGATATTGAAATGCGCGATGGGGTGAAATTGCATACGACTATTTATTCCCCCAAGGATACTTCCAAAGAATACCCCATATTGATGCAACGAACGCCCTACAGCTCTAGGCCTTATGGCGAAGGGAAGTTTAAGAAAAAGATTGGGCCTAACATCCATCTGATGAAAGAGGGCAATATAATCGTCTACCAAGATGTTCGTGGGCGTTGGTTGAGCGAGGGGCATTATGAGAATATGAGGGCCTACATTCCAAACAAGACGTCGAACGACCAAGTTGATGAAAGCACCGATACGTACGATACCATCGAATGGCTTGTAAACAATGTAGAGAACAATAATGGCCGGGTAGGTGTTTGGGGCATTTCATACCCCGGCTTTTATGCCACCTATGCCACCATAGACCCACATCCCGCCTTAAAGGCATCTTCACCGCAGGCGTGCATCGGTGATTTCTTTTTTGATGATTTTCACCACAACGGGGCCTATCTGTTGAGTTATTTCAGGGCCACCTCGGTATTTGGCACCCCACGGCCCAATGGTGACCAGCCTATTGACACAGCCTGGTATACCTTGCCCGATATCGGTACCGAAGACCAGTACCAGTTTTTTTTGGATGCGGGTCCGTTGAAGAACCTCAATCATTTTTTTGAATACGATATCAAGGACATGACTTCTATCTCTCCGGACGAAATGACCGATGATTTCTTCTGGAACGAACTCAAAGAACACCCCAACTACGATGAATTATGGCAACGTCGCGGATTGATCCAACATCTCGATAAAACAAAACCCCATGTAGCCACCATGATCGTGGGCGGATGGTTTGATGCCGAAGACCTGTACGGCCCGTTGGAAACCTACAAGAACATTGAAAAGCACAATGAAGGTGCTTACAATACCATAGTATTTGGGCCGTGGGACCATGGTGGTTGGGCCCGTAGAAATGGTAGAACCACCGTAGGAAACTATTATTTCGGAGACAGTATTTCGGAGTTTTATCAAGAAGCGATAGAGACCAAGTTCTTTAACCATTTTTTGAAGGGCGAAGGCAGTGGCAATACGGGCCTACCTGAGGCGTATGTGTTCGACACCGGAAAAAAGGAATGGAAACAATACGATACATGGCCGCCCGCAGGAGTGGTCAAAAAAACCATGTACTTATCTCCTGATCAAGAACTGACCGATGATCGCAAGGATGTTGTTGGGGTCAAGTTTATTAGCGATGTGACCAAACCGGTACCGTATTCAGAAGACATCAAATCAGTTTTCACCCCGCGAAAATATATGACCGACGACCAACGCTTTGCCGCACGCCGTTCAGACGTGTTGGTGTTTGAGACCGACCCGCTCGAAGAAGACCTTACCCTGGCCGGTGATATATTTGCCCGTTTAAACGTCGCCACTACGGGTACTGCCGCCGACTGGATCGTAAAGGTCATCGATGTGCACCCCCATGATGCCGAGACCAACGAAGAAATGCAAGATCATCTGAAAATGAGCAACTACCACATGATGGTACGCAGTGAGGTAATGCGTGGGCGCTTCCGCAATAGTTTCTCAAATCCAGAACCGTTTGTTCCCAACCAGAAGACAAATGTTACCATTAAGCTGCAAGATGTTTTCCATACCATCAAAAAAGGCCATAAACTTCAGATTCAGGTACAGAGCACGTGGTTTCCGCTCATTGATTTAAATCCGCAGACCTATGTCGAGAACATTTTTAAGGCCGATGAGGATGATTTTAAAACGCAGACCCATGCGGTTTTTACCGATTCGAATATTGAGTTTTCGGTG
Source organism: Flagellimonas lutaonensis (assembly GCF_000963865.1). Classification (NCBI taxonomy): domain Bacteria; kingdom Pseudomonadati; phylum Bacteroidota; class Flavobacteriia; order Flavobacteriales; family Flavobacteriaceae; genus Flagellimonas; species Flagellimonas lutaonensis. The sequence continues at coordinate 2,174,533 of NZ_CP011071.1, forward strand.
TTGCGGTAGATTTCTCACATTCTCCTGAATTCCCTCTTGATCGGTTTGAAATGATGATTGACAATTAAAGAACCCTGGTGTCATTTCGAAATGAACGAAGTGACTGAGAAATATATAAAGAATGTGATTACCCTATGAAATCACTAGGTATTTTGTGAAATTTTGCCAAATGATTAGGATATTCGAAAATTCTTCCGTTAACTTTGTTCCAGTAAGTTCAAACACGTATTGAATAGTTATCAAGAAAGGTGGAGGGAATAGACCCTATGAAGCCTTAGCAACCTCCCGCTCCACGTGGAAAGGTGCTACATTCTATCCCTAAGTAGATTTGGGAAAAGATAGCAACCATTGAATCACCTCGATATTTCTTTCTTGTAACTTTTTTGATTGTGTCTTTTCACAAAAGCGGAAGGGCCATCGTGTTTTTAAATCATTTGTAATCTAAAATTTAAAAACAATGAGCGATCAAAAGTTTTCTACCAACGCCCTGCATGCGGGGCACGATGTAACGGCCAATGCGGGCACAAGGGCCGTTCCCATTTACCAGAGTACGGCCTATGTGTTCAACAATGCCGAGCATGCGGCCAACCTTTTTTCTTTGGTGGAGTTCGGCAACATCTACACACGGATCAATAACCCGACCAATGACATTCTCGAGCAGCGTTTGGCTGCCTTAGAGGGTGGCATCGCATCAGTGGTAACCGCTTCGGGCACCGCGGCCCTGAATACGGCGTTATTGGTATTGTTGAAGGCGGGCGACCATATTGTTGCCTCAAACAGCCTTTATGGGGGCACATACAATCTATTGAACGTTACCCTGCCGCGCTTGGGCATTACCACGACTTTTGTGGATCCAACAGACCCAACCAATTTCGGGAAGGCAGTAAAAGACAATACCCGGGCCATTTTTGTGGAGTCCGTTGGTAATCCAAAACTCGACGTACTGGATTTAAAAGCGATTTCTTCGGAAGCGAAAAAAGCCAAAGTGCCCTTTATTGTTGACAATACCGTGGCCACTCCTGCTTTGTTGAACCCTATTGAGCATGGCGCGAACATCGTCATCCATTCCTTGACCAAGTATATCAATGGCAATGGTACCGCTTTGGGCGGGGCCATAATCGATGCGGGCACCTTTGATTGGGCCAATGGAAAGTTTCCGGAGTTCACCGAACCATCACCCGGTTATCACGGGCTCGTTTATCACGAAGCACTTGGCCCGGCGGCCTTTATTGCCAAGGTGCGCATCGAGGGCCTGCGCGACCATGGGGCTGCCTTGAGTCCGTTCAACGCCTTCCAAATCATTCAAGGCTTGGAAACGTTGGAAGTACGTATGAAAAAACACAGCGAGAATGCCCTTGCCTTGGCTAAATGGTTGGAACAGAGAGATGAGGTCGCTTGGGTAAATTACCCAGGTCTGCCAACGAGCAAGTACAAGGCACAGGCCGATGCCTATTTGCCAAAAGGACAGAGTGGGCTGGTAACCTTTGGTGTAAAAGGGGGTTACGAATCTGCCAAGAAAATTGCCGATGAGACCAAGATTTTCTCTTTATTGGCGAACATTGGCGATACCAAGTCACTGATTATCCACCCAGCAAGCACCACCCACCAACAGTTGAATGATGCTGCGCAGGAATTGACAGGGGTAACCAAGGATTTGATTCGCCTGTCGGTAGGTTTGGAAGATTTGGATGACCTGAAAGCTGATTTGGAACAGGCCTTTGCCACGATTGATAAATCGGTTTTGGCTTAAATACTCATTGTCACATCGAGCGCAGTCGAGATACCTCTTGTACATATGGCTCTAAGCTGCGCTGGAACTGACATAATAAACTTCAACAAAAAAATGCTGCAAAAACTCCAAATAAAAAACTTCAATACCCTAAGTGGGGCCACTCAAGATTTGCAATTGTCTTACCAATTGTTTGGCCAGCGCCTGCATTCGGCTCCCATTGTTTTGGTAAACCATGCCCTTACGGGCAATTCGAACGTGGCGGGCGAAAAGGGTTGGTGGTCAGATTTGATAGGGGACGGCAAGTGTATTGACACCCAAAGATATACGGTGCTCTCGTTCAATATCCCCGGTAACGGGCACGATGGTTTTGTGATTGATAATTATAAGGATTTCGTGGCAGGCGACATCGCCAAGATATTTTTACTGGGCCTCAAAAAGTTGGAGATTGATAGGCTCTACGCCATTATCGGTGGTTCGTTGGGCGGGGGAATCGCTTGGGAAATGGCTGTTCTGAACCCCAAAATAACGGAACACTTGGTTCCCGTGGCCTCAGATTGGAAATCGACCGATTGGCTTATTGCCAATTGCCAGATCCAAGAGCAGATCTTGAAAAATTCACGACAACCGGTACACGATGCCAGAATGCATGCCATGCTCTGCTACCGAACCCCTGAATCTTTCAAAGAGCGATTTCAGCGGAGTACGAACGAAGAACTACAAGTGTTCAATGTCGAGAGCTGGTTGATGCACCATGGTAAAAAGTTGCAAGAACGCTTTCAATTATCGGCTTATAAACTGATGAATCAGTTGCTCAAGACCATTGATTTGACCCGAAATGGGGAAGAGGCTTTTAAAAAATTGCAGCAAAGCGATACAAAGATCCACATCATAGGGGTGAACTCCGATCTTTTTTTTACGGCAGAGGAAAACAAGGAAACCTACAAGCGATTGGCACAGGCCAATAGCAACGTCACGTATGGCGAAGTACAATCGTTGCACGGCCATGACGCTTTTTTGATGGAGTTCAAACAACTGGAAAACCTGCTCAAAGAAGTTTTTCCGAAGCAGGAAAAAGCAGGGGGCCTCAAAATTCTGAAATTTGGCGGAAAGTCATTGGCCAATGGCAAGGGACTTGAGCTGGTACTTGATATTATTTCCGAAAAGGTAAATGCTGGCGAAAACATTGCAGTAGTGCTCTCGGCACGTCAAAATGCCACAGATGAACTTGAGAGAATGCTGGACAAGGCGGTCAGGGGCCTTCCCTTTGAAGAAGACATCAAGAACTTTGAACGCTATCAGAAATCCGATTTGGGCACCATAGATTTTTCAGACGAGGTCGCGCAGGTAGCCCAGAAGCTGAAAGGGGTATCCCTTCTTGGGGATTATAGTCCAAAAACCAAGGATGCCCTGCTCGCCTACGGTGAACTTATTTCCTCAAGGTTTGTGGCGGCCCTGCTCAACGAGAGGGGCATCAAGGCAGAAGCCATTGACACCCGCGAATTGATAAAGACCGATGGTTCGTTTGGCAATGCCCAAGTGGATGAAGGGACCTCAAAACTGAACGTGCTGCAGCGGTTCGCCCAGCTTGATAGGGACACCGTGCCCATAGTGACAGGTTTTATTGCCTCGAACCACGAGGGTGAGACCACGACCTTGGGTAGAAACGGCAGCAACTATACCGCGGCACTATTGGCCAATTTTCTTGACGCCGACGAGGTTTTGAATTACACACATGTTGATGGTATTTTTACGGCAAATCCCGATTTGGTGCACGAGGCACAGATCATCGAAAACCTGTCGTACGAAGAGGCCAACGAACTGGCCAATTTTGGGGCAAAGGTGCTACATGCCAAGACCATCATCCCATTGATAGAAAAAAACATTCCCCTTCGAATTCTCAATACGTTCAACCCGGGTTCCAAAGGAACGCTCATAAGTGCCAAGGCCCAAGAAGAGGGCATCAAGTCACTTTCCGTTATTGAAAATGTGTCGTTGGTAAACCTTGAGGGTAGGGGGTTGTTGGGCAAGGCGGGGATCGATGCCCGTATTTTCAATGCCTTGGGAAGAAGAAATATAAGCGTTGGCATCATTTCTCAGGGATCGTCTGAACGCGGCATTGGTCTGGTGGTTGATGCCGATAGGGCCTTTGAGGCCAAAAAGGCACTGGACGATGAGTTTGAAACCGACTACTCCGCAAAAGATGTCAATGCGATTTCAATTGTGAAAGATGTGGCCGTCATCTCCATTGTGGGCCAAGATTTGGGTTCGTTCCACAGACCATATGCCTCACTGGTGAAGAACCATATTGAACCGTTGCTTTTCAACAATACTGTAACGGGCAAGAACGTAAGTTTGGTGGTACGAAAAACAGATTTGCACAAGGCCCTGAATGTGATGCACGGTCAAATTTTTGGGGTGGATAAAAAAATCAACTTGGCCATTTTCGGGCATGGAAATGTCGGTGGCACGCTCATCGACCAGATCTTGAGATCACACGAGACCATCAAAAAGCGAAAGGGACTGGACCTGAACATTTTTGCCATTTGCAATTCCCAAGGGGGACTGCTCGATAAAAAAGGAATCAAAGGCGATTGGCGAAAAAAGTTATCAGAACAGGCCGGTGGTTGTACCGTTTTCGATATTATTGCCCATGCCAATGAAAACCATCTCGAAAATCTGATTGCCATTGACAATACGGCAAGTGAAGATTTTGTAAACCATTATTTTGAACTGATAAGGGCCGGTTTCGACCTCGTCTCGTCGAACAAGATTGCCAATACGCTCGATTACGACTATTACAGTCAAATTCGAAAATGTTTGGCAGAGGTTCAAAAACAATATCTTTATGAGACCAATGTCGGTGCTGGGCTTCCGTTGATCGACACCATCAAACTTTTGCACTTGTCAGGAGAGAACATCACTAGGATCAAAGGGGTCTTTTCAGGGTCGTTGAGCTATATTTTCAATACGTTTTCTGAAGTTGACCGACCTTTTTCAGAAATCGTGCTCGAGGCCATGCAAAAGGGCTTTACCGAACCTGACCCACGTGAAGATTTGAGCGGAAATGATGTGGGGCGCAAATTGCTGATCTTGGCAAGGGAATTGGAATTGCGCAACGAGTTTTCTGACATTGCGATAGAGAATCTGATTCCCAAACAAATGGCAACCATTTCAAAGGAAGATTTTTTGAATGGCCTACCGCGGTTAGATGAAGAATTTGGAAGAAAAAAAGAAGCACAACAACCCGACCATGTGTTGCGCTACGTAGGGGATTTACACGGTGACTTGCGGCAAGACAAGGGAGTTTTGGAGGTTAAATTGATTTCTGTGCCCAAGTCCAATGCGCTTGGGCAGGTGAAAGGCTCTGACTCCATTATCGAGATTTACACCGAGTCATATGGCGACCACCCACTTGTGATTCAGGGAGCAGGGGCAGGGGCAGCCGTCACGGCTAGGGGTGTGTTCGGCGATATTCTGAGGATTGCGGAAAAATTGTAATAATGAATTAAAAGCTCCTCCACTCAGATGAGGGGAGGTGGATGCTGGCCTGTCATACTGAGCGCAGTCGAAATTTGGTGGCTGAGCGTAGTCGAAGCCACTTCATAATTAAAAACAAATGAAAGGGTATCTCTACATTTTGGAATGTGCCGATGGGGGCTACTATACAGGAAGTACCGTAGATTTGGAAAAAAGAATTGTGGAGCATCAAGAGGGGAAAGGTGCGAATCATACCAAAAAACGACTTCCGGTAAGATTAATATATGTTGAAGAATACCATAGAATTGACACGGCCTTTTATCGTGAAAAACAGGTTCAAGGTTGGTCTAGATCTAAAAAGGAAGCTTTGATTTCTGGCCAATTTGATGACCTGCCAAATCTATCAGAATGTCAAAATGATAGTATTATAAGTATTTCAAAGAAGTTGAACAATAGTGGCTTCGACTACGCTCAGCCACCGCAATCTTTACAATGGATACCAAAAAATTTGAAACCAACGCAATACGCAACCAACTAGGGCGCACCCAATATCTAGAGCATTCGGCACCTATGTTTCTGACTTCGAGCTATGTGTTTGAGGATGCTGAGGATATGCGGGCTTCCTTCGCCGAGGAAAAGGATAGGAACGTGTATTCGCGGTACTCCAACCCCAATACTTCAGAATTCATAGAAAAGGTATGCCTGATGGAAGCTGCCGAAGCAGGCTTTGCCTTTTCTTCGGGTATGGCTGCGGTATTTTCCACGTTTGCCGCACTGCTCGAGAGCGGCGACCATATTTTGTCTGCTCGAAGTGTTTTTGGGTCGACCCACTCATTGTACACCAATTTTTTTCCAAAATGGAACATAGAGACTACCTTTTTTGGAGTGGATGAAGTTGAAAAAGTGGCACAACTTGTACGGCCCAACACCAAAATCCTCTATGCCGAGTCGCCCACCAATCCCGGAGTCGATGTGCTGGATCTCGAATTTTTGGGAAAACTGGCCAAAGAGCACAACCTTATTTTTGTGGTTGACAACTGTTTTGCCTCGCCCTATTTGCAACAACCCATCAAGTTTGGGGCGCACTTGGTCATTCACTCCGGCACCAAGTTGATGGATGGTCAGGGCCGTGTGCTGGCCGGCATCACCGTGGGCCAAGCTGATTTGATAGACAAAATATATCGGTTTTCACGCATTACGGGTCCTTCGCTGTCGCCTTTCAATGCCTGGGTGCTGTCAAAGAGTTTGGAGACCTTGGCCGTAAGGGTCGATAGGCATTGTGCGAACGCTTTAACGTTGGCAGAATTTCTAGAGAGCCATGAAAAGGTGAATTGGGTGAAATATCCATTTTTAAAATCGCATCCACAATATGAACTGGCCAAAAAACAGATGAAAGCTGGTGGTTGTGTGTTGGCTTTTGAAATAAAGGGCGGACTAGAAGCGGGGCGAAAATTCTTCGACTCCATTCAGTTGTTGTCGCTCTCGGCCAACTTGGGTGATGCGCGAAGCATCGTGACGCATCCTGCTTCGACCACACATAGCAAACTGACACCTGAAGAACGAAAGTCGGTGGGCATTTCAGAGGGCATGGTTCGGGTGTCTGCTGGGCTGGAGCATATTGACGACATTATTGCCGATATCGAGCAGGCCTTGAACAATGCATAGTAACGTATGATTCCATGGCCTCTCTGCAGTATTTAGAAATCGTTTCTTTTGACCCAAAATATGCCAAAGATTTTGCACGCTTGAACATTGAGTGGCTAGATAAGTATTTTGTTGTAGAGCCCCATGACGCAGCGCTCTTGGAAAAGTGTGAGGAAACCATTATCAATCGGGGAGGGCATATTTTTTTCACTTTGGACGGGGAAACCATTATGGGCACTGTAGCGTTGATCCCCATGGCGGATGATGTCTATGAGTTGGGTAAAATGGCGGTATCTGAAGCGTATCAAGGAAGAAAGGTCGGTCAGCTATTGCTACAACATTGTATTGACTTTGGAAAAGAACAAGGCTGGAAAAAATTGGTTTTATACTCGAATACGATTCTTGAAAACGCCATACATATCTACCGGAAGTATGGTTTTGTTGAGGTGCCACTTGAGCCGAATACCACTTATCTACGGAGCAATATCAAAATGGAGCGCCCGCTATAGAGTGTTGTTCCGACCATAAATCAAAACATGGTGTCGATAGGGTTTAGGGCAAACACTGCTATTTTAACTATATTCGCATTGATGCTATCAAAGAAGACGAAATACGGACTCAAGGCCTTGACCTATCTGGCCTCCCAAGAAAATAGGGAGCCTGTTCAGATTGCTGAGATCGCGAAGCACGAGAATATTTCCCAAAAATTTTTGGAAAGCATCTTGCTCATATTGCGCCGAAACGGTTTTTTAGGCTCCAAAAAGGGTAAAGGAGGCGGTTACTACCTTATCAAAGAACCCCAAGAGATTCCGATGGCCAGCGTTATGCGCATTTTAGAGGGACCTATTGCCATGGTGCCCTGTGTAAGCCTTAATTTCTATGAAAAATGCGATGATTGCCCTGATGAAAAGACTTGCTCGGTACATAAATTGATGTTGCAGGTCAGGGATGCCAACCTGGCCGTATATCGCAATACGACCCTTGCCGATTTGATTGCTTAATTGTTTTGATCTAATTCACGAAAGCTTACCAATTCCTAAATTTTTGACACCGATTATTATTAATCTATTAAAACGATAGGGTAAATTGAAATTTTAAGAAGATTTTACGTTTTGATATTTGGGGAAATTATATTTTTGTTTCCTACTAAATCGATAGGACAATATTTTTTACTATGATAGCAGACCAAATCGTACTGGCCAACAAAGAAAAAAAGGCATCATACTCCCAAGATAAATCCTCTGAAAAACCCGTACGCAGTATTGTCAAATCTATCAGCTGGCGGGTGATCGGCACTCTCGACACCATCATAATCTCTTGGATTATTACAGGAACACTGACCCTCGCTTTTTCGATAGGGGCGGTAGAGTTGGTTACCAAAATGGTGCTATACTTTTTTCATGAACGTATTTGGAACAACATCAATTGGGGCAAATAAAACTTCAAGCCATGGCATTGACAGCACAGCAGGTAGAAAATCTAAATGCCCAATTCAAGGGTATTCCTCCCCAAGAAATCATTTCATGGGCCATCAATCACGGTCAACGGCCGGTGGTGACGACGAATTTTCGTCCGTATGAAGTGGCCATTTTACACGCAGTGGTTGACGTTGACCCGACTATACCCGTCATTTGGTGTGATACGGGCTATAACACGCCCAACACCTACAAGCATGCAGAAGAGCTGATTTCGAGGTTGGGGCTGAACATCAAATTGTACGTACCGAAACAGACAGTGGCGTACCGCGATGTGGTGATGGGCATTCCCCAGATTGATGACCCACGGCATGCCGAATTTACGGAACAGGTAAAGCTGGAACCGTTCAGACGGGCCATGGCAGCGCACCAACCCGATGTGTGGTTCACGAATCTGAGAAAAGGGCAGACGGCACTGCGTGATTCTTTGGATATTCTCAGTTTGAGCAAAGATGGCGTGTTGAAAGTGAGTCCGTTTTACTATTGGAACGATGCCCAATTGGATGCCTATTTGAAAGAATATGAATTACCCAACGAACACAATTATTTCGACCCCACCAAGGTGCTTGAAAACCGGGAGTGTGGGTTGCATACATAAGAATGAGTATTAGATACGAAGACTCAGCTCCTCCCCTTGATTAAGGGGAGGTGTCCGACGAAGGAGGACGGAGGGGTTTTCAAAAATTTAAATTTTTGATTTGAACACAATTTTGGAAGAAATAAAGACGATTGAAGCTGAAAAGCGGCTTGACAAGCCAAGGGCCAATGCGTTGGAACATGAGGCCATTTACATTATTCGAGAGGTCGCTGCCCAGTTTGAAAGGCCCGTATTGCTGTTTTCAGGAGGAAAAGATTCCATTACATTGGTACGCTTGGCGCAAAAGGCCTTTTGGCCAGCAAAGATTCCTTTTCCGTTGTTGCACATCGATACCGGGCACAACTTTCCCGAAACCATAGCCTTTCGTGATCGATTGGTAGAGGAATTGGGAGTGGAATTGATTGTGAGAAAGGTGCAGGATTCCATCGACCAAGGAAAAGTAGTGGAAGAAACGGGCAAATATGCAAGCCGAAACATATTGCAGACCACCACCTTGTTAGATGCCATTGAAGAGCTCAAGTTCGATGCCTGTATCGGTGGTGCACGCCGCGATGAGGAAAAGGCCCGTGCCAAAGAGCGTATCTTTTCGGTACGTGACGATTTTGGCCAGTGGGATGAAAAAAACCAGCGCCCCGAATTGTTCGATATGCTGAACGGGCAAATTGAGCACGGTCAAAATGTGCGGGTGTTTCCTATCAGCAACTGGACGGAATTGGACGTTTGGAGCTACATCCAAAAAGAAAATATTGAAATACCCTCCATTTACTTTGCCCATAGGCGAAAAACATTTTTACGAGATGGTCTGATATGGTCTGCCGAAGATGATGTGGTATTTAGGGCCGAAGATGAAGCAGTCGAAGAACGTACGGTACGCTTTCGAACCGTGGGCGATATGAGTTGTACGGCGGCGGTAGAGTCCACAGCGGACACCATCGACAAGGTAGTGGCCGAAATCAGGAGTTCAAAGATCTCTGAACGCGGTGCACGTATCGACGACAAACGCTCAGAGGCGGCAATGGAAAAAAGAAAACAACAAGGATATTTTTAGGCCCCTAAACCCCAAAGGGGAAATAAAAACTACGAATGATATGATTGAAAATAATTTAATTAACGGTACACATTCAGCTCCCTCTCCTTTGGAGAGGGCGGGGGGAGAGGCCATGCAAGTACTAAAAATAGCAACGGCAGGCAGTGTAGATGACGGCAAAAGCACCTTGATCGGGCGATTACTGTACGATACCAAATCATTGACCGACGACAAGTTGGAAGCCATTGAGAAGACCAGCAAACAGAAAGGGTACGATTACCTTGATTTTTCGTTGGCAACCGATGGACTGGTGGCTGAGCGAGAGCAGGGGATTACCATCGATGTGGCCCACATCTATTTTTCCACGGCGAACAAGAGCTATATCATTGCCGATACCCCTGGGCATGTCGAATATACCCGAAACATGGTCACAGGTGCTTCTACCTCTCAGGCGGCCATTATTCTGATTGATGCGCGCAAGGGAGTGATTGAGCAGACCAACAGGCATTTTTTCATCAACAACCTGTTGCGTATCAAAGACTTTGTCGTTGCAATCAATAAAATGGACCTTGTTGGTTTTTCTGAAGAAGTCTACAACGACATCAAAGCTGATTTTGAAAAGTTGATGGCAAAACGAGATTATCAAGAGCAGAAAATCACGTTTATCCCTGTGAGTGCTCTCAAAGGTGATAATGTGGTGAACCGTTCTGAAAACACCCCGTGGTATTCAGGGCAAACGCTGCTAGAGCATTTGGAAGCAATCGATTTACAAGATATCTACAACGAGGGTACACCCCGATTTCCCGTACAATATGTGATTCGTCCCAAGACGGATGAGTTCCATGATTTTCGGGGGTTTGCGGGTAAGGTCTATGGCGGTGAGCTCAGTGTGGGCGATGAGGTGGTCGTGTTGCCCTCGATGACCCGATCGAAAATCAAGAATATTTATTTCTATGATGAGGAATACCAGACCGCTCCGAGACGGTCTTCGGTGACCATTACGTTGAAAGATGAAGTGAACGTAAGCCGTGGCGATATGCTGGTCAAGGTGGGTGATTTGCCGACAATTGACAAACAGCTCACCGCCACTGTTGCCTGGATGGATGCTGAAAATCTCACCGCTGGAAGCAAGTACGTGGTACAGCATGGGGTAAACAAAGTATTGGCCAAGGTAGATGCCATAGAGCATAAGATTCACCCAGATTATTCAGGAGTGGAAGAAAATGTGGATGCATTGGAGATGAACGATATTGCCAAATTACGTCTGCGTTTGAACAATCCGATTTTTTACGATCGTTTCAAAGAGCATCGCACGAACGGTTCGTTCATTATGATCGATACACGAACCAATAACACGGCTGGCGTAGGATTCATAGAATAATACGTTTGTTGAGGATATGAAAATTTGCGAAATCTTTTTATATAAACCTATTAAATAGATAGGAAAAATAGGAATAATGCGAAGCTTTAGAACAGAAATAGAAAACCCCGTTGTTGAGAAAGACATCATTGAATTGGAGAGGAAAATCCGCCTGTTCAAAGAGGGAAACATCGATGAGGAGAAATTCCGCAGCCTACGTCTGGCAAGAGGCGTGTACGGCCAACGACAGCAGGGGGTGCAGATGATACGCATCAAGCTTCCGTATGGTAAAGTGAGCTCGAACCAATTGCTGCGCATTGCAGATGTGGCCGATGAGTATTCCACAGGACGGTTGCACATTACCACACGTCAAGATATACAGATTCATTATGTCGATTTGGAACGAACCCCAGAGCTTTGGGCACAACTTGAAAAAGATGAGGTTACGCTTCGCGAGGCCTGCGGTAACACCGTTCGCAATGTAACGGCCAGCGAAACGGCGGGTATTGATCCTGATGAACCCTTCGACGTGTCGCCCTACGCACAGGCCGTTTTTGAATACTTCCTTCGCAATCCCATCGGGCAAGAAATGGGCCGAAAGTTCAAGGTCTCGTTCTCGGCTTCCGATGCTGACACAGGCCTTTCATATATGCACGATCTTGGCTTCATCTCAAAGGTTAAAAATGGAGTGAGAGGCTTTAAGGTCATGTTGGGCGGTGGACTTGGCTCACAGCCGCGACATGCCGATACGCTGTACGAATTTCTTCCCTTCGATAAAATCATTCCCCTGATGGAAGGTGTCATTCGTGTGTTCGACCGTTACGGTGAGCGCAAGAGCCGCGCCAAGGCACGTATGAAGTTTTTGTTGAAGGATATTGGTCTGGAGGGCTTCAAACAACTTTTGGAGGAAGAGCAAAAAGCGATTCCCCACAAAACCTATCCGATTGATTTTGAAACCTATCCGAAGATATCGGTGACCGAAGCGGAAGTTCCAAAAGTTAAAATCGAGGATGGTGAAGCCTTTGAGCAATGGAAATCCACCAACATCGTTCCGCAAAAGCAAAAAGGCTACGTCGCCATCGGCATCAAAGTGCTGTTGGGCGATTTTTATACTGACAAGGCACGCAAATTGGCCAGACTGGTCGAAAGATATGCAGCTGGTGAAATCCGTTTGTCACTAAGGCAGAATATTTTAATCCCCTATGTAAAAGAAGAACTGGTTCCCTTTTTCTATCAAGAACTGAAAAAACTTGGCTTTGCCGAACCAGGCTACAACAAGGCCTTTGACATTACGGCCTGCCCAGGTACCGATACCTGTAATCTCGGTATTGCCAGTAGTACGGGCATCGCCGCTGAGTTGGAACGTATCATCAAGGCCGAATATCCGCAGTACATCAACAATCCCGATGTGGTCATCAAGATTAGCGGGTGTATGAATGCCTGCGGGCAGCACAACATGGCCCATATCGGTTTTCAGGGCATGAGCATTCGCACCAAGGATAAATTGGTCGCCCCTGCGCTACAGGTTTTGTTGGGCGGTGCCAATTTCGGCAATGGCAAAGGGCGATTTGCCGATAAAGTGGTAAAAGTTCCCAGTAAGCGTGGGCCACAGGCACTGCGCTTGATTTTGGATGATTATGAAGCGAACGGAGAAAACAAGCGATTCGAGGAGTACTACGCTGAAAAAGGCGAACACTATTTCTATGACTTATTAAAGCACCTTTCTGAGATTGAGAACCTGACCCCCGAAGATTTTATCGATTGGGGCAACACCGAAAAATACAAGAAGGAAATCGGTGTCGGCGAATGCGCAGGGGTCATCGTCGATTTGGTGGCTACCCTGTTCTTTGAGAGCCAAGAAAAGATTGAAAATGCGGAGGAGGCCCTGAAAGAAAAAAAATGGGCGGCAAGTATCTATTACTCGTACCAGTCGATGGTGAACTCGGCCAAAGCCCTACTTACGGCAGAGAAAACAAAAACGAACACACATGCAAGCATCATCAAAGATTTTGACCGCTTGTTTATTGAAACAGGAAAAATTGTGTTTACCAATTCTTTTGAGGAATTGGTATTGAAACTGAACAAAAAAGCACCGAACGAGGCATTTGCCAAAAGCTATTTGGAAGATGCCAAATGGGTCTTACAACAGTTGGAAGCCTACAGGAAACTCGAATTACAGGAAGCCTGACATCATGATAAACAATTCAAAACACCAGAGTAAGAATCATCCCCTCTTTGGGGGGACAGGAGGGGGGCTTCTTACAGTGGTAGGCGCAGGCCCTGGTAATGTTGACTTGATGACCATCAAGGGCATCAAGGCATTGCAATCGGCCAATGTGGTACTGTACGATGCACTGGTCGATGCCAATTTGTTGATGTATGCTCCACAGGCCGAACATATTTTCGTGGGCAAACGAAAGGGTTGTTACCGCTACCAACAAGAACAGATCAATGAATTGATAGTGCAAAGAGCTTCACAAGGCCTGCATGTGGTGCGGCTGAAAGGGGGCGACCCCTTTGTCTTTGGCCGTGGGGCCGAGGAAATGGAATACGCAGCCCAGCACAGATTGGAAGTTGCTGTGGTACCGGGTATTTCTTCAGCGACATCGGTTCCGGCCTTGCAGCACATTCCCGTCACCAAAAGAGGAGCTTCAGAAAGTTTTTGGGTGATAACGGGCACCACCAAAGAGCACAAATTATCAAAAGATGTGGCTTTTGCCGCCCAATCGAGTGCTACGGTCATCATCTTGATGGGCATGTCAAAATTGTCGGAGATTATGGCACTTTTCAAAAAACAGGGCAAGTCAGAAACCCCCGTGGCCATTATTCAAGAAGGTTCTACGGAGAATGAAAAAATAGGGGTCGGTACGGTTGCTTCCATTGAAAAGGAGGTCGAAGAAAAGCAGTTGTCCAATCCCGCCATCATCGTGATTGGTGAGGTGGTCAGGCATAGGGAAAAGATAAGAAACCTGACAGGTTTAAAAGCAAAGATGTAGTGGAGCGAAATAATCTGTATCCGATATTTCTTAAGACCGCACAATTGAACATTTTGATTGTGGGTGGGGGATATGTGGCCGAGGAAAAACTCCATTTTTTGACCAAATCGAGTCCAGATGCCAACGTAACCATGGTCGCTCCGAAGTTTCGTGATGCAACCATCGCTTTGGCAAGTGAATACAATGTGGCCATGGTAGATGATTTTTATGACGCAGAATATTTAAAGGGAAGACACATCGTGATTGCAGCCACCAATGTACCGAAGGTCAACAAGCAGGTATACCATGATTGCCGTGAGCGGTACATTCTGGTCAATGTGGCCGATAACCCGCCGCTCTGTGATTTCTATATGGGTGGTATCGTGACCAAGGGCAATGTGAAAGTGGCCATTTCCACCAACGGAAAATCACCGACCACGGCAAAACGGTTGCGCCAATTTTTTGAGGAAGTGATTCCTGAAGATATCGACCAAATGGTCAAGAATTTGAACAAATACCGGAAAACGATAAAGGGCGATTTTGAAGAAAAAGTGGAAAAAATGAACAAAATCACCAAGAAACTGGTTCAAAAACCATAAAAAAGAGCAAAAAAATGATAAAAACTGATATATTGATTGTGGGCGCGGGCCCAACCGGATTGTTCACCGTTTTCGAGGCGGGATTGTTGAAACTGAAGTGCCATTTGATTGATGCACTTCCACAACCAGGTGGGCAGTGTGCTGAGATTTATCCGAAGAAACCCATTTATGACATTCCAGCATATCCAGAGATATTGGCAGGCGATTTGGTCGAGCGGTTGTTGGAGCAGATCAAACCCTTTGAACCCGGATTTACACTCGGCGAGCGTGCCGAAATGTTGGAAAAACAAGATGACGGTTCTTTTATCGTGACTACGAACAAAGGCACCAAGCACCATGCTTCCGTGGTGGTCATCGCGGGCGGACTCGGTTCTTTCGAACCCCGAAAACCGTTGATTGAAAACATCGCCGATTTTGAAGATAAGGGCGTGGCCTACATGGTCAAAGACCCTGAAGTCTATCGAAACAAAAAAGTCGTCATCGCCGGTGGCGGTGATTCCGCACTGGATTGGGCCATCTACCTTACCAATGTCGCGGCCGAAGTATCGTTGGTACACCGAAGAAACGAGTTTCGAGGGGCATTGGATTCGGTCGAGAAAGCTTCCGAACTGGCCAAATTGGGTAAAATACGCTTGTTCACCGAGGCAGAGGTCAAGAAATTATATGGCGATGGACAGTTAGAGGCTGTGGTCATCAAGCACAACCATTCCGAAAAGGGCGAGACCTATGTGGAGACCGACCATTTCATCCCCCTGTTCGGACTTTCGCCAAAACTCGGTCCCATAGGCAATTGGGGGCTTGAAATTGAGAAAAACGCCATTAAGGTGAACAATGCCAAAGATTACCAGACCAACATCCCCGGGGTGTTTGCCATTGGCGACGTGAACACCTACGAGGGCAAGTTGAAACTGATTTTATCGGGCTTCCACGAGGCGGCCGTCATGTGCCAATACGCCTACCAAATCATCAATCCCGGTAAACGATTTGTCATGAAATATACTACAGTGGGCGGTGTCGAGGGCTTCGATGGTTCAAAAAAGGAAGCCAAAAAAGAAGTAGTGCAAAGTATAGTCTAGCGTTTTGTTTAGATTATTTTGAGTTGGTCGAACCTCCTTCCCTGCGAAGGAGGTTTTTTTGAAAAAATGGGCACTTTCTTTGTTTTTCAAAGGTATAGGCCTTTTCTTTGTTGCCGAGTTCATGTAAAGACTGAAGTTATCAAGAAAGGTGGAGGGAATAGACCCTGTGAAGCCTTAGCAACCCTCAACTTTGAGAAGGTGCTAAATTCTACCCCGTCCCAAATTTAAATTGGGACCTCTTGGCGGCAAAGACCGACCATTGGGAAGGATAACGAAAACAATCCACAAGGTTTTCTCCATATTTTCTTGATATAATTTGATTAGGGCATTCCCCTGACGCTCACCGTTGAAAATGGTTCGGTCAGGGTCGGGCTTTCGGTAGTCGCTCCCCGATTTTATCGGGGTAGCTCCGACAATACCTCAATCCCTAATGCTAAAAACTAATTATTGTCCCCTTGAGGGGACTTTAGGGGTGTTATGAAAAAAATAAAAGACATACTGCAAGAACGAATCTTGGTATTGGATGGCGCTATGGGCACCATGTTGCAACGCTATGCGTTTTCTGAGGAAGACTTTCGCGGTGAACGCTTTAAAGATTGGCCTTCCTCACTAAAAGGAAACAATGACTTATTATCACTGACCCAGCCAGAAGCCATTGCCGAGATACACCGCCAATATTTTGAGGCAGGTGCTGATATTGTCGAGACCAATACCTTTTCGGGCACCACCATTGCCATGGCTGATTATGGTATGGAAGAACTGGTCTATGAACTCAACTATGAGTCGGCGCGTATTGCCAAAGAAGTGGCGGACGAATTCACCAAAAAAGAACCCAACAAGCCCCGTTTTGTGGCAGGCAGCATAGGCCCGACCAACAAGACCGCCAGTATGTCGCCTGATGTGAATGATCCTGGTTTTCGTGCCATTTCATTCGAAGAACTGCGTATTGCTTATAAGCAGCAAGTTGAGGCCTTGTTGGATGGCGGTGCTGATATTCTTCTGGTCGAGACTGTTTTTGATACATTGAATGCGAAAGCGGCCCTTTTTGCCATTGAAGAAGTCAAAGACGAGCGGAATATTGAGGTTCCCATTATGGTAAGCGGTACGATAACCGATGCTTCTGGAAGAACTTTGTCCGGTCAAACGGCAGAGGCATTTTTAATTTCCATATCGCATATTCCATTGCTGTCTATTGGTTTCAATTGTGCTTTGGGAGCCAAACAGTTGACTCCCCATTTAGAGGTGATTTCAGCCAAATCGGAGTTTTTTACTTCGGCCCACCCCAATGCGGGCCTACCGAATGCCTTTGGTGAATATGACGAAACCCCGGAACAGATGGCCGATCAGATTAAGGAATATTTGGAAAAAGGGTTGGTGAATATTGTGGGAGGCTGTTGTGGCACCACTCCTGAACATATTATAGCCATTGCTGAATTGGTAAAGGATTACGAACCAAGAAAACTTGTCATTCCTGTTGGTCATTGAGCGAAGTCGAAATGAAAAGCAGGAATCCATCTATGGAAAACAACGAAAAAAGATATCTGAAACTAAGCGGCCTTGAACCTTTGGTCATCACTCCCGAAAGCAATTTCATCAATGTGGGGGAGCGAACCAATGTGGCAGGTTCCAAAAAGTTCTTGCGTCTCATTAAAGAAGAGAAGTATGATGAAGCATTGGAAGTCGCTCGGCATCAGGTAGAGGGTGGGGCCCAAATTATAGACATCAATATGGATGATGGCCTCATTGACGGTAAGGAAGCCATGGTCAAATTCTTGAATTTGGTGGTCGCCGAACCCGACATTGCCCGTGTGCCCATCATGATAGATTCTTCCAAATGGGAAATCATTGAGGCAGGGCTGCAGGTGGTGCAGGGCAAGTGTGTGGTGAATTCCATCAGTTTAAAGGAAGGTGAGGAAGAATTCATCCGACAGGCAAAATTGATAAAACGCTATGGCGCAGCCGTCATTGTCATGGCCTTTGATGAGGTTGGGCAGGCAGATAACTTGGAGCGTCGCATTGAAATTGCCGAACGTTCTTACAGAATATTGGTCCACAATGTAGGTTTCCCGCCAGAGGATATCATCTTTGACCTCAATATTTTTCCCGTGGCCACGGGCATGGATGAACACAAACGCAATGCGTTGGATTTTATCGAGGGCACGAAATGGGTGCGTGAAAACCTTCCCCATTGCAGTGTGAGCGGGGGTGTGAGTAATGTATCCTTTTCATTCCGTGGCAACAATCCTGTGCGTGAGGCCATGCACTCTGTTTTTCTGTACCATGCCATCAAGGCGGGGATGAACATGGGCATTGTAAATCCGACCCTTTTGGAAGTCTATGATGACATTCCGAAAGATTTATTGGAGCATGTAGAGGATGTAATCCTCAACCGTCGAGATGATGCCACAGAACGATTGCTGGAATTTGCGGAAACGGTGCAGGGAAAAGCAAGGGAAAACAAGGTCGATTTGCAATGGAGAAACGAGCCACTGCAAGACCGAATCACCCGTGCCTTGGTCAAGGGCATTGATCAATTCATTGTAGAAGATGTCGAAGAAGCTAGACAACAAGCCTCAAAACCATTGGAGGTCATCGAAGGCCATTTGATGACCGGAATGAATGTGGTGGGCGACCTGTTTGGCAGTGGAAAAATGTTTCTGCCACAAGTGGTGAAATCTGCACGGGTCATGAAAAAGGCGGTGGCCTATCTCGAACCATTTATCGAAGAGGAAAAAAAGAGCAATGCCGATGCCACAGCTGGTAAACCAGCAGGAAAAATTCTTATGGCCACGGTCAAGGGTGATGTGCACGACATCGGTAAAAACATTGTTTCGGTGGTTTTGGCCTGCAATAATTATGAGATTGTGGATTTGGGAGTGATGGTGCCGCCTGAAAAAATCACCAAAAAGGCAAAAGAAGAAAATGTTGATATCATTGGCCTGAGCGGGTTGATTACTCCCTCCCTTGATGAGATGGTCTTTTTGGCCAAGGAAATGGAGCATCAAAATTTCAAAGTTCCTTTGTTGATAGGGGGAGCAACCACGAGCAAGGCCCATACCGCAGTAAAGATAGACCCGGTTTACAGCCAAGCAGTTGTGCACGTGAACGATGCCTCTCGGGCGGTAACGGTGGTCGGTGATTTGTTGCAGAAAGAAACATCAGGGCAGTACAAAAAATCCATTAAACTGGATTATGAGAGTTTCCGTGAGAAATTCTTGAATCGCACCAAGCAAAAAGAATATCTATCTCTTGCGGAAGCCCGAAAAAATAAATTGCGAATCGATTTCAAAGAATCTGACATCAAAAAGCCCAATCAATTGGGAGTTCAGGTCTTGGAGGATTTTGATTTGAAAAAACTGGTCAATTTCATCGACTGGACACCTTTTTTCCGTAGTTGGGATCTGCATGGGAAGTATCCAACCATTTTAAGGGATCAAGTTGTGGGTGTGCAGGCTTCTGAGTTGTTCGATGATGCACAAAAACTACTTGAAAAGGTACTTGATGGAAAATTGTTGCACGGCAAGGCTGTTTTTGGGTTGTTTCCTGCCAACTCAATCAATGATGATGACATCGCCCTTCAGTTACGCTCAGGGCCCAAAAAAAGCAAAGATTGGTCGCTGAGCAGAGTCGAAGCGACCCAAGAAATGGTATTCAGAACCCTCCGCCAACAACTCAAAAAACGGGCAGGGGTACCCAATATCGCCTTGGCCGATTTCATTGCCCCAAAAGAAACGGGAATACAAGACTATATTGGTTGTTTTTGTGTTTCGGCGGGTTTCGGCACCGAAGAATTGGCTTTGGAATTCGAGAAAAACCATGATGATTACAATGCCATCATGATCAAGGCATTGGCCGATCGTTTGGCCGAGGCATTTGCCGAGTACCTGCACAAAGAAGTGCGCACGAAATACTGGGGCTATGACGACAAAGAAAATTTAGACAATGAGGCGCTGATTGATGAAAAATACAGGGGCATTCGTCCAGCACCTGGGTATCCCGCCTGTCCTGACCATTTAGAGAAGTTGACCATTTGGGAGGTATTGGACGTTGAGAAAAACATCGGTGTGAAATTGACCGACAGTTTGGCCATGTGGCCAGCGGCCAGTGTAAGTGGTTACTATTTTGCCCACCCACAGGCCAAATATTTTGGGTTGGGAAAAATTAAAAAGGACCAAGTTGAAGATTTTGCAAAACGCAAGGGAATTACTATCGAGAAAGCAAAAAAGTGGCTTGCACCGAATATTTTGGAAGAGTAACGATTGTCATTCCTGCGAAAGCAGATAACCATAAAAAAACAGATTCCCATTTGCATGGGAATGACGAGGAAGAAAAATGAAGGTAACTGAACATATAAAAAAGGCGAAAGACGAAACATTGTTCTCCTTTGAGATTATACCGCCCGTCAAAGGAAAAAGCATTCAAGAACTCTATGATAATATTGACCCGCTGATGGAGTTCAAGCCACCCTTTATCGATGTGACCACCTCACGAGAAGAATATATCTATATTGACCGCGACGGACTATTGGATAAAAAGCTGACCCGTATGCGACCGGGTACGTTGGGCATTTGCGCTTCTATCAAACACAAGTACGATGTAGATACGGTGCCCCATGTACTCTGCGGTGGATTCACCAAGGAAGAGACGGAGTATCTCTTGGTCGATTGTCATTATTTGGGCATCGATAACGTGATGGCACTTCGGGGCGATGCCATGAAAGAAGAAAAATATTTTGAACCCACCAAAGGGGGGCATAGGTATGCATCCGATCTTGTAAAACAGATCCAAAGGCTGAATTGTGGTGAATATCTGCATGAGGTTGTTGAAACCGACAACTGCGCCGATTTTTGTGTAGGGGTGGCGGGCTACCCCGAAAAGCACATGGAAGCACCATCGATGAACTCTGATTTGAAGCGGTTGAAACAAAAGGTCGATTTGGGAGCCGATTATGTGGTCACCCAAATGTTTTTTGACAATCAAAAGTTCTTTGACTTTGTCGAGGCCGCTCGTAAAATAGGCATCGAGGTGCCCATTATTCCCGGTATCAAGCCCATTGCGATAAAAAGGCATTTGCAACTGCTTCCGCAAGTGTTCAGGGTTGATATTCCGCAAGACCTCGTTGATGCCGTAGAGGCCTGTAAGAACAATAAAGAGGTGCGTCAAGTGGGTATCGAATGGTGTATCGAGCAATCAAAAGAGCTGAAAAAAGCAGGTGTGCCCGTACTGCACTATTATTCGATGGGTAAATCGGACAATATTAAGGCGATTGCCGAAGCCGTGTTTTAGGGGCCTCCACCAACCCCTCCACAGGAGGGGAGTACTGAAGATTTACAATTCCCTATTAGTACTTTAGACTTCTTACTTTGTATTTCAAACTTCAAACGTACCTTTACACTCCATGAAGCGCTTGCTCCCCATTTTTTTTCTGGTCGGATGTTTCTTTGGATTTTCCCAAGCGGAAAAGCCAGTCAAGAAATACACCCTCGACATTAGTCAGTTCAAGGGCAGTATCTTGCTTCACAATCCCGATATTTCACATTTGATCACGGCACATCCTGGCGGAATTATTGTGGGCTTCAACCGAAAACGCTACGGACATGAAGATTGGGAAGCTGAATACGGGTATCCCGACACCGGTTTTTCGTTTGTCTATCAAAATATGAACAACCCGACCTTGGGGCAGAATTTTGGGCTGTATGCCCACTACAATTTTTATTTTTTCAAGCGTAATTTACAATTCCGCATTGGCCAGGGCATTGCCTACAATACAAACCCGTATGACAAGAATACCAATTTTCGAAATAACGCCTACGGCACGCACCTGCTGAGCACGACCATGGCCATGATCAATTATCACAAAGAAAATTTGGTAGCGGGCTTGGGGCTGAAAGCGGGTATTTCGCTCGTCCACTATTCAAACGCCAATTTTAAGGCGCCGAATACCTCGACCAATACCATGGCCCTCAATTTCGGACTGACATACGATTTGGATGGAGGAGTGGAGCATGCATATTTGAAACCTGAAAAAAAGGAAAAAATAACCGAGCCCATTCGCTATAATCTGGTACTGCGGGGCGGGGTAAACGAAAGTGATGTGGTGAATTCGGGCCGATATGGCTTCTACATTCTTTCGGCCTATGCCGACAAGCGTTTGGGCCGAAAAAGTGCCCTGCAAATCGGTGGTGACCTATTCTATTCCAATTTTTTGAAGGAATTGATACGGTTTCGCAGTATTTCCTTTCCTGAGGAAGAAGTGGCTGCCGATACCGATTTTAAAAGAGTCGGACTATTTGTGGGCCACGAACTGTTCATCAACAAAATGAGCATCGTCACCCAGTTGGGTTATTATGTGTACTATCCCTTTGATTTTGAGGGAAGGACATACAACAGAATAGGACTCAAACGCTATTTTGGTGATAAGGTTTTTGGAGCCATCACATTGAAATCACATGCCGCCAAAGCAGAGGCCGTTGAGTTTGGGATTGGAATACGTTTATAGGTTTATCGTTTAAAAGTGTAATGTTGATCGGTTCGGAATTTGGAATTTGGAATTTGGAATTTGCAGTGGTAAAGCGAAGTCTTTGGATTTCGGTCACATTGCTACTGTTTTCCTGCAACTCAGAAAACGCCCCTGATTGCTTCCAAAATGCGGGCGACCTGAAACGAATTGAGGTGGCAGTTCCGTCCTTTACAAATATTACCGTCTTTGAAAATCTCAATCTGGTGCTCAAGCAGGGCGACGAGCAAAAAGTCGAAATCGAATCTGGTGAATTCTTGCTCAACGAAATATCCGCGGAAGTTGAGGATGGCCGATTGGTGCTGAGAAATGACAATAGTTGTAATTTTATAAGGGATTATGGACTTTCGACCGTATATGTGACCTCACCGAACATCGAGCAGGTACGAAGCAGTACGGGCCTGTTGGTGTCAAGTGACGGGGTGCTGAATTACCCAAGCCTGTCGTTGGTTTCAGAAAGTTTCAATAATCCGGAAGCAGAGACCACCGATGGATCATTTGAAATGGAAGTTGCCTCAGAAACAGTGACCATTGTGGTAAATGGCATTGCCTATTTCAAATTGCGGGGTACGACTACCGATTTCAACATAACGGTCGCGGCAGGCGACACCAGAATTGAAGGGGAGGGATTGGTCGCCGAAAATGTACAAATTAACCATCGGGGCACCAACGACGTGCTTGTGAATCCACAACAACGCTTATCGGGCATAATTCGTGGTACGGGCAATGTGATCAGCATAAACCGACCCCCTGAAATCGAGGTGGAGGAACTGTTCAATGGCCGTTTGATTTTTAGGGATTAATTCAAAATGTATTTGTCATTTCGACATAGATTCGATTATATCGAATCGACGAGGAATCTAAGGGATTTCTCATTACATTCGAAATGACAATACAATATACTTGGCATCACTTTTTACATTTTTCAAAAAATTATGGAATCCCGTTTCAAGGTCCGATCAGACAAAGAGCTTAGTTGGTTTGGAATTGGCAGATGCCCTCTTTCATGATCTTGTGGCCGAAAAAAAGGTGCCCGGTATGGCGGTCACCATTTTAAGGGATGGTGTAACCCTGCTTCAAAAAGGCTATGGTTTTGCAGATTTGGAAAACAAGACCGCCGTGGATCCCAAGAAAACAGTTTTTAGGATTGCCAGTATTTCAAAGTGCATTGCAGGTTTTGCTTTGGGAAAGATGGTTGAGGAAGGCCTTATCGATTTGGATGCCTCCTTCTATGAATATGTACCCTATTATCCAAAGAAAAAACACGATTTCACGATTCGCCAATTGGCATCGCACACTGCCGGAATCAGAGCGTACCGCGGAAAGGAGTTTGCCTTGAACAAACCCTATTCCATCAAGCGGGGCATCGAGGTCTTTAAAAACGACCCTTTGGTCTTTGAACCGGGCAAGGGCTATCTCTACAACAGTTTCGACTTTGTGTTGCTCTCTTTGGCCATGCAAGAGGCCAGTGGTATTCCGTTTGAGAGGTATGTAAAAGAAAAGATCCTTGACCCTTTGGGAATGAACAATACTTTTCCCGAAAAAATCATTTCGACTCCGCTCAATGATCAATTTGACAAAAAATCGGTAGCTGAGCGAAGTCGAAGCTACACCAAAACGGCCACGGGCTTCAAAAAAGCGGTGGAGGTCAACAATTTCTACAAATTGGCCGGGGGCGGCTACCTCTCCACCAGCGATGACATCGCCCAATTCGGGCAGGCCATTTTAGAGCGTAAACTACTTGCCCCTGAGACGTATATAGAGCTCTTGGCCCTACAGATCGTAAATGGCAGGCCCACTTACTACGGACTTGGTTTTCAGGTAAGCCAAGACGCCCATGTCAGACCCTTTGTAGGCCATGTGGGCAGCAGTGTGGGGGCTTACACCAACTTTTTCGTGTATCCCGATGAGCGATTGGTGGTTTCTTTATTGATTAATTGTACGGATCCGAAAGTGCAGCATCAGCTTGATTCCGCAATTCATGCAGCCATAAATAATAAGGCATTTCTTGCCTAGCACGAGTTTGACCCAAATATTCTTAGTATTATATTTTTATAATTAGGAATCCTATCTGTATTTGCAATACAATAGTGCAAACAACTAAAAATGTAATAAAAATGAACAAAGCAACTTTTTACCATGCAGGCTGCCCGGTTTGTGTCGGTGCAGAACACGACATCATTGACTTGGTGGGCAGAGAAAATGTCAATATTGTCGATTTAGGTAAGGACCAGGGCCACAGATTTCAAGAGCTGAAGATATAGAGATTAAATCTGTTCCGGTTTTAGTGGCACCAAACGGAAATGTACTTCATATCAACTATGGTGCTTCTCTGGAAGATGTAAAAGGTTAATTTTTTTGAATATAAAAGTAAGGAATCCTAAATTATAATAATTCATGCTTTTTCAAGGGTTGATTGAAGAAAAGGATTTTCAGTTTTGATTAGGACAACTACTTTGTCCCGCCATCAGCGGGACTTTGTTATGGGGAAAAAGGCATATAATTCGGAACAACGTCAAAATGATCTTTCAAGAAAGATCAGTACGGGTTTGGAGCGAATCTCGCAGGCCTATAAGGCCTTGCTTTGGAACAAGGCAAAGGTCTTTGGTCTCAGCCCCATTCAGATACAGATCTTGATTTTTTTGGCACACCACAAGCGCGAGCTCTGCAATGTGAGCCTATTGGCACAAGAGTTCAATGTCACCAAACCTACCATCAGCGATGCCGTCAGGGTGCTTGAAAGCAAAAAAATGATCATTAAAGACTATTCCTCACCTGACAACCGATCTTATACCATTTTACTCTCGGGCCTTGGGGATGAGGTGGTCAAACAGACCGAAGACTTTGACGACCCCGTGGCCTTGCAGGTTGAGGGGCTTAAAACCAACGAAAAGGAAGCGCTTTTCAGAATCTTGGCAAAGTTGATTTTTCAACTGAACCGTATGGGTATTTTAACGGTACAGCGCACCTGCTACGGCTGTAAGTTCTATCAAAAGAGTACCGAAAATCACTATTGCAACCTGCTCGAAAAACCGTTGATGGACAGTGAAATCCGATTGGATTGCCCTGAATTTGAAGAAAAGTCAATTTAGTTGGTCAACTCAGTGAACAATGCTTCCAGATTCTTGTTCTTCCTACTTAATTGAAGACACTTCAATTTATTGTCATGGGCAAAGTCGAAAACGGCGGGGCGCATGTCCCTAGAGGTGTCAAAAGTGATTTCGTACACAAAACCAGCAGTATTTTTAACAGCGGCCACGTTGGGAAGTTTGTTCAGCAATACTTCCTCGACCCGATAATCGAACTCCACTTCAATTATTTGCTCTGAATCTTCGCGTAGGTCTTTCAACTTCTTGTCGGCCACGATTTGCCCCTTATTGATAATGATGACCCTGTCGCATACCGCCTCTACCTCTTTCATGATGTGCGTTGAGAGTAGAATGGTTTTTTCTTTCCCAATCTCACGTATCAATTTTCTGATTTCGATAAGTTGGTTGGGGTCGAGCCCAGTGGTGGGTTCGTCCAAGATCAACACTTCGGGGTCGTGCAACAGTGCGGCTGCCAGACCCACCCTTTGGCGATACCCTTTTGAAAGCTGCCCTATCTTTTTGTGTGCCTCGGGCGTTAATCCTGTTAATTCAATTATTTCGTCTATCCGGCTTTTGGCCACTTTATAGACATCGGCATTGAAACCCAGATACTCTTTGACATACATATCAAGGTATAACGGATTGTGTTCCGGTAGGTACCCGATACTCTTTTGAACCTGTCCAACATCTTCTGACACATTGAACCCGTTGACCTCGGCAGAGCCTTCGTCGGCTCGGTAATAGGTGGTCAATATGCGCATCATGGTCGACTTGCCGGCCCCGTTGGGTCCAAGAAAGCCAACAGTTTCCCCTTTTTTAATGGAGAAGCTGACCTCGTTCAATGCTTTTTGCTGACCGAAGGTCTTGGTGATGTTGTTGACGGTGATGGACATATAACTGAATTTGATTCCAAAAATAAGGCTTATGGGCGTTTTGTATATTTTAGATCAATACTTTTTTCATCGATAAAATAGTATCTAAAAAATAGGCCAGTCTCGTTTTTTCTCGTTCAGCCAGAATTCCTTGGACACAAAATCAAAAAAACGATTTGATGCAATTTGTCGGCGTTGCCCGAATACGTCATACTGGGCAAGTAGAAGTATTGGCATTGGAACAATGAAAATCCTAAATCCACAAAATAATCATTGTTTGACAAAGAAATCTTTAAAGAATAGGGGCTAAACGACCCAGAATCAAAAAAAACATACCAAAGTCTTTGATTTCTCAACGGAAACGCTAATCTTAGCCGAGAATTACAAGCAACATGACAAATACGTATTTCTGGAACGGTTTTTATTTCTACTTCTTTTTTGGAAGAGGTACGGGACTGTTCTAGTATACGCAACGTATAAAAGCATATGAAGTCCCGACCTAAAATCGGGACTTTTTTGTTGCCCTTTTTTAAAAAAAAATGCAACACCTCGAACTGTCACACTGAATTTGTCGAAGTGTTGTTTCGGGGCCCCAACAATTTTAAAATGGGTTTAAAAATCGCCATACAGGGAATCAAGGGAAGCAACCACCATCAGGTGGCCAAAGAATTCTTTGGCCAAAATATTGAATTGGTCGAGTGCCTTTCTTTTGATAAAATGATCGACCATTTGCTGAATGGCACGGCGGACAAAGGGGTAATGGCCATCGAAAACTCGATTGCCGGCAGCATTATTCCGAACTACAATTTGGTGTGCCAGAACAAGCTGCACATTATTGGCGAACATTATTTGAACATTCACCATAATTTAATGGTGCTGAACGGGCAAACCATTGATGATTTAGAGGAGGTACGGTCGCATCCCATGGCATTGCTACAGTGCATGGATTTTTTGAAGCAGTACCCCCATGTAAAATTGGTAGAGGATGTCGATACTGCAGAAACGGCCAAACAAATCCAAGAAGGACAACTGAGGCATATTGGGGCGATCGCACCAAAGGCAGCCGCAGAATTGTATGGCCTTACCATTATCGCGCCAGAGATCCAGACCATTAAAAATAATGCCACGCGGTTTATTGTCATCAAAAAACAGAACAAGGTGTTGCCCAAAGAGGAAATCAACAAGGCTTCGCTTCGGTTTATCACAGACCACAAACGGGGCAGTTTGGCAACTGTTCTGAACGTAATGAGCGATTGTAACCTGAACTTGACCAAAATACAATCGCTGCCAGTGATCGAAACCCCTTGGAAATATGCTTTTTTTGTGGATGTGACCTTTGGGCAGTACGATCATTTTGCCAAGGCGAAGTCTTTATTGGAAATAATGTCGGAAGATTTTACCGTTTTGGGTGAATACAAAAATGCGCTGTTACCATGATAGTGGCCGATAGATTACATACGGTCCAGGAATACTATTTCTCAAAGAAGTTAAGAGAAGTCAGGCAATTGATTTCGGAAGGCCGACCTATCATCAATATGGGTATTGGTAGCCCGGATTTGGCACCTTCACCCATTGTAATGGATACCTTAAAAGAGGCCATTACGGATACAGGCGCACATCAGTACCAAAGCTATCAGGGCTTGCCGGCACTTCGTGTGGCAATCGCCGATTTTTATAAGCAAAAGTTTGGCGTTCGCGTAGACCCTGAAAATGAGGTGCTGCCCTTGATGGGCTCCAAAGAGGGCATTATGCATATCAGTATGGCCTTTTTGAACAAGGGTGATGAGGTGCTGATTCCAGATCCGGGGTATCCTACCTATGCCGCGGTGACCAAATTGGTCGAGGCGGTGCCCAAGACGTATGGGTTGAAGTCTGAAAATGGTTGGTTCCCTGATTTGGAGGCGCTTTCCAAAGAAAACCTCTCAAGGGTAAAATTGATGTGGGTCAGCTATCCACATATGCCCACAGGGGCCACGGCTTCGGAAGAACAATTGAAAAAATTGGTGGCATTTGCCCAAAGGCACAATATTCTGTTGGTAAATGACAATCCGTATAGTTTTGTCCTCTCAAAAAATCCGACCAGCATTTTGGCCATTGAAGGGGCCAAAACCTGTGCCATTGAATTGAACTCACTGAGCAAAACCTTTAACATGGCGGGTTGGCGCGTGGGCATGGTCTTAGGGCGCCCAGATATAATCAGCGCCATTTTAAAGGTCAAGAGCAATATGGACTCAGGAATGTTCTACGGAATACAGAAAGGTGCCATTGCGGCCCTTAAAAGCGGAAAAGAATGGTTTGAAAGTCTTGATGCAGTCTATACCAAACGAAGGGAGCTACTGTTTACGTTGATCGAAAAATTGGGCTGTTCGTACGACGCGAATGCAGTGGGCATGTTTGTATGGGCGAAACTTCCTGAAGGGGTGGGGTCTTCAGAGGCATATATCGATGATCTTCTTTACGACAAGAACATTTTTATTGCCCCGGGCACCATTTTTGGCAAAAATGGCGAGGGATATATTCGTTTTTCACTCTGTGTAAAGGAAGAAAAGATAATGGAAGCAATAAAGAGGTTTAACTAAATGTCAGGTCAAGCAAAGTCGAGACCTAATGGGATGGAAAATATTGTAATCATAGGGATTGGATTGATCGGTGGCTCTTTTGCCAAAGACATCAGAAGGCTGCGGCCTAAAACACAGGTTTTGGGCATCGATGCGAATCTGGAACATTTGAATGAGGCCGAACAACTTGGAATCATTGACGGAACAACCACCTACCAAGATTTGTCAAAGGCAGATATGGTAATCGTTTCCATACCTGTTGATGCACTGGTTCAAGAGCTTCCAAAAATACTCGACGCCGTCGACGATGATTGTGTTGTAATCGATGCGGGTTCTACAAAAGCGTTGGCCTGCAAGGTGGTCGAGAACCATTCGAAGCGAAGAAACTTTTTGGCCTGCCATCCTATTGCGGGCACAGAGTTTTCGGGTCCGTCTGCAGCGTTGGAAGGCCTGTACGATGGCAAGACAAACATTATCTGTGAGGTGGAAAAAACAGCCTTTAAACTGCAAGAAAGGGCTCTTGAACTGTTTCAGCAGTTGGGCATGCGCATTCGCTATATGAATCCTGAGGCGCACGACAAACATATTGCCTACGTATCGCATTTGTCGCATATAAGCTCTTTTATGTTGGGCAAGACCGTAATCGAAAAAGAGAAGAACGAACGTGATATTTTTGACATGGCAGGCAGTGGCTTTGAG
Source organism: Flagellimonas lutaonensis (assembly GCF_000963865.1). Lineage (NCBI taxonomy): Bacteria > Pseudomonadati > Bacteroidota > Flavobacteriia > Flavobacteriales > Flavobacteriaceae > Flagellimonas > Flagellimonas lutaonensis. The sequence continues at coordinate 2,204,231 of NZ_CP011071.1, forward strand.
AGCACGGTTCGCCTTGCCAAAAGCTCACCGGCCATGTGGACGCCCATTTTTGAGCAGAACAAAGAAAATGTGGTCGAGACCTTGGAAGAATATATCCTAAACCTGACCGAATTCAAACAACTGTTGCTAAACGATGAGTTTGAGAAAGTCTATCAAGAAATGGACAATACAAACCGGATAAAGGAAATATTAAAAGGAATTCCCGTTGGAAATGAGAAATAGCAAATATAAAATGGGACATTCTGAAAATTTTATCAAGCCGTCAGTTCGAATGTTCAAAAGCTGATACGGAATGGGCTGAGATCAATGCCGAGAAACAATACAAAAGAAACAAACTAAGAAACACATACAATACAAATGGAAAATTCAAAAGATCTGAGGAAATGGTTGGACGATATGCAATTACCCCATCCATTGGTAATTGCGGGCCCGTGTAGTGCCGAAACCGAGGAGCAGGTGCTGAAAATAGCCCATGAGCTTAAAGATTCAGATGTAAACTATTACCGTGCAGGCATATGGAAACCCCGCACAAGACCTGGAAACTTTGAAGGGGTAGGGGCCATAGGCTTAAAATGGCTACAGAAGGTAAAAGCCGAAACAGGTCTTAAAACGGCTACAGAGGTGGCCAATAGAGCACATGTCGATTTGGCCTTGGAGCATGACATAGATATGCTTTGGATTGGGGCGCGCTCGACGGTGAGCCCTTTTATCGTGCAAGAAATAGCCGACGCATTGGAAGGTACCGATAAAGTGGTATTGATAAAAAATCCGGTAAATCCTGATTTATCCTTGTGGCTTGGGGCAGTTGAGCGTTTGCATTCGGCCAACATCAAAAAGTTAGGAGTTATTCACCGCGGTTTTTCCACCTATGAGAAGACCAAATACCGTAATATTCCAGAATGGCAAATGGCCATTGAATTGCAGACCCGCTTCCCAGATTTGCCTTTGATCAATGATCCGAGCCATATCACCGGTAAGCGTGACATGGTATTTGATGTTTCGCAGACCGCCCTAGATCTTAATTTCGACGGACTCATGATCGAGACACACCATGACCCGGACAATGCATGGAGTGATGCGGCCCAGCAAGTGACCCCTTCAGTTTTAAAACAAATGTTCAAGGACCTTAAAATGAGAAAAGAAACTGATGAAGAGGCCGAATACAACGCACAGTTGGCGAATTTGAGGGCCCAAATAGATGTGCTTGACAACCAGCTCATCGAGCTGTTGGGAAAACGAATGAAAGTATCTGATGGTATCGGTGAATTGAAGAAAAAACGCAATGTGGCCGTACTGCAGACCAACCGTTGGAACAGCATCTTGGGCAACATGATTTTAGAGGGCGAGCAACGGGGCTTGAGCGAAGAATTCGTTTTGCGTATGTTCAAGGCCATCCACCAAGAATCCATCAACCATCAAGAGAAGATCATCAACGCCTAGTGTCAAGCTGCAAGGGTTTCATTACCGTACTGAAAAATCAAAAAACATGAAATCAGAAAAAAATTCAGTATTCAAGATATCTTGGTGAACAAAACAGTATTCGCCTTTTTCAAGTTTTTGAAGTGGGGTGACCACAAATACGTTTTCTTGAACTTGCTCAAAGGTAAACGGAATACTGTTTGCAACGATGCGGGTGCCCCATGCATTTTTTTCTTTTAAAATATGTCGTCTATTCTTGTTGCTTTTGGCATTTAACTCAAGTAACAAGAATTCTTTGGGCGATGTTGCACCCCTGAAACTTCTTCCAGGAAATTGAACTGTGGTATCATCGACCAGATGTCTGTCCATTTGAAAAATGAAAACAGGATTTTCGGTCTTTTGGGAAGCTTCGGCCGATAACAAAAAAGGAATCCTTTCTTGGGCAATCAAACCGAAAGTGAAGATTGCCAGAGGGGTTTTTGCAAACGTATGGCCACCAAGAACGCTCGCATATATTTGTTCGCCAGTGTCTTCAAAATAGATGCCGATTTCTGAATCTGTTGGCTTAAATTGAGCGAAGGCAAGAGCAGGCATGAACAAAAAGAGCAGCAAATATTTTCTCATGGCGGTCTGTTTATGTTTTGTGAATCAAGAAATATGCCAATAGTTAAAGAAATAGTGTAACAATTCAGTTTATCTTTCATCTTTCAAAAAACTAAAAAACACTATTATGAAGACCATCATTGCCTTTTGTATTGCCTTGGCAACCTTGTCAGCTTTTTCACAGCGCACCATTGATACCGAAGTAGGTGAGTTCAACGAAATCAAGGTGTTCGATTTGATTGAGGTCAACCTGATTCAATCAGACGAGAATAGAATATCGATCAAGGGGCGTAATGTGGACGACATCAAATGGGTCAACAAAGATGGGGTGTTGAAATTGCGCATGCAGTTGGAGAAAAAGTTTCAGGGAGAAGATACATTCATCGAGGTGTACTATACCAATTTGAACGTTATTGATGGCAATGAAGGGGCCAAAATCACCTGTAACGAATTGGAGCAGAAAAAAAGGATTGAACTTCGCGCCCAAGAAGGTGCCCAGATAAAAATTGGTATGGATGTTGACGATGTCGATATTAAAGCCGTTACAGGGGGTGTCATCGAGGCATCGGGCTTGGCGAAAAACCAATCGATTGTGTTGAACACCGGTGGTGTTTTTGATGGTCGAAATCTCAAAACCTCTAATTCAGAAGTAAAGATATCGGCAGGTGGTGAGGCAGAAGTGTTTGCCTCAGAACGTATTGACATTGATGTGAAGGCCGGGGGTGATGTAACCGTCTATGGCCAACCGAAAGAGGTGAATAAAAGCACTTTTGTTGGGGGCAGGATCAGAATAGTGGATTGAACATAATAACGACATTTTACGTAAAAAGCCCCGCATATGTAGCGGGGCCTTTTGATTTCAGGGATATGGTAACAATTATTTTTTAAAAAAATATCTGGTAATAAAAATACCTTGGCCATCGCCTTTACCACCTTCACTTTCGACGGCGCTTACCACAAACTCCAAGCTCCAACCGTCCGCTATCATGGTATTGATCATTGAAGTGATCAATGCATCGTTGGCTGCAATGTTCTGAAAACGGATACCACCCAGATTGTAAAAATTCAAAAGTTTGGTTTCCTCAAAATTCTTGACCCTGATTTCGCCTCGTTTTGATTTGTTCCGTGTGTTGTCTTCTTCGGTCTGTACGCTGGTATATTCTCTATAATCCTTGTCTTCCAAGGCGTTGACAATTCGTGATCGCCCAAGTCCGTTGGGTACAATAGACTCCACACTGGTAACCACCTTATACTGTTGCGCACTTAGGTCAAAGGTTGCGGCCAAGGCCAAAAGTGCGATAAAAATGATTTTTTTCATACTTGATTTGTGTTTGTTGTTAAGATGTACCAATGTTAAAGCGAATTTGTAAGAAAAGAAAATTGTTTCTTTGCTATTGTATGAAATGTTATGAACATTGTATTTGATGCGAGGAACTGTGTACAAATCGACGGGTAGTTGGTATACCGTAAAGGCAGAGACGGGCGATTTTTACGAGTGCCGTATAAAGGGCAAGTTTCGTATCAAGGGTATCAAGAGCACCAATCCCATTGCAGTGGGCGATAAAGTGGTTTTTGAACTTGAAACTGTGGGCGATGAGAACGTTGGGGTTATTTCACGCATTGAAGACAGAAAAAATTACATCATTCGAAAGTCGGTCAACCTATCAAAGCAAGTGCACATAATTGCGGCCAATATAGACCAGGCCTTCTTAATGGTTACCCTGAACAACCCCACTACCTATACTAGTTTCATCGATAGGTTTTTGGCAACCGCAGAGGCCTACGATGTGCCCGTAGTGCTGTTGTTCAACAAAATGGACACTTATAATGAAGATGAGTTGGGCGAGGTAAGTTATTTGGTTCATCTATACAGGAAAATAGGGTACTCCTGCCTTGAGATTTCGGCAAAATCAGGGATGAATATTGACAAGCTGAAAGAGATGATGATCGGTAAGACCACTATGTTCTCGGGCAATTCAGGTGTCGGCAAATCAACCCTCGTAAATGCCCTCGAACCAGGCTTACAGCTGAAGACCGCAGAAATTTCAGAACAACACATGCAGGGGCAGCATACCACAACTTTTGCCGAAATGTACGACCTTTCATTCGATGCCAGAATAATCGATACCCCCGGCATCAAGGGATTTGGAATAGTCGATATGGAAAAAGAAGAAATCGGCGATTATTTTCCCGAGTTCTTCAAGCGCAAGCTGAATTGCAAGTTCAACGATTGCCTGCATCTCGACGAGCCCAAATGTGCCGTAAAGGAGGCTTTGGAAAATGACGAGATATCGTGGAGTCGTTACCGAAGCTATGTTCAGATGGTAACCGGCGAAGAAGATAATTATCGTATCGATGAACACAAGACCAAATAAATGAGGGCAGTGGTTCAAAGGGTTTCAGAAGCCAGTGTTACCGTAGAAAATAAGATTATCTCTAGCATGAGAACCGGACTGCTGGTGCTGTTGGGCATTGAAGAAGCCGATACCGAAGAGGATATCGAATGGCTTTGCAATAAAATCGTGAACCTGCGGATTTTCAATGATGACAATGGTGTAATGAACCGTTCACTTTTAGACGTAAACGGCGATGCAATACTGGTCAGTCAGTTTACCCTGTATGCCTCTACCAAAAAAGGCAACAGGCCTTCTTACATAAAGGCGGCAAAGCCTGATGTGGCCATTGCGTTGTATGAAAAATCTGTGACTGTATTCGAGAATAAACTTGGCAAAAATGTCGGGACGGGGGCATTTGGCGCTGATATGAAAGTATTGCTTTTGAATGACGGTCCGGTCACTATTATCATAGACACCAAAAACAGAGAATAAGGTATTTTGTCGATTTTTTTGCATGGTATTGTAAGAAATCCTACATTTTCACCGTTCAAACAACCAACCTGCCAATATTTATTTTTTTATGCGCATACTTCTTCTCCTGCTGGCATTTTTAGTAGCAGAGGCCACTTACCCACAAGATCCAGATTTTAGTGTTTCCCGTATTGACCCAGAACTCCTTAAAGGTGCAGAGGCAGTTGTTCGTTTGAACAAGATGCATGTAGAACTTGCCTCTAAAAGAAACATGCGGGTGGCCCATAAAAGGGTCGTAACAATTTTAAATGAAAAAGGCAATAGACACTCGCAGGCATTTGTGAACTATGACAGGGGTATGTCAGTTAAAAATGCCATGGCAATTATTTATAATCAAGGAGGTGAAGTAATTGAGAAAATAAGACAAAAAGATTTTGTTGATATAAGCGCTGTTGAGAGTGGCACCTTGTACTCTGACTCAAGGGTATTGTATATGAGCTATTTGCCGATTGAGTATCCTTATACTATTGAATTTTCTTATAATCTGGTCACCGATAATACGGGTATTATTCCTTCATGGTACTTCATTGATGATTATTTGGTGAGTACCGAACGAAGCGAATTTACAATTGCCTTTTCATCCCTAGAACTTAAACCGGCCATTAAGGAAAAGAACCTGGATGATATGCTGTATGAATTCGAAGAGACTGAAAGCTCACTTTCATATTTAGCGTACAATATCCCTTTGATCAAAAATGAAGAACTCAGTCCGGCACTAAAGAAAATGGTGCCTTGCATTAAAGTGAGGCCCGTCAATTTTCATTATGAAGGTTTTGACGGGAGTATCGATAGCTGGAAAGATGCCGGGGATTGGATGCGCCATAATATTCTCAAAAATCAAGATGAACTTGACCCGGAGACTGTACAAATGGCGCAAAAATTGGTTGAAGGGGTTAGAGACGACCTTGAAAAAGCCAAGATTATCTATCGTTATGTGCAAGAAAACACTCGTTATATCAGTGTGCAGGTCGGCATAGGAGGGTTAAAGCCGACCAGCGCCATAGAGGTGAACAATCTTAAATACGGTGATTGTAAAGGGCTGAGCAATTATACCCAAGCGTTGTTGAAAGCTGTTGGTGTTGAGTCATATTATGTGCATGTTGAGGCAGGGCAGGACAAGTTCGATTTTGAAGATGACTTTGCCAATTTGGCCGCCGGCAACCATGTAATATTGGCCATACCCTACAACGAGAAATTTTATTGGATTGATTGTACTTCACAAACCACTCCGTTCGGGTTTATAGGTGATTTTACCGATGACCGAAAAGTTTTGGTGATTAAGCCAGAGGGTGGTGAATTGATAAGAACAGTTGGGTATAGCAACGGTGACAACCTAAAAAAGATGAAAGTCAACTACGCCATTACGGAAGAGGGTGGACTGTTGGGTAATGTTCATGTAACATCCAAAGGCATACGATATGATAGGCATTACCTGCTGGAAACACTACCAAAGAAAGATGTAGAGGAGTATTACAAAGACTATTGGAACAATGTCAATAATGTTGAAATAAGGAAATACAGTTTTAAAAATGATAAAAACCAAATTGTTTTTGAAGAGGAAATTAAGCTAGCGGCATCAAAATATGCATCATTGTCCGATAACAAAATGATTTTCGTTGTAAATGCCTTTAACAACAGCCAATTTGTACCCAAACGATACCGTGAACGAAAGTTTCCACTTGAGATACAAAGAGGCTATGTAGACGAAGATGTATTTGAAATTCAACTTCCTGAAGGATTCGTAATCGATGCCATGCCGGTAGACAGATCATTAAAAGCAAAATTTGGGAGTTACAACGTTTCATTCTCTAACAAAGAATCTCGCCTTACCATGCGAAGAAGACTCCAGATTAACAAGGGAACCTATCCTCCAGAAGAATATGGGGCCTATAGAAAATTCAGACGTGCAGTTGCTAGATTCGATAACTCAAAGATTATACTAAAAAAACCACAACACCATGATGAATAGAATCCTCCTTTTAGGACTGATACTACCGTTGCATTTTGCCAGTGCCCAAGAAGTCAAATTTGGCAAAATCAGCAAAGAAGAACTGATTGAAAAAGAATATGCCCCTGATAGATCGGCCAATGCAGCTATCTTATACAAAAACCAAAAGACCTACTTCCTGACCACCAATGGAGTCAATTCGTTGGTGACCGAAATACACGAGCGGATAAAAATATATAACAAAGAGGGATTTGAATATGCCACAGAGACCATTGATCTATTTAAAACAAGGTACGATGATGAGCTTGTAAGAAAAATAAAGGCGGTAACCTATAATCTCAAAGATGGCGAAATTGTAGAGGATGAGCTCGATAAAGACCAGATTTTTAAGACAGAGGCCAGTTATAACTATAATCAGGTAAAATTCACAATGCCCAACGTTCAAGAAGGTTCGGTAATTGAGTTCAGGTACGTTATCAAATCGCCTTTTATTTGGAACATTGATGACTTTCAATTTCAATATGACATTCCTGTCAAGCAAATGATAGCGGAACTTAGAACACCGAAAGGATTTCATTTTAAACAGACTCCAAAAGGTTATTACAATGTTTATCCGAAGACATCGACCAGTCGTGACAACCGCATTGGTATGGACGTTATTATCAATAAATATCATGCGGTTCAAGTGCCTGCCATGAAAAAAGAGGCGTATGTCGACAATATTGATAATTATCGTTCTGGGGTCATGTTTGAGTTGGTTTATGTGGATATTCCCGGATATTACAAAAGCTTTGCACAATCTTGGGGCGATGTGGCCAAGACCATAGGCAATTCAGATGATTATAAAAATGAATTGGACAAGACCAAATCTTTTGATGATGAGTTGGATGCTGTAATCACCGGAAAAAGCTCTCAGATTGACAAGATGAAGGCCATCTTTAAGCATGTGAAGAACACCATTACGTGGAATGGCAGGGATGGAAAGTACTTTCAGTATGGCCTAAAGAAAGCCCTTAAAGAGAAAAAAGGAAACGCTGCGGATATCAACCTGCTCATGGTGGCCATGTTGCGGTATGCAGGTATTGATGCAAACCCAGTGGTAATCAGCACCAAAGATAATGCGATACCATTTTTTCCGACCCTCGACAGATTGAATTACGTAATTGCCTATGCCAACATTGACGACAAACAATATTTTTTAGATGCCACCGAAGAGTTCAGCGACATTAATGTGCTTCCGGTCAAAGATTATAACTGGAAAGGTATGTTGATAGACAACCAAAAAATGGTATGGCAACAAATAAATGTCATATCTCCGAAGCAATCCAATAAATTGTATTCTGTAAACCTTAAACTAAGTGAAGATGGCAGCTGCGAGGGCACCTATAAATCGAGATTTGATAGGCACAGCGCCTTTGCCTTTCGTAAGAATTTTAAAAATACTGAACTTGATTCTTACTTGAGTTCGATGGAAGAACAGTTCTCAGGAATAGAAATAGACGGGCATGAGGTAAAAAATGCCGATGTTTATGAAGGCCCGGTTTCAGAATCGTTTGAGTTTTACAATGACTATGCGGCTGATGTAATCGATGGAAAACTATACTTTGAGCCCCTAAGCTTTATGCGGATGGAAGAAAATCCATTTAAGAGCGAAGAAAGAATGTATCCCATTGATTTTGGATATCCCTTTAAAGATACATACATGGTAAATGTTGATATTCCAGAAGGATATGTAGTTGAATCAAAACCAGAGCCTATCGTGGTCAAACTGCCCAACGATTTGGGTAGGTTCAAATATATACTCAGTGAGAATGGAAGCAAAATAAATGTATTGGTTAACTTTGAAATCAATAGGGCCATACTTTCGGCAGAATTATATCCCATTTTAAGGGAATTCTTCAAGCAGATTATTGCGAAAGAGTCCGAAAAAGTAGTATTAGCAAAAGTCTAAATGAACATACAAAACGCACAACAGGCCGTAGATGAGTGGATAAAAAACCACGGGGTCCGCTATTTCAATGAATTGACCAATATGGCCCAATTGGCCGAAGAAGTGGGCGAGGTGGCGCGGATCATTGCACGTAGATATGGGGAGCAGAGCGAGAAACCCTCAGATAAAGAGAAAGACCTTGGCGAAGAGTTGGCCGATGTTCTTTTTGTGGTATTGTGCCTGGCCAACCAAACCGGTGTTGATCTGCAAAAGGCTTTTGAAAAAAAGTTGGATATCAAGGCTAAGCGTGACCATGACCGCCACCACAACAACGAGAAGTTAAAATAAAATATCCCTTTCCTTGGGGAGAGGGCCAGGGTGAGGGGCAATATTCATAAGTCCTTCATTAAATTTACTGCTCTTTTTCCTAGCTTTGATGCTCGTTAAAAGGCATTGCATTGAAACTACAACTTTCCGCACCATCCAATAAGCTGTTACAGGCAGAAGCGAGAATTACCGGCTCAAAAAGTGAAACGAACAGGTTGTTGTTGCTACAGGCCCTGTACCCAAATCTTAAAATCGAAAACCTTTCCAATTCTGATGATGCAGTGGTTATGCGAAAAGGCTTGGCCATCTCAAAAGGTGAGGTGGATATTCACCATGCGGGCACCGCCATGCGTTTTCTGACTGCCTATTTCGCCTCTCAACCGGACAAAGAGGTTGTGCTGACAGGTTCTGAACGCATGAAAGAACGCCCCATAAAGATTCTGGTCGATGCCCTTCGCAATCTGGGCGCCGACATTTCCTATGTGGGGCAAGAGGGGTATCCACCCTTAAAAATCAAAGGAAAGAAACTCGTAAAAAACAAAGTTGAACTGCCTGCCAACATCAGCAGTCAGTACATTTCGGCACTTTTGCTTATTGCTCCAAGTTTGAAGAACGGGCTTGAAATTCATTTGATCGGCAAAATCACTTCGGTTCCCTATATCAAAATGACCTTGGGGCTACTTGACCAAATAGGGATGGCAACCGCTTTTGATGGGCAGGTAGTTAAAGTGCATCCCAAAGAAAAAGTGAAGTCCCAAACCATGGTGGTCGAATCGGATTGGAGCGCTGCCAGCTATTTCTATAGCATTGCTGCACTGGCCGAAGTAGGTAGTAAGATTACCCTTTCTTCCTATAAAAAACATTCATTACAGGGCGATAGTGTTTTGGCAGAAATTTATCGTGATTTTGGGGTCGAGACCTATTTTGACCGTAATACGATCCATTTAAAAAAAATATCAAACCCGCAACCCGCAACCTTGGACCTTGAACTAAGTAATGCCCCCGATATCGCACAGACCATTGCGGTTACTTGCCTTGGGCTGCAAATGGGCTGTCATCTTACGGGCCTGCACACGCTGCCCATTAAAGAAACCGACCGTTTGGGTGCCATGAAGGCCGAGCTTGAAAAATTTGGTGCCCAAGTTGGTATTACAAACGAAAGCCTGACTTTGAAACCATCGGCAATAGGCGAATCAAACGTTTCGGTCGACACATACAATGACCATCGTATGGCCTTGGCCTTTGCACCCTTGGCCATGAAAACCTCCTTTTTTGTCAATGATGCCGAGGTGGTTTCGAAATCATATCCTGATTTTTGGCGGGATATGGCTAGACTGGGCCTAAGAATTAAGGAGTAGTAGTCATATTTAATGCCTGATTACTTGACATCCCCCTTTTACAGATTGTATATTTGCAACTTTTATAAAAATCCATAGAACCGAATGAAATCGACATATTCAAAATAATCATTAGATACACAATAAAATGATTGATTTTGATTATCAAAGGTTATATGTGACTGATAAAAAGCAATAAGAAATATACACATGAAACTATCAAACTTCAATTTTGAGCTTCCGAAAGAGTTATTGGCAGAGTATCCGGCAGAAAATAGGGATGAATCTAGGTTAATGGTTGTCCATAGAGACAGCGGTAAGATCGAGCATAAAATGTTCAAAGACCTGATTGACTATTTCGATGAGGGCGATGTAATGGTGTTGAACAATACGAAGGTATTTCCTGCGCGGCTTTATGGCAATAAAGAGAAGACCGGTGCACGAATTGAAGTTTTCTTGCTGCGCGAACTGAACGAAGAACAACGCCTTTGGGATGTTTTGGTAGACCCTGCCCGAAAGATTCGAATCGGCAACAAACTGTATTTTGGCGAAGATGAGAGCTTGGTGGCCGAGGTCATCGACAATACCACCTCTAGGGGCCGCACACTGCGCTTCTTGTACGATGGTTCGTATATGGATTTCCGTAGAAAACTGAAAGAACTCGGTGAAACGCCTTTGCCAAAGTATATCAAACGTGAAGTGGAACCAGAAGATGAGTTACGTTACCAAACCATTTATGCCAAACACGAGGGTGCCGTGGCCGCACCCACTGCCGGGCTCCACTTTTCGAAGCACTTGTTGAAAAGGCTCGAGATCAAGGGTATCGACTTTGCCGAGGTGACACTGCACGTAGGCCTCGGCACGTTTAACCCGGTTGAGGTCGAAGACCTTTCAAAGCATAAAATGGACAGCGAAGAATTGGTGATTGACGAGCGGGCGACAGAAGTGGTCAACCGTGCCAAGAGAAACAAAAAGAAAGTCTGTGCGGTTGGTACCACGGTAATGCGTGGCCTTGAGAGTGCCGTATCATCTGAACACACACTCAATACGTTTGAGGGTTGGACGAACAAGTTCATCTTCCCTCCATACGAATTCAGCATTGCAAATTGCATGATCACCAATTTCCATTTGCCAAAATCAACCTTGTTGATGATGGTTTCAGCATTTATGGGCCATGACCTGATGAAAAAAGCCTATAAACAGGCCATATTGGAACAGTATCGCTTCTATTCGTATGGCGATGCGATGTTGATTCTATAAGATATTGATACTTTTGGTTTTGTCACCCTGAGCGAAGTCGAAGGGTCTTTTTCTACCTTTGACGCAATGGTTCAAGACAAGCGAGATATCCGGGCACTTAGCAAAGAAGAACTGCGTGACTTTTTTGTCTCCAAGGGCGAGAAGCCCTATCGTGGCAATCAGGTATATGAGTGGCTGTGGCAAAAATCGGCCCATTCTTTTGAAGTCATGACCAATCTTTCAAAAGAGACCCGACAGCTCTTGCAAGAAAACTTTGTTATCAACCATATTTCTGTGGATCAAATGCAGCGTAGTGCCGATGGCACCATTAAAAATGCTGTGAAGTTGCATGACGGCTTGGTAGTGGAATCGGTATTGATTCCTACGGAAACGAGAACAACCGCCTGCGTCTCAAGCCAAGTGGGCTGTAGTCTCGATTGCAGGTTTTGTGCCACCGCACGTTTAAAGCGCATGCGCAATCTCAATCCTGATGAAATATACGACCAGGTGGTGGCCATTGACCGACAGAGCAAACTATATTTCAATAGGCCATTGAGCAATATTGTTTTTATGGGCATGGGCGAGCCTTTGATGAACTATAACAACGTGCTCAAGGCAATAGAAAAGATAACATCCGATGAGGGTCTGGGCATGTCGCCCAAGCGTATTACGGTCTCTACTTCTGGGGTACCCAAGATGATCAAAAAAATGGCCGATGAGAAAGTGCGGTTCAACTTGGCGGTGTCGTTGCATTCTGCCATTGATGAGGTAAGAACCCAGATAATGCCTTTTAACGAGACCTTTCCCCTACATGATCTGCGAGAGGCACTTGAATATTGGTATGCAAAGACAAAAAACCGCATTACCTACGAATATGTGGTCTGGAAAGGCATTAATGATACCCAAAAAGATGTGGATGCCTTGGTGAAATTTTGCCGTTTCGCCCCTTCAAAAGTAAATCTGATAGAATACAATCCCATTGATGATGGTGGGTTTTCACAGGCGTCGGAAGAAGCGCTTGAAATGTATCAAAACACCCTTCAAGAAAACGGTATAGTGGTGACTGTCAGACGCTCACGGGGTAAGGACATCGATGCCGCCTGCGGTCAGTTGGCCAATAAGTCATAGTCTCACCTAGAGGAGCCTGTGCCGCACATGGCTTGAGATGCAAGTAGGTGTTCTGGGTATTGCCTGATTTTTATTTTGGTACGGCTGCAAAACCACCTTTTTCAACTCGCAACAAATTTTTATACGGTTTGTCTGTTTTAACCGACCAAACCCACGATTTTCGCTACTTTTGATACGCTGAACCGACAAACCAAACCAGGGTATTTTTGAAGATTGCCGCTCAAATACGGGAACCCATTGAAAAAGAGATGGAACTTTTCGAGGAAAAGTTCCGTCAGTCAATGTCGTCGAAGGTTTCGCTCTTTAACCGAATCACCTATTACATTGTCAATCGAAAGGGCAAACAGATGCGCCCTATGTTCGTTTTTTTGACTGCCAAAATGTTGAATGATGGTGAGGTCAACGAGCGCACCTATACGGGGGCCTCGATCATCGAGCTCATACATACCGCCAGTTTGGTACATGACGATGTGGTGGATGAAAGTGACAAACGCAGGGGCTTTTTCTCCATAAATGCCCTCTGGAAGAACAAAATCGCGGTTTTGGTGGGCGATTTCCTGTTCTCAAAAGGGCTCTTGCTATCCCTAGAAAAGAAAGACTATGATCTACTGCATATTATTTCAGATGCGGTCAGGCAAATGAGCGAGGGCGAGCTCTTGCAGATTGAGAAGGCGCGCCTGCTTGATATTACCGAAGAGGTCTATTACGACATTATTCGCCAAAAAACGGCCACCCTTATTGCCGCTTGCTGCAGCATGGGGGCATGTGCCGTAAAGCCAGGGTCAAAAGAGGTCGAGGCCTTTAGAAGATTCGGCGAGCTTTGTGGAATGGCCTTTCAGATCAAAGATGATCTTTTTGATTATGGCGAGGAACGAATCGGTAAACCTACCGGAATCGATATCAAAGAGCAAAAGATGACACTGCCCTTGATCTATGCCCTAAACAACAGCGACCATAAAAGAAAGCGTTGGCTAATCAACTCCATCAAGAACCATAACAAGAACAAGAAAAGGGTCAAAGAGGTAATCGCCTATGTAAAAGAAATGAAAGGGCTTGAATATGCTGTGGCAAAAATGCTGCAGTTTAAAGATGAGGCCCTTGAAATGCTGAACGATTACCCCGATTCGCCTTATAAAGAATCGTTGACATTGATGGTCAATTACGTGGTTGACCGCAAGAAGTAGGTCTTTTTCTGTAACCGTACTGTTGGTGAAAAGCGGTCGGACAATTTGTGATTTCCCGTTCTACCCCCTTTTTGACAGCATATTTTTTATCGCTGGGCAACCATTTTAGAAGTGCCTGCGTCTATATTTATAGAACAAACCAAGAACACTTGAAGATCATTCGGTTATACAAGAACGAAAAACAGCTGATTGCAAAGGCCGTTGATGGAGACCGACAAGCCCAACGCACTATTTACGAAAGATTTTCGCCGAAGATGTTGGGCGTTTGCCGTCAGTACATCAAAGATGTACAGTTTGCCGAAGATGTGATGGTCGGGGGCTTTGTAAAGGTGTTCAAAAACCTAAAGACCTTTGGCCATAGAGGGAGTTTTGAGGGATGGATACGTAAGATTATGGTACGCGAATGTATTTCACACCTCAGAAAGAAACAATTTGTAGTGTATGGTGAGGAGGCCTATGAGCACATGGCCATTGCAGAAGAAAACCAGACCTCGGTATCAGATGTTGAGCATATTCAACATTTGATAGATGGTCTGCCAGAAGGCTACAAGATGGTTTTTGTACTCTATGCGGTCGAGGGTTATAAACACGAAGAAATTGCACAATTGCTACAGATTTCGGTGGGCACATCAAAATCACAGCTTTTTAAGGCCAGAAAAATGTTGCAAGAAAATTTAAGGTTAATGGGAATAACGCCCCGCACGAAGTCTAGGGGCCAATAAGAAATACAATGGACAAGTTAGAAGAACATATCGCCAAAAAGCTCCGTGAGCGCGAGATAAAACCGTCGGAGGCAGCTTGGGAGAAATTGGAGGCCCAATTGGGCCCTGCACCTTCTCGAAAGAACAAGATGTACTATTGGTATGCGGCAGCGGTCTTCGTGGGTGTTTTGTTGGTGTCGGCCATTTATTTTAGGTCGGGTGATGCCCCGCAACCTGCCAAGGTTGAGGTTGTAGAATCTCCAACATCGCACGGTCAGGATGGAAATGAGGGCAAAAATGATGCAAGAAGTCCGCAAACCGGGCAAAAGGCGCTGGTTGAAACCACCCAAAAAGAAGAACCTATTGAAAACAATGATCCAACGATTATAGAACTGGAAGAGGCACCTGAAAGTGAAACGGCCTTGGTACAGACCAAAGATGTAGACGAGGTCAACAATGATCAGTTGGGCGCAGAAAAGATCGTTATCGAAAGAAAATTGGAGGAGGTCATGGCCCAAGTGGCACTTTTAGAAAGCCAGAACGAGCAGGTTACTGAAGCCGAGGTCGACTCTCTGCTAAGGTCGGCCCAACGTGAAATCCTCGCAGAAAAAGCATTGTCGCAAAATGGCCCAGTAGACGCCATGGCCCTGCTGACAGAGGTAGAAGACGAGCTCAATCAAAGTTTTAGAGACCAGATTTTCGACGCTTTGAAAGAAGGCTATTTTAAACTTAGAACCGCGGTGGCCGACCGTAACAATTAATATTCATCAATCAAAAATCCCCTTCTTTACTTCCCCCATATTGGGGGGGAGGTAGAAAGAGGATTGCTAAAACCAAAACAATCATGAGTAAAATCACCACAGTATTCGCAGCTTTGTTATTGACCTTTTTGGCACAAAGTGCATATGGTCAAAAAGAGTATAAAAAGAAAATAGAGACTCTAAAGGTTCAAAAAGAAAAGATAGCCGAACAAGAAAAAGAGGCCCTGAAACTTGAAGTGCAGGCCATAAATGAACGTTTAAACAACAGAGCCATTACCCTAGAGGAAGCCCAGCGTTTAAAAGAGGAGGCCGCTGTGAAAAGGGCGAAGAACATAGAGGAAAGGGTCGCTATTGTTGAGAACCAAATTTCATTGCTCGAAAGAAATGAAGGAAAAACATTGATTCTATTGGAGGCAGATACACTGGCTAACGACCAAGTCAGGGTGGGGCTCAACATCGATGGCAGACCCGTATTCAACATCTTTTCCGATCAATGGAGAAGAAATATCAAATACGACCGTCGAACTTATTCAGATTTTGTGTTTGCCATAGGTTTGAACAACGCACTTATTGATGGACAGTCGTTAGACGAATCTCCCTACAAAATAGGAGGCAGCCGGTTTTTTGAAATGGGCTGGCAATGGCGCACACGGGTTTTCAAGAATACCAATTTCATGCGTTTCAACTATGGAGTGTCATTTCAGTTCAATGGCTTAAAGCCCGATGATAACCAGTATTTCGTACAAAATGGAAACCAAACCGAGTTACAGGAGTTTGACGTTGAACTTGATAAATCAAAATTTCGGATGGATAACCTGGTGTTTCCTGTTCATATCGAGTTCGGACCTTCTAAATACCATGAGCATAAGAATAAATTTCGCTACAGTCTTGACAATCAATTCAGACTTGGTTTGGGCGGGTATGCTGGGTTCAATCTTGGCACACGTCAAAAACTCAAATATCAAAGGGATGGTGAACGGGTAAAAGACAAGCTTAAACGTGACTACAACACCAGCAATCTAATATATGGCTTGAGTGCCTATGCTGGTTTTGAAGGTGTGCTTTTGTATGTCAAGTATGATCTGAACCCGATTTTTAAAGATGCAGTGGTTGAACAACGAAATATTTCTTTGGGCCTTCGGTTTGACCTATGACCACTAGATATGCCAAGTGCTGGTAAATCTTGATCAAGAGGGGGGTGGTTATTTAGAAATCGCTTCCCTCATTTCAGTAGAAAATTCCTCCTTATAATAGGCCCGCTTGCAATGCGAGCATTCGGCAAATTGAAGGGTCTGTACACGAAACAATGGTAACCAGAACAGGTGAAAGTAATTGGGCTGTGATACCGCCGTCAATGTACCTGTCTGTCCGCAATGGGAACAAGAAACCCCGTGAAGCCGCTGTTCCACCTTTTTTCCGGGTCGAGTTCCAAAGAAGAGAATCATGTGCTAGTTTTACGTAAAAATAATTCAAAAAGAAAAAATAGTTTGCCCACGATGGTGAGTGGGGCAAGTGTGCAAGACATTTTCCATATTTTTACCAACCATGATTTCGAAAACCACCATAGATAAAGTGTATGATGCCGCCCAGGTAGAAGAGGTGATAGGCGATTTTGTGCAGTTGAAGAAATCAGGATCGAACTACAAAGGGCTGAGTCCGTTTACCGATGAACGCACTCCCAGTTTCATGGTGTCTCCCGTGAAGCAGATTTGGAAGGATTTCAGCAGTGGAAAGGGGGGCAATGTGGTGGCCTTTTTGATGGAGCACGAACTTTTTACCTATCCCGAAGCCATTCGGTATCTCGCCAAGAAGTACAACATCGAGGTCGAAGAAACCGAGCAATCCACCGAAGAAAAAGAACAGGCGAACGAACGCGAGAGCATGTACCTTGTATCTGCCTTCGCACAGCAGTATTTCGAAGACATATTATGGCGTTCAGAGCCCGGCAAGGCCATCGGCCATAGCTATTTTAAAGAAAGGGGGTTCACTGATGAGACCATTAAAAAATTCGGGCTGGGCTATAGCCTTGATGAATGGGAGGCCTTTACCAAGCACGCCTTGCAGCAAGGCTATCAACTTGAGTTTCTCGAAAAAACGGGCCTGACAATTGTAAAAGACCAGGCCGATGGCGGCAAAAAGACCTTTGACCGTTTCAAGGGGCGGGTCATGTTTCCCATCCACTCCATGAGTGGCAGGGTGTTGGGGTTTGGTGGCCGTATTCTTGTCAACGATAAAAAAGCAGCCAAATATCTCAATTCACCAGAAAGTGATATCTACCACAAGAGCAAGGTGCTCTACGGTATCTATTTTGCCAAACAGGCCATTGCCAAAGAAGACAATTGCTATTTGGTCGAGGGGTATACCGATGTGATACAGATGCACCAACGGGGCGTTGAAAACGTGGTCTCCTCGAGCGGAACGGCCCTGACACCAGAACAGATCCGGTTGATAAACCGGTTGACAAAGAACATAACCGTACTGTTCGATGGCGATGCCGCTGGGCTTAGGGCTTCTTTGCGTGGTATAGACCTCATTCTAGAGCAAGGGATGAACGTCAAGGTATGTACTTTTCCAGAGGGTGAAGACCCCGATAGTTTTGCCAAAAACAACAGCTATGGCGATGTAGTGCTGTATTTGGAGGAACACTCCATGGATTTCATCCAGTTCAAAACCTCGTTATTGGCCAAAGAAGCTGCAAACGACCCTATCAAAAGGGCCGAGACCATTCGCGATATTGTACACAGTGTTGCCAAGATACCCGACCGGATCAAGCAAGAGGTGTACATACAGGAGTGCGCCAGAATGCTGCAGGTCTCTGAAGCGGTGCTGTACGATACCTTGGCCCAAATAACCCGAAAAGGTATTTCTGATGCGGCGAAAAAATTAAAACAGCTACAACAGGCCTTTGAGGTGGTCAAAAACGAGGAACCTGTTGAAAAGGTAGATGTACAGTACGAGCTTGAAAAGAAAATAATTCAGATGCTATTGCTCTACGGCAACCAAAAGCAAGAGTTTGAAGATCTTGTGCTCAAAGAAAACGAGGAAGGTGATTTGGTCTTGCAGCCAGAGATTGTGGAAGCCAAGGTATACGAAAAAATATATTTGGCCCTTCAAGAGGATGAAATTGAGTTGAGCAATGAAGATTTTAAGGCCGTGTACTACAAATTGATAGAGGAATTGAACGAGAATGATGACTTTAACCTGAATGAGTTCATGACCAGATTGGACCAAGATTTTGTGAACGAACTCTCCTCGCTTCTCATGGAAGAAGAAAAGTACACCCTCCATGATTGGGAACGCAGGGATATCTATCCCAAAGAAAAAGAACAGGGTATCGCGCAATTGGTAGATGAGACCATATTGACCTTGCGTTGCAATTTGATCAAAAATAGAATTGCGCAGCTTCAAAAGAATACCAAAGAGTCGAACGGGGACCATTCAGAGACCTTGGAAGAAATCATGAACTACCTGCAGTTGAACAAGCTGTTGAATGCTAAATTGAGCAGGGTACTTTCCTAACAAGAAAAACCCCAACAAAATTGGGGCTTTTTATAATAACGGTTGAATGTTTCTTAATACAGCTCTAAGGCCTTGGCCTGCTGCAAAAGATCTACCAGATTGTCAACATTCAGCTTTCGCATTAATCTTGCTTTGTAGGTGCTGACGGTTTTTTCGTTTAGATTCAAGCCTTCGGCGACCTCTTTGTTTCGTTTTCCACTGGCCAAGAGCTTAAGCACTTCAATCTCTCTGGTAGAGAGTTTTCTAAAGAATCTACGGGGTTTCCGTGTTCCTTCGTCGAAGGCCAGTCTTTGCGCCAATTCATTGGTAATAAACATGTTGCCTTCGCTTACTTTTCGTATCGCCGATACGATGTAATCTAGATCGGCGGCCTTTGAAAGATAGCCATAGGCTCCTGCCCTTATAGTACTCAGGGCGTACACATCTTCAGATTGCCCACTGTACATCAATACTTTGGCATTGGGGAAATCTTGTTTCATTTTTCTAAGAGTTGCAATGCCATTGATTTCTGGAATATCCATTTCAAGCATTACCACATCAGGGGAAACTTTTTGCAATGTTTCAAAAAGTTCGGTTGTTGAAGACACATCAGCCACTACCTCCATATCTGAAACGGAGTCGAGTACATGCCTGATTCCCAAGCGTACAATTGGATGATTGTCTGCTACTAAGACTTTAATCATTGTGGTAGGTTTTTCTTAATATCATTTGAAAAGACTATGGTAATCTAATGCCTACAAATGATGAGAGGCAATATAGCCATTTCAAGGAACAAATGTGCTTTTTTTTTCTTAAAACCACAGAATTTTTGGGGTTTTAATCGTTTTAAGACGCATATTTCTGGTTAATCTGCTGTTTTTAAGGAATCTGGAATTACGCATACAGGTATGGGAACCATTTTGTGCTTATTGGCCATATTGAATTTTTTGTAAATCTTGAAAACCTCTTGCTGCCTTCCAGAGAAATCTTCAGCCCTTTTTCCTTGTTCATCCATTTTCATGGCCCACTCAAGTTCGGGGTATGAGGCACCTATTTGGTCTTCATCGGTACGATCATCGCCCCAAAGGCCGTCTGTCGGTGGGGCTTGCATAATGTCTTGGTTGATGCCCAAAACGTTTGCCACTTCGTATACTTCGGTTTTCAACAAATCCGCTATTGGGCTCAGGTCTACCCCGCCATCCCCATATTTGGTGTAGAAACCAACGCCAAAGTCCTCGACCTTGTTACCAGTGCCCGCCACCAAATACTTGTTTAGGGCTGCAAAGTAATACAGGGTGGTCATGCGCAATCGAGCCCGGGTATTGGCCAACGACATCAATCTATCCTCTTCGTTTTCGACTTTTGGTAGGGCGGCTATAAGGCTATCGAATACAGGGGTAAGGTTTACGGGCTGCCTTTTTACATTGGGGAAATGTTGCATCAGCCAATCTATATGCCGGTCAGCCCGGGTTACTTGGTTTTCTGCTTGGTGAATGGGCATTTCAACGCAGAGCA
Organism: Flagellimonas lutaonensis; assembly: GCF_000963865.1. Classification (NCBI taxonomy): domain Bacteria; kingdom Pseudomonadati; phylum Bacteroidota; class Flavobacteriia; order Flavobacteriales; family Flavobacteriaceae; genus Flagellimonas; species Flagellimonas lutaonensis. The sequence continues at coordinate 2,224,688 of NZ_CP011071.1, forward strand.
CTTCCAAGCCGGTCTTGGCGCAGAGGGTTGAGGTGACGGCAGAATCGATGCCCCCGGAAATTCCCACCACAAACCCTTTCATTCGGGCATTGGTCGCATAGTCTTTTAGCCAATTTACAATGTGCTCGATAACCTTTTCAGTTTGCATGAATCTTTTTTTGAAATCAAAAATTTACCTTTGTGCCCTGTAAATTTAAATGCTGGACCCCAAAAAATGAAGCAGGGTACGAAATACTTTCTTTTTGTGAGTTTTGTTTTGCTCTTGGCGGCATGTCGGCAAGAGGACAAACGAGCGGCCGAGATTGCCAAAACTCCGATAGCGCTGGAGATTGCGCGTTTTGATCTTGCGTTTGACAATGCTACGCCCGATAGCCTGCAGAGTCTGAAGGGCGCATATCCCTACTTGTTTCCTAAGGGTACGCCCGATTCGGTCTGGGTGGCCAAGATGCATGATACGCTACAGCAACAGTTGGCCGATGAGGTTCAAAAGGCTTTTGATGATTTCGATGATGTTGAAAGGGGTATACGGAGTTTGTTCCAACATGTCAAATATTATTACCCAGAATCGCAGGTGCCGAAGGTGGTTACCCTTATCTCAACAGTTCGCTACGAGGATAGGATAATTTTGACAGATTCGCTCTTGCTGATCGGCCTTGACAACTATTTGGGGAAAGACCACTTTTTCTACAAAGGCCTGTCGAACTACATTGCCCTAGGGTTGGACAAAAAGTATTTGTTGTCAGATATCGCCAGTGCCTTTGCCAAAAAGGTCAACCAGTACCCTAGAAACCGTTCCTTTTTATCGCGAATGGTGTATTATGGTAAAGAACTTTATATAAAGGATAAGCTGCTACCTGATATTCCTGATGCCCAAAAAATAGGTTATACCCCAGAGCAAATGCAATGGGCCAAAGAAAACGAAGAGCAGATTTGGCGGTTTTTTATTGAAAGGGAACTGCTATACAGTACCGATTCGAAGTTGGACAAGCGATTTTTGGATCCTGCCCCTTTTTCAAAGTTCGGGCTTGAGCTTGACAACGAATCACCGCCCCGGTTGGGACGCTACATGGGCTGGCAGATTGTAAGGGCCTATATGGAAAAAAATGATGTGACCCTGCAGCAACTCTTGGCCTTGCCCGCTGACGAAATTTTCAAAAAATCTAATTACAAACCCAGACGATAGATGGCAGTAGTACATACTTCAGAAATAACTTTAAAGGTAGGGCTCGACGAAAACCGCGTGCCTGAAGAGTTGACTTGGTCGGCAGAAGATGGTGGTGTCGACAACGAAGAAGCAAAAGCCATGTTGCTGTCGGTTTGGGACAGCAAGAACAAAGAATCGCTCAAAATAGATCTTTGGACCAAGGATATGCCGGTTGAAGAGATGAAGATTTTCTTTCACCAGACCCTGATGACCATGGCCGATACCTTTATGAAGGCCACCCAAGATGAAAAAATGACGGCCACCATGAAAGACTTCTGCGATTATTTTGCCGAAAAGTTGGAATTGAAGTAGCTTTTTCGTACCGCGAAGTTGAATGGTTTGGTAGAGTGTTTTTTAGTTTTTGGCCCTTACTTGTCGGTAATAGCTCCAGCCAATTAAAAATATCAATGCCAATTGGATCAATCTGTGTATCCAAATATTCAATTCAAAACCAAAAAATCCACCTGTTTTTTGGTCGGTTACGAATCCATAGATCAAATCTGAAATTAAAATAAGCCCTGCGATTATATAAAGTACTTTTTTCATATTTCTAGTAGTGTGGTTTGCAACAAACGGCAACCTGTTTACATCAGTTCACGGTTTGGCCACTTTTATAATGCCAGTATATCAGCATTGACGCAAGCCCAATATAGGCAAACCATGTGCGCGAATTGGTCAAAACCCAGTATCGAATAGAAGATACGTCGTTTGCCGTGGTATTTTGCGGCCAGCTTGCTTGTGAAAAAATCGGTGATAAAATGTAGTAGCCCGTTGATGACCGCGTAGCCCAAGGCTATTTGCCACGAAAAGACCAAATTGCAGAACACAAGCAGCACAGCGGTATAGACCAAAATGTGCAGCGATAGCCATTTGAGGCTATGGTGCTTTTTCAGGGCCATGTTGTTGGTCTGTAGCAGGTAATCGCCGACCCAGTGCGCCAATAACAAGACAATGAAATCCATGGTGGCAAGTTACTTTATTTCAACAAAGTTGGGAGCCTGTTGGTAGCGATAAGTGGTATCGGTCAATATTTTCATTTCTTTGGTCTCCCAGTTCATCAATCCGATATGAAATTGGGTTTGTTCGTCATCGAATAGTTCTATCACCAACCACTTGCCATCGGGGCTCCAATCGTGCCACCCCTCATTTTGTTCATTTTCGGTCAGCTTCCACTGCTTTTCACCATCGAGGCTCACGGCATATAGACTGTACTTGCCATCTTGAAAGCTTTGGTAACTGATAAAGTTTTCAGAGGGATGTAGTTTCGGAGGGCCCGCATGGTAATGGTGCCACTTTGCCGTGGTGTCATTTTTCGGGTAATGGGTCAACTGCCTCAGCGAACTGCCGTCATCGTTCATGATATAGAGCTCGTCAAGGTAACCGTTGTCTTTTTTAAAACGTTTTTTAGAGCCCCTAAAAACAAGCTGTTTGCCATCGTTAACAAACAAGGGGTCTGAGAAATAGGGCAGGCCGGTAGGTAGTTTTTTCACAACCTCTCCCTTCATGTTGATGATATAGAAAACAGAGTCTATTTTCGAGCTGGGCTTTACAATGAGTTCGGTGCCATTTTTTCGGCTGCTCATCCAACTGTCGGCCAATACCACATCAGAAACTTTCTTGATACTTTTGCCCTTAGGGTCGGTAACGTACAAACGGTAGCATCGGTGGCAAAAATCCTTATCTGAAATGAAATACAGTTGGTCTTTATAGGAGTAATACGACCATTCTACCCCTGGTAAATTGGTAACGTTCTTCTTGTTAGAACCGTCGAGGTTCATGGTAAAAACCTCATAATTATCGTTTTCAGCATCGAACAGCACGTTATAGGCTATGGCGTATTCGGGTTGCTTTGGCCCGCAATTGATAAAAATGAAAAGAACGATGAGTGTAGGTAAGACCTTTAGAATATTTATTTTCATCAGCAGTTGATTGTTCGAGATGCCTAAATGTATGATAAATCGAGGCAAAAATGAAAAACTGGTTTTTGGCCTCGTTTCAAGATATACGGGTGTATTTTTGGGGAATGAAAAAGAAAATCGCCCAAAGGCTCATTTTTGTCTATGATGCCGATTCTGGTACCCGTAACGTAGTGTTGGACAGTGTGCACAAAATAGTTAGTCCCTCAACGTATGGGTGCAACCTTTGTAACATTACGCATGGCCTGTTCAGGGAAAACCGGAAATGGAAGCATTTTCGCCAAGAAAGTGCGTATCAAATGACATTTTTTCATAAAGATGAGTTTTTGAAGCAGTACGCCAGCAAGTTTGGCCACAAATTTCATTTTCCGGTCGTGCTTATTGAAGCAGGAACGGAACTGGAAATACTTATTCCTGCCCAAGAGCTGAACAGCTTGAAATCGCCAGTGGAACTCATTGGGCTAATCGAGGGGCGTACCACCCCTTAAAGGCGAGAAGTGTACAAAAATGGTAGCCTAAAAAGGGTTTCATTGTCTCAAACAATACCCCGTTGCATGGGTATTTCCATTAACAGTACACGGCCAACACTCAGTGATTTGAATTGGATTTGGTCAATATCCCATATGCCAAAACCATCCCGACTATTGAGCTCTTGGCCATTGACCGATACTTGGCCATCCAAAACAAAAATATAGACCCCATTCCCTTTTTTCTTCAGCGTGTAGGTATCGGATGTGTCTTTGTCGAAGTCTCCGATGTGAAACCACGCATCTTGGTGGATCCAAACACCTTCATCATCTTTATTGGGCGAAAGTATCTGATAGAAGGTGTTGTTGCGTTGCATATCCCGAATGGAAATTTGATCATATTGGGGCGTTACATCTTTTCTGTTGGGAATGACCCAAATCTGCAAAAACTTGACTGAACGGTCTTTGCTCTTATTGAACTCACTGTGGTATATCCCGGTTCCGGCACTCATTACCTGAATATCCCCCTCATTGATAATGGTGGTATTGCCCATGCCGTCTTTGTGCTCCAAATCACCCTCAAGCGGAATGGAAATGATTTCCATATTGCTGTGGGGATGGGTTCTAAAGCCCCTACCGGGAGCCACTTCATCATCGTTCAAAACGCGTAAGACCCCAAAATGCATTCGTTCGGGGTCATGATAATTTGCAAAACTAAAGGTATGGTAACTTTTTAGCCAACCATGGTCGGCATAACCGCGTGTGTCAGAGGTATGCAATACAGTTTTCATAGCGCAATAGTCGAAAAGAGGGATTCAAACTTTCAGTTTTGAAATTGGGTGGTCGAGATGTTTTTGTTGATCTCATCGATATATTCCAAAAGCTCGTCGCGCCCTGTTCGATCGGTGGCAGAGGTAACGAAATGCGGCGGGGCCTCTTCCCAAGCGGTATCCAGCAAATGTTGGAGATAGGCCTGCGTATTGCGTTCAATGGCAGCTGGTTTTAACTTGTCGGCCTTGGTAAATACAATGCCAAACGGAATTCCGTTCGAACCAAGCCACTCCATGAACTCCAAATCGATCTTTTGGGGTTCGTGGCGAATATCTACCAAAACAAAGGCGCTTACCAATTGTTGACGTTTCAAAAAATACTCCGTAATGTATTTCTGAAAGGTTTTTTTGTCTTTTTTGGAAACCCTGGCATAGCCATATCCGGGCAAATCGACCAAAAACCAATTGTCGTTTACTTTAAAATGGTTGATGAGCTGGGTTTTTCCGGGGCGTCCAGAGGTCTTTGCCAGCCCCTTTCGGTTCATGAGCATATTGATCAATGATGATTTGCCCACGTTTGACCTGCCTATAAAGGCGTATTCGGGCAATGGCTCTTTCGGGCATTGGGCCACGTTCGAATTGCTCATCACGAATTTTGCAGAGGTGATTTTCATGGGTTTGGATGTTGGAATTTGGAGAAGAGAAGTTAGACTCGCCTATAAACCTATTCTCAAATCTAACATCTAATATCTTAAATCTAAAATCAGAATCCCCTTTTGTTCAGCCAAGCTTCCAGAACCTTGTTGAACTCTTCAGGATGTTCCATCATAGGGGCATGGCCACATTTTTTGATCCAATACAGATCCGAATCGGGCAGTAATTCATGAAATTCCCTGGCCACGTTAGGGGGTGTTACCGTATCGTTCTCACCCCAAATAATACAGGTGGGCGTGTTCATTTTTGGCAGGTCTTTTGCCATGTTGTGGCGTATGGCACTTTTGGCAATGGCAAGTGTTTTTACCAGCTTCATTCTGTCGTTAACTGTGGCATACACCTCGTCCACAATTTCTTTGGTGGCCATTTTTGGGTCGTAAAAGACATCTTGGGCCTTTTTCTTTATGAACTCATAATCGCCCCGTTTTGGGTATCCGTCGCCCATTGCGCTCTCATAAAGGCCAGAGCTACCGGTAATGACCAGGGCCTTGACCATTTCGGGAAACATTTTGGTATGCAGAAGACCGATGTGCCCACCCAATGAATTGCCCAGCAAAATCACATCTTTGAGACCCTTGAATTCGATGAACTCTTCAAGAAACTTGGCAAAGTTCTTTACATTGGTCTTCAACACGGGCATATCGTATATGGGGAGCTCGGGCACCAACACCTTGTAGCCCTTGGCCGGAAAATAATCGGTAACACCATGGAAGTTGCTCAGCCCGCCCATTAGACCGTGTAAAATGATCAACGGGGTGCCTTCGCCTTTCTCTATATACCGAAACTTACCTTCCTTAATGATTTTTTCTTCCATCAATGTTTTATCGGTCTAGAGCGGCAAATATAGGTAATTCATAGCATACAAAAACAGATGGGTTTTTGCTGTTTGGCCGGTTGCCCATAGCGTAAAACGAAAGGTTTTTACGGCCTTAAAAAAGACCGAACCATCTGAAACACAATATATAGTGGGATTTTGACGTTATTTTTTTTGTTTTTTGATAAATAAGTGGGGTAAAGTGGGAAAAAATGTTTTAGAATCTATATATTTGATTCCATAATCTGACCGAACTGTTTTTATGATAAACATCATAGGCACATTCAATTGTAAGGCCGATGCCAAGGGCAGGGTGACGATTCCGTCAAGCCTGATGTCCCAGTTGTCGCCTCTTTTGAATGATGGTTTTGTTATAAAGCATGGTCGTTTTTCTCGTTGCTTAGAGTTGTACCCGAAGGCAGAGTACAACCGTATGATGATGCAATTGAAAGAGAAAGACCAGTTCGACCCCGACAATGTGCGTACCCTTCGAAAGTTTGTCGAAGGGGCCCAGCTTGTAAATATTGATGACAGCAATCGATTGCTGATACCGAAGGCATTGGCCGAGCATGCCCTGATCAAAAAGGAAGTGGTGATCACGGCCACTATCGATATCATCGAAATTTGGGATAAAGAAAGCTATGAAAAGGCCAATGATATTGATAGGGACGAGTTCAGTGTAATGCTCAAAACGGCTTTTGGTAAAAATGACAAACCCGTATCACAGTCCGGTACTGCTCAATGAGGCGGTTGATGGGTTGAACATAAAGGAGAATGGGGTGTATGTTGACGTCACCTTTGGTGGTGGGGGTCATTCTGAAGAAATATTGAGACGGATCGGTAAAGACGGCAAGTTGATTGCCTTTGACCAAGACAAAGAGGCCTTGGCAAATGCGATCGACGACCCACGGTTCAGGTTGGTAAATGAGAATTTTAGGTTTCTCAAGCGTTTTTTGAAGTTCTATGGCATTCTGAAAGTTGATGGAATCTTGGCAGATTTTGGTGTGTCGTCGCATCAATTCGATACGGCCCAACGAGGATTTTCAACCCGTTTCGATGCCGGTTTGGATATGCGTATGAACCAGCGTTCAGATGTATCGGCCTACGAGGTGGTCAATGAATATGGCGAAGAAGAACTGGCCAAGGTACTGGCAAGTTACGGTGAGCTTCGTAATGCCCGGGCCATGGCAAAGACAATCGTTGTGGCGCGAAAACAGGCACCAATTAAGACAACACTCCAATTAAAAGAGGTGTTGGGTCGGTTTCTGCCTAAAATGCGGGAACATAAATTACTGGCACAAGTCTACCAGGCCATACGCATTGAGGTCAACCAAGAGATGGAGGCACTGAAAGATTTTTTGCTGCAGACCCCCGATTTGATGGAAGAAGGGGGGCGGTTGAGTTTGATAAGTTACCACTCTTTGGAAGACCGCCTGGTAAAACGATTTATACGCTCAGGCAAATTTGAGGGCGAACCAGAAAAAGATTTCTATGGCAATGTCATGGTTCCCTTTAAAAAGGTTGGAAAATTGATTGTGCCATCAGCTGAGGAAATTGCTATGAACAATAGAGCGCGGAGCGCAAAGCTTCGCATTGCTGAAAGAGTAGGCCCCGTTTCGGGCAGAGCAAATTGATATGGTTGAAGCTTTTTAAAAAGTAGAAACACTTGAAAATGAAAAAAGGATTGTTGGACATACTTCGCGGAAAGTTTTTGGTGAGCGGCGACGCTCCCAAGAACTGGCTGTTTTTGCTCTTTGCATCCTTTCTGGCCACCGTTATGATATCAAGTAGTCATAGGGCCGATAAAAAAGTGCATGAGATTGCCGCCCTCAACGAAGAGGTTCGAAAACTCAGAAGTGAGTTTTTAGATGTTCGGCGTTCTGTGCAGCAGTTGAGGCTAGAGTCTTCCCTAAAGGTCAGGGTGGCCGACAGAGGTTTGGTGCCCGCAAAAAATCCTCCAAAAAGAATCAAGGTAAAATCAACTAGATAATGGCAGTCACCGAAAGAAACATAATGAATAGGCTTTACTTGGTGGCGGCCTGTCTCTTCCTCTTTTCCGCTGCTATTCTGTACCGTCTCATAGATATACAGATGGTGAAAGGGCCTGACTACAAAGATTTGGCGTTGGGCAAGACTGAAAAAATGTTCACCATTGAGCCGAATCGGGGCAATCTCTATGCAGAAGACGGCAGTTTGCTTGCCGCATCGGTTCCTAAATATGAGATTCGGTTCGATGCCAACACTGTGTCTGAAGAAAATTTCCAAAAGTATATGCCGGCCCTCGCCGACTCACTGGCAAAACTATTTGACAAGCCCTCAGCGTATTACCGCCAATTGTTCAGAAAGGCCAGGGCCAATGGCAATGGCTATAAGTTGGTGGCGCGAAATGTGGGTTATTTGGACTTTGTCCGCATCAAGAATTTTCCGCTGTTCAGATTAGGGCCCAATAAAGGTGGGTTCATAGAACGCTATAAAGTGGTACGCGAATATCCATTGGGCAAGATGGCCGCACGCAGCATCGGATACGAACGGGTCGACGAAAACGGGTATTACACGAGGGTTGGTCTGGACGGAGCCTTCGGAGAGCCCTATTTAAGGGGAAGGGAAGGCAAACGGTTAAAGCAGAAAATCGCCAAGAACCGTTGGAAGCCTATTGGCCTTGATAATATTGTAGAGCCCCAAGATGGGCAAGATGTGGTGACCACCATCAACACCAACATACAAGATATTGCACACCATGCCCTGTTGGCGCAGCTTGAAAAATATAATGCCGACCACGGCTCTGTGGTGGTCATGGAAACAAAGACAGGTGAAATAAGGGCCATTTCAAACCTAGGTCGAACCAAAGAGGGTAAATACTACGAAAAATTGAACTACGCCATTGGCGAATCGCATGAACCGGGATCGACCTTTAAATTGATGTCATTGGTGGCTGCTTTGGAAGATAAGGTAATAGACACCAATGCCGTTATCGATACCGAAAAGGGCCGGTACCGTGTTTATGATAGAACCGTAAAGGATTCAAAGCACGGTGGGTATGGCAAAATTTCGTTGGCAGAGGCCTTTGCTGTTTCTTCGAACACTGCCTTTGCAAAGATGATCCACGAGAACTACAAAGAACAACCCGAACGTTTTGTGAACCGCCTAATGAACATGGGGCTGCATGTAGATTTGGGGCTTCCGATCATTGGCGAAGGGCAACCGGTTATCCGATATCCGGGCGATAAGGGCTGGTCGGGTATCTCTTTGGCATGGATGTCGCACGGCTACGAGGTGTCAATGACGCCCATGCAGACCTTGGCCTTCTATAACGCCATTGCCAATGACGGTGAGTTTGTAAGGCCACGGTTGATTAAAGAAGTACGGCAGGGCAATAAGGTGGTCAAGCGTTTTGGCAAAGATGTGGTGAATCCCTCCATTTGCTCGAAGGAAACGGTCGAAAAGGCCCAGCAGTTGTTGAAAGATGTGGTTGAAAAGGAATATGGTACAGGCCATGGCCTGTACTCAAAAGAGTTCTCAATGGCGGGCAAGACAGGCACCTGCCAAAAAAACTATGTGGCCAAAGACCCCGATAAATTGGCATATATCTCCTCGTTTGTAGGATACTTTCCTGCAGATAACCCAAAATACTCGTGCATTGTAGTAATACACGAGCCCGACAAGAGTGTGGGTTACTATGGTGCCGATGTCTCAGGACCTGTTTTCAAGTCGCTGGCCCAAAAAATCTACGCAAGTTCGCCATTGGTCGATGAGGTAGAGGATGAGACACCCAAGGTTCCGCAACTAGAAGAGCAGTACAAAAGCTATTATGCGCATGTGCAAAAAGAGTATAAAAAGATTCCCAATGTAAAGGGCATGAGTGGCATGGATGCCATTTCAATTCTTGAAAACCTTGGGCTAGAGGTAGAGGTAAGGGGCAACGGCAGGGTTAAACGACAGTCGGTTTCACAGGGAACCGATATCGACAAAGTTGAAAAAATTGTTTTGGAGCTTTCATGAAGTTGTTGAAAGACATATTATATAAAGCTGGAATCACTGCTGTCAGTGGTGATACCAATGTTTTGGTCAACCATGTCCATTTTGATTCAAGAAAGGTGGGTATGGACGACGTATTTGTCGCCATCAAAGGATTGACAACCGATGGGCACCAATATATTGACAAGGCTGTAGAGCAGGGAGCTAAGGCAATTGTCTGCGAAGAGCTTCCGAAAGTATTGGTCAATGGTATTACGTATGTCGAGGTAAAGAACAGCCAATCGGCCTTGGCCATGATGGCATCGAACTTTTACGGAAATCCTTCCAAAAACCTAAAACTTGTAGGGGTAACCGGTACTAATGGTAAGACCACGGTTACGACCTTATTGTATAACCTGTTCAAGAATGCGGGCTATAAAGTGGGCCTTATTTCGACCATAAAAATCATGGTTGACGACAAAGAATACCCCACCAGCCACACCACGCCAGACTCATTGACCATCAATGAATACTTGAATAAGATGAACGAAGAAGGTGTCGAGTTTTGCTTTATGGAGGTAAGCTCGCACGGTATCCACCAAAAAAGGGCCGAGGGCCTACATTTTGAAGGGGCCATTTTTACCAACCTTTCGCACGACCACCTTGACTATCACAAATCATTTGCCGAGTACCGTGACACCAAGAAAAAACTCTTTGACGGACTGTCAAAAAGTGCTTTTGCCCTGGTCAATATAGATGACAAGAATGGGCTGGTCATGTTGCAGAATACCCAGGCCAAAAAATATACCTACGCCCTGAAGTCGTACGCAGATTACCGCGGACAGATATTGGAGCACCAATTCAATGGCCAATTGTTGAAAATAGAGGAAAATGAGCTCTGGTCTAAATTGATAGGAGATTTCAATGCTTACAATTTATTGGCCATTTACGCCACTGCTGATTTGTTGGGGTTGGAAAAAATGGAAATTCTACGGCTTATTAGTGAGCTTGAGAACGTTGATGGTAGATTTCAATACTATATCTCAAAGAAGAAAATAACGGCTATTGTTGATTATGCCCATACACCGGATGCACTTAAAAATGTGTTGACAACCATCAACACGTTGAGGACTGGAAATGAAAACGTCATCACCGTAGTGGGGTGTGGTGGTGATCGTGACAAGTCTAAGCGTCCGGTTATGGGTCATATCGCATCAGAGATGAGCAACCACGCCATCTTTACCTCTGACAACCCCAGAACAGAATCCCCCAGCCGCATCATAGAAGAGATGGAAGCAGGTGTAGAGCCCCAGAATGCCGCCAAGGTACTCATCATTGAAAATAGAAAACAGGCCATTAAAACGGCTTGTAAGTTGGCCGTGCCAAAAGACATCATTTTGGTGGCGGGCAAAGGTCATGAGACCTATCAAGAGACCAATGGGGTACGAAAAGAATTTGATGATTTCAAGGAAGTAAAAAAGGCCTTAGCCGAACTCGATAAATAGCGAAGAATGCTCTATTATCTATTTGAATATCTAGAACAACAATACCAATTTCCCGGAGCGAGCCTTTTCAGGTTCTTGACCTTTAGGGCCGCCATGGCGGTACTGTTCTCTTTGACAATAGCCATGGTCTATGGTAAGTGGATCATCCTCTTTCTTAAAAAGAAGCAGATAGGGGAGAGCATTCGTGACTTAGGCCTTGAGGGCCAACGGCAAAAAGCCGGGACACCCACCATGGGCGGTATCATCATTATTTTGGCCACCCTATTGCCGGTACTGCTTTTCGCCGATTTAAAGAATATTTATGTCATTCTGTTGATTGTGACCATGTTATGGATGGGCATTATAGGCTTTATAGATGATTACATAAAAATATTCAAGAAGAACAAAAAAGGACTTAGGGGCCGATTTAAGGTAATGGGACAGATTGTGCTGGGCCTCATCGTGGGATCGGTACTCTACTTTCACCCACAGGTAACCATGAAAGAAAAGGATAAGACTGTCATCACCGAAAATTTTAGGGTTGAGAAGGTCATTGGCGAAGAGAAAAAATCCGTTCGTACCAACGTTCCTTTCTTTAAGAACAATGAGTTGGATTATGCAAACATTATTGCATGGATGGGAGACGGGGCGAAAAAATATGCTTGGTTGGTGTTCATTCCCATTGTAATATTCATTGTCACGGCCGTGTCAAATGGGGCCAACCTTACAGATGGAATTGATGGTTTGGCCGGTGGAACCTCTGCCATTATCGTGCTCACCTTGGGCATTTTTGCCTGGGTTTCGGGTAATGTGCAATTCTCAGATTACCTCGATATTTTTTACATCCCCCGGGTAGGTGAGTTGGTAGTGTTCATTGCGGCTTTTGTTGGGGCCTTGGTGGGTTTTCTATGGTACAATGCGTATCCGGCGCAGGTATTCATGGGCGATACGGGCAGTTTGACCATCGGTGGGGTAATCGCCGTGATTGCCATCATGGTGCGCAAAGAATTGTTGATACCGCTGCTGTGCGGAATCTTCTTTGCTGAATCATTGTCGGTTATGCTTCAGGTAGCCTATTTCAAGCATACCAAACGAAAATATGGTGAAGGGAAACGAATTTTCTTGATGGCACCGTTGCACCATCATTTTCAGAAAAAGTCGTACCACGAAAGTAAAATAGTGACGCGCTTTTGGATCATTGGCATTCTGTTGGCCATTTTGAGCATTGTCACCTTGAAGATACGGTAGAATGGGGCGCTTGGCTATACTAGGTGCTGGTGAGAGCGGCGTTGGCGCGGCCCTATTGGGGAAACAGAAAGGGTTTGATGTTTTTGTTTCCGATGGAGGAAAGATTAAAAAAGAATATAAAGAAGTTCTTATACATCATGAGATTGAATGGGAAGAGGGGTACCATAGTGAACCCCGAATTCTGAATGCCGATTTGGTCGTGAAAAGCCCTGGGATTCCTGATACCGTTCCACTGGTGAAAAAACTAGTTGATGGGGGCGTGCCGGTAATTTCAGAGATTGAATTTGCCTCGAGATATACCAATGCCCAGATAATCGGTATCACAGGAAGCAACGGTAAGACCACCACTACCATGCTGACCCATCATTTGCTGAAAGAGGCGGGTTTAAATGTCGGTATGGCGGGCAACATTGGCGACAGTTTTGCCAAAATGGTGGCAGAGAAAGATTTTGACCACTATGTGCTCGAGATCAGCAGTTTTCAATTGGATGGCATCACGGGCTTCAGGCCACATATTGCCATCATCACCAACATTACCCCCGATCATTTAGATCGGTATGGGTATACGTTTGAAAACTACGTGGCTTCAAAGTTTCGAATTGCCATGAACCAAGGGCCGCATAATTATCTGATTTATGATGCAGATGATACGGCAATAGCAGAAGGGCTAAAGAAACATCCTGTTCAATCAAAATTGCTTCCCTTTTCACTTAAATCAAGGCTAAAAGAGGGGGCTTGGATGAATGAAGGAACAATAAAAATAAAAGTAGAAACTAAAACCTTTGAAATGAGTACTGATTTTTTGGCCCTTGAGGGCCAGCACAACGTTAAAAATGCCATGGCTGCATCAATGGCGGCACTCTTGGTAAATGTAAGAAAGGAGGCCTTACGCGAAAGTATTCAGGCATTTCAGGGGGCTCCCCATAGACTTGAAAAAGTATTGAAGATCAATCATGTAGAGTATATCAACGACTCAAAGGCAACCAATGTGAACGCCACATATTATGCCCTTGACGGCATCAAAAAACCAATTGTTTGGATTGCCGGGGGGGTCGATAAGGGCAACGACTATTCGAGTTTAATGCCCTTGGTGCGAGAGAAGGTAAAAGCCATTGTTTGTTTGGGCATGGACAATACAAAGCTAAAGGACACCTTTGGAAATGTCATCGATCTAATGGTTGAAACCTACTCAATGGAAGAGGCCATAAAGGTGGCCTACAAGGTGGCCGAAAGGGGCGATGCGGTGTTGCTTTCGCCGGCGTGCGCCAGTTTTGATTTGTTCGAAAATTATGAAGATCGGGGCAACCAGTTCAAACAAGCTGTAAAAAACCTATAGACCATGCGGGCACTGTTCAAAAATTTAAAGGGAGATAAGGCTATTTGGGGCATAGTGGCCCTATTGGGCTTGTTTTCTTTTTTGCCGGTGTACAGTGCCAGCACCAATTTGGTCTATGTGCTTGGTAACGGTACCACGGTCGGGCACTTGGTAAAACATGCACTTTTACTGTTCTTGGGCTTCGGAATCATTTATGGGGTACACCGTATACCGGCCCATTATTTCAAGGGACTCTCCATTATAGCACTGCCCATAGTCTTGCTGTTGTTGGTCTATACCTTAACCGTAGAGACAAATATCGGGGGTGTTCGGGCCAACCGTTGGATTCAGATACCGTTCATCGGGGTCAATTTTCAGACATCTACCTTGGCCTCTGTGGTTTTAATGATTTGGGTGGCAAGGTATTTGGCCAAAATAAAGGATACCACCATCACCTTTAAAGACAGCATTTTGCCGCTATGGCTTCCTACGGCCTTGGTTATTCTCTTGGTTTTGCCCGAAAACTTTTCTACGGCGGCCATAATCAGTTTTCTGGTATTGGTTTTATGTTTCTTGGGAGGATATCCCCTAAAATATTTACTCTCTATTGTGGGGGCTGGCCTGGTGTTGGCAGCAATGTTTTTGTTTGTACTGTTTAAAACACCTGAGGTGATACCCGGAGAGAGGGCCATTACCTGGAAATCAAGGATTGAAACCTTCTGGAATCCTGATGCTGCGGATAAAGACAGTACCCATCAGCCCACATTGGCCAAAATTGCCATTGCGCAGGGCGGACTGGTAGGCAAAGGGGCCGGCAAAAGCGTGATGAAGAACATGTTGTCGCAGAGCACATCCGACTTTATTTTCGCCATTATCATTGAGGAATATGGATTGTTGGGCGGCGGGGCTCTAATGTTCTTCTATCTGTTGTTGCTGTTCAGGATCGTGGTGGTGGCCAATGGTGCCAAGAACGTATTTTCAAAATTATTGGTAATGGGTGTCGGATTGCCCATTGTAATACAGGCTTTTATCAACATGGCTGTGGTGGTGCAGTTGTTTCCGGTTACGGGGCAGCCCTTGCCCTTGATCAGTATGGGCGGTACCTCTATATGGATGACCTGTCTTGCCATTGGCATTGTATTGAGTGCCAGTGTAAAAAATGAAAGTGTTGGGGAAACATCCCCTGAAATTGATGATAACAATCCCTTAGAAGTGTTGAGTGGGCAATTATAGATTCATTCTTTCCGGGGGTGGCACAGGCGGACATATTTATCCTGCCATTGCCATAGCAAACGAGCTGAAAAGGAGGCATCCAGATGCTGAATTCTTGTTTGTGGGCGCAAAGGATAAAATGGAAATGGAAAAAGTACCCGCAGCGGGGTACCCAATTGAAGGACTTTGGATTAGTGGATTACAACGGAAACTAACGGTGAAAAACCTGCTGTTTCCCATTAAACTGATAAGCAGTTTGTTGAGAGCACGAAAAATAGTGAACGATTTCAAGCCCCATGTGGCCATTGGCACAGGAGGTTTTGCCAGTGGTCCCTTGTTGCAGATGGCGGCCAAAAAAGGCATTCCGTGTGTGCTGCAAGAGCAAAACTCTTATGCTGGCATTACCAACAAACTGTTGGCAAAGCATGCCGAAAAAATATGTGTGGCATACGATGGTATGGCGCGCTATTTTCCAAAGGAAAAAATTGTAAAAACTGGCAACCCTGTACGGGCTGATTTGGTGAATTTGGGCATTGATAAAGAGGAAGCATTGTCGCACTTCGGATTGAAAACCGGAAAAAAGACCTTACTCGTTCTAGGCGGAAGCCTTGGGGCACGACGCATCAACCAATTAGTGGAAAGTGAACTTGTGTTCATCAAAAATTTGGGTATCCAAGTGGTTTGGCAGTGTGGCAAACTGTATTACGAAGAATACAAGAAATATGAATCGGACAGGGTCAGAACCAAGGCCTTTATCGACCAAATGGAGTATGCCTATGCAGCAGTCGATATGATCATATCTAGGGCTGGGGCGGGGTCTGTCTCTGAATTGTGCTTGGTAGGCAAACCAGTGATTTTCGTTCCCTCGCCAAATGTAGCGGAAGACCACCAGACCAAAAATGCAGAGGCATTGATGGCCCAAAAGGCAGCCCTGATGTTAAAGGAAAGGGATTTGGACGATCGGTTTGAAGGTGTGTTTGAAGAGTTGGTACGGTCAGAAAGCAAACAAAGGCTATTGGCAGAAAACATTAAAAAGTTGGCGATGCCAAAGGCGACCGAACAGATTGTCGATGAAGTGGAGAAGTTGTTGAACCATAAAGACGGCAAAAGAGGGTGAGTTTTAAACGGAACATGATACTTTGATTTGAACTTGAATAAAATACATAGCATCTATTTCTTGGGTATAGGTGGCATTGGCATGTCGGCATTGGCGCGCTATTTCAAGTTTGCGGGCAAGCAAGTGGCCGGTTATGATAAAACGGCGACCCCGCTCACCGATGAACTGATCGCTTCCGGTATTTTGGTTCATTTTGAGGACAACCTTGACGTGATTCCCGAAGAATTCAAGAAGCCTGAAAATACATTGGTGGTCTACACCCCTGCCGTACCGAAAGATTTATCGCAACTCAAGTATTTTCAAGATAGGGGCTTTGCCGTTAAAAAGAGGGCCGAAGTATTGGGCATGGTCACAAAAGAGACGTTTTGTTTTGCGGTGGCGGGTACCCATGGTAAAACCACCACCTCCTGCATTTTGGCACATTTGCTCAAAGAGTCTGGCATGCCTTTCATCGCTTTTCTGGGCGGCATTTCAGAAGACTTCAATAGTAACTTTGTACTCGAGGGCACTGAAAATGCAGTGGTAGAGGCAGACGAGTATGACCGCTCGTTCTTGCACCTGTCGCCCGATATGGCCTGCATTACCTCGATGGATGCCGATCACCTCGATATTTATGGCAATGCCGATGAACTGAAAAAATCATTTGTTGAATTTACCAAACGGTTGAAGCCAAATGGAAGACTGTTTGTTAAAAACGGGCTTCCGATAAAGGGTATCACCTTTGGTATTGAAGACGGTTCTGATTTTGAGATCCGCAATATTAACGTTCAGCAAGGGGCGTATCGATTTGACTTGAGAACGCCTACCGAAACGTTGACCGATGTACAATTTGGCAAACCGGGCAGGCATAACCTTCTCAACGCTTTGGCGGCTTTTGCCATGGCGGCGCAACTTCCAGTTGAACCCAGCCTGCTTGCGAAGGCCTTGGGTACCTTTAAAGGGGTACAGCGCAGATTTTCTTATCAAATCAAGCAAGAAAACTTGGTCTTCATTGATGATTATGCCCACCATCCGACAGAAATAGAGGCGGTACACAGTGCCGTACGTGAGATGCACCCGCAGAAGAAAGTGGTTACGGTATTTCAGCCACATCTTTTTTCTAGAACGAAAGACTTTGCCGATGGTTTTGCCAAGAGCCTGGCAAGATTTGATGTGGTGCTGTTGCTCGATATCTATCCCGCTAGGGAAGAACCCATTCAAGGTATTACCTCATCATGGTTGTTGGGCAGGATCGAGCATCCAAATAAAGAATTGGTCAACAAGCAAAATCTTGTTGAAAAAATAAAAGAATATGAACCTGATGTTTTGGTCACCATGGGTGCCGGTGATATCGGTTTAGAGGTGCCCAACATCAAAAGACAATTGTTATATGCGAGTTAGAGGCGATTACATAAAATTGATGGTGTTGGCAATTGCCATCATCGGCCTTTATGGTTTTTCCGACCACCGCAGCAAAGCGAGAACCATCAACAAAATTTACATCAAGTTTCTGGGAGACAACGCTTTGTACTTGACCGAGGGTGCGGTTAATAAATTGTTAATGAAAAATTATGGGAGCTTAAAAAATAGGCCCAAAGAAGAGGTAGCTTTGAATACCATAGAGCAGCTAGTTGAGTCTAATCCTATGGTCAAAAGTGCCCAAGTCTATTTTACCGTCAACGGAGATTTAATCACAGAAATCGTTCAGCGAAGACCCATCGGTCGGGTCGAGGGGGCCACTAAATTCTATTTGGATAACCAAGGCCGACGTATGCCGCTGTCTAAGAACCACTCGGCACGAGTGCCGATCATTACGGGCAAGATAACGGGCAAGAGCCTTGAAGATGCGTACGTCATTTTAGAATACATCAACAAAGATGATTTTCTACGGATGAACGTCATAGGCATCCACATCGAAGATGAGGGCAAATACCAGCTCAAGTTTCGGATGGAGAATTTTGTAGTGAATCTGGGCGGGGTCAAAAATCTCAACGAAAAGTTCAAAAATTTTATGGCCTTTTATGCTAAGGCTGCCAAAGACAAGACATTGGAGAAATATGCAGTTGTGAGTCTAGAATTTGATAATCAAGTGGTTTGCACGAAAATTTAGGTTATGGAACAAGGTAATTATTCAGTTGGTTTAGACATCGGTACCACCAAGATTGTGGCCATTATCGGTAGAGAGAACGAATATGGCAAAATAGAGGTGTTGGGTACGGGCCGCTCAAAGAGTTTGGGCGTTCACCGCGGTGTGGTAAACAACATCACCCAAACAATCTCGTCTATTCAACAGGCTGTAGAACAAGCAGAGGTCAATTCGGGACTCAAGATCGGGTCTGTGGTGGTAGGTATTGCCGGGCAGCACATTAGAAGCCTGCAGCACAGTGATTATATTACCCGCCCCGATTCAGAAGAAGTGATCAATGAAGACGATCTCGATAGGCTGTGCAACCAAGTGTATAAATTGGTAATGCTTCCCGGGGAAGAGATCATTCATGTGCTTCCGCAAGAGTACAAGGTCGACGGGCAATCAGAGATCAAACAGCCCATTGGCATGTACGGCGGTAGGTTGGAAGCCAATTTTCATGTGGTGGTAGGGCAGGTATCCTCCATAAAAAACATCGGCAGGTGCATCAAAAGCGCCGGGCTCGACCTTGCCAACATCACCTTGGAACCTTTGGCATCGGCCGAAGCGGTGCTCAGCCAAGAAGAAAAAGAGGCCGGGGTGGCCCTTATAGACATTGGTGGCGGCACTACGGATCTTGCCATTTTCAAAGACGGCATCATTCGCCATACCTCGGTGATACCGTTTGGTGGCAATGTAATCACCGAAGATATCAAAGAGGGCTGCTCGATCATAGAAAAACAGGCTGAGTTGTTGAAGATCAAATTCGGTTCGGCATGGCCGGGAGAAAATAAAGACAACGAAATAGTTTCCATTCCCGGGTTAAGAGGAAGAGAGCCAAAGGAAATTACCTTAAAGAACCTTTCAAAGATCATACATGCCCGTGTGGTCGAGATAATTGAGCAGGTGTATGTAGAGATTAAAAACTATGGTCATGAAGACCAAAAGAAAAAACTGATTGCAGGAATCGTGTTGACCGGCGGCGGAAGCCAATTGAAGCACTTGAAGCAGTTGGTGGAATATATAACCGGAATGGATACCCGAATCGGATACCCGAACGAACATTTGGCTGGTGATTCCGATGAGGAAATCGCCAGTCCGTTGTATGCAACTGCCGTGGGGCTGTTGATGAACGCCCTTAAAAATGGGAAAGAGAACAGGAAAGAGCTGGTCGGGGCCGATTCAGAACCGGAAGAAATGGTGATGGGCCAAGAAGCCAAGGCATCACAGAGCGGCAGCGTTCAGAGAGAACGAAAGAGCATTTTTGACAAATGGTCAGAAAAACTGAAAGACTTTTTAGATAACGCAGAATAAAAACATCCATCAAAAATAACCCGTAAGAAAAACATCATGAGCAAGAACATTGAATTAGACAACATAGCCTTTGATCTACCAAAGAACAAGAGCAACGTCATAAAGGTAATCGGCGTCGGCGGCGGTGGTAGCAATGCCATCAACCATATGTTTCAGGCCGGTATCAATGGGGTCGATTTTGTCATCTGCAATACCGATGCCCAAGCGTTACAGAACAGTCCGGTTCCCAACAAGATTCAGTTGGGCGTTTCATTGACAGAAGGGTTGGGTGCGGGTGCCAATCCTGAAGTGGGTGAACAGGCAGCTGTCGAGAGCATGGAAGAATTAAAGAGTATGCTCGAGGGCAACACGAAGATGGCGTTCATCACCGCTGGTATGGGTGGGGGCACCGGAACGGGAGCTGCCCCGATCATTGCCAAACTGGCACGTGAGATGGATATTTTGACCGTGGGCATTGTCACCATTCCGTTTCAATTTGAAGGTGTAATGCGTTGCAAGCAGGCCCAAATCGGTATTGAAAAGTTGCGGGCAAATGTTGATTCGTTGATTGTGATCAATAACAACAAGCTACGCGAAGTATATGGCAACCTTGGTTTTAAGGCAGGATTCTCCAAAGCGGACGAAGTATTGTCAACTGCGGCCAGGGGCATTGCAGAGGTCATTACCCACCATTATACGCAGAACATTGACCTGCGCGATGCCAAAACCGTACTATCCAACAGTGGTACGGCCATTATGGGATCGGCCACGGCATCGGGTTCGTCCAGGGCTTCTGAGGCCATTATGAAAGCATTGGATTCTCCATTGCTCAACGACAACAAGATTACGGGTGCCAAGAACGTGTTGCTGTTGATTGTTTCAGGTGCGCAAGAAATCACCATTGATGAAATTGGTGAAATCAATGACCATATACAGATTGAGGCTGGTCATGGTGCCAACATCATTATGGGTGTGGGCGAAGATGAAGATTTGGGCGATGCCATTGCCGTTACGGTCATAGCTACTGGTTTTACGGCAGACCAGCAGAACGATATTGTCAACACCGAATCGAAAAAGATCATCCATACCCTGGAAGATGAGCAAAGGGCCGAACAAGAACTGCAGACCGAACAGACGCAGTCAATGACCCCTACGGCCAGTGCGCAGGTAGAGGAGCCCGTTATTAAACATCGTTTAGAGGATGATATGGAGGACGTCGAAAATGAAAAGTCGATGCCTGAAGAAGAGGATCCCTTGATTCCGACCACCAATTATATCAGAAACTTCAATGTTTTCTACGAAGAAGTGGTCGCTGAGAATGTTGAGGACGATTTCGTCATCGTAGAGGCCAAGAGTATTTTAAATGATATTGAGGTCATCGATCCTGAAGAGGTTTCATCACAAAAAGAGGAAGAAGACCAGTTCTCATTGGCGTTCGATATGCCCTTGAATAGAGATGAAGAAACTGAAAACGAGAAACAGCACACCGTGACCTTTGATTTGGGCGATGAGGTCAAAGATATGGATGTGAACGAATACATAGAGGTTAACCCTGTAATCGATTACCGGAAAGATGGGGAAACACGGTACAACCTCCAAGAGTATATGGAGCTTGAAAACAAGCTTACAGGTGCCAAGTCGCTAGCAGAGACACACGAACCCAAACTGATAGAAGATGAGTTGGTGTTTGAAAAGAAAGTTGTAAAGACCGAGGCTTCACAAGGGGGCAATGCACCGAAAGAAAATAATGTCAACCCGTTTGAAAGCTCAATAGAAGACCTCTTGAAAAGTAGGGCCGATGAGCGCAGACGAAAGCTGAAAAATTTCAACTACAAGTTCAAGAACAACATGAACAACGTGGACGAAATTGAGAAAGAACCTGCTTACAAGCGTCATGGGGTCGATCTTAACGAGGTGCCCAAAGAGAAAAAGGTATCACGAACCACCCTAAGCGAAGATAGCAATGACGAAATGCAGTTGCGTTCGAACAACTCATTTCTGCATGACAATGTTGATTAGTAGTGTTTAATTTGCCTTCCTAAAAAGAAGGTTTAAGACCCGGAAATTGAATAAATTTTCGGGTTTTTTTTATGAGGTTGCCTCTCATTTTTGAAAGCCTGACTTATCGCATGGCAGGGCCGATTTCAAATTGGTGACGTAGATGGGGTGATAAATAATTTCTTCTCTACTACTTTCAAAAACATGGCTGGCATAAATTTATGGCAATACTTAAGGATTGAGGTTTTGAGGAAATTCTTTATTATCTTCGCAGCCCTAAAAGGTCAATAATGGGATTGCAAGAAAAGGTAATGGTAGAGATGAAAGCTGCGATGAAGGCCAAGGATTCAGTGGCCTTGGAATCATTACGAGCTATCAAATCGGCCATTCTTTTGGCAAAGACCGAAAAGGGTGCCAGCGGTGAACTGACAGAAGAAGAAGAGGTGAAGCTGGTGCAGAAGCTCGTAAAGCAGCGCAAAGACAGTGCCGCCATTTACAAAGAGCAAGGTCGAGATGATTTGGCACAACCAGAATTGGCCCAAGTAGCCGTAATAGAGAAGTTTTTGCCAGAACAGCTTACCGAAGAGGAAATTGAAAAAGTTGTGGTGCAGACCATTGACTCTTTGGGGGCATCCGGAATGCAAGATATGGGCAAGGTCATGGGCGTTGTTACCAAAGAATTGGCTGGTCAAGCCGATGGCAAGACCATATCTAGTATTGTAAGGACAAAATTGAGTTCATAAGATAAGGCCGCGTAGTTCAACCTGCTTCTACTTGCGTCGGGCAAGGCGGGCTGGATAGAAAGAATTAGAAATGTATTTTGTTTACGTTCTTTACAGCCGAAAACACGAAAAGACGTACACTGGAATGACAACCGATGTTAACAGAAGGCTTTTAGAGCATAACCATGGTAAATCGTTCTATTCTGCAAAATACAGGCCTTGGCAAGTTGTACATTTTGAATCGTTCGAGTACAGAAAAGATGCAAGAGAACGAGAAAAGTATTTGAAATCAGCCACAGGAAGAAGGTGGATGAAGAGTAACATCAATTGGCCGCGTAGTTCAACTGGATAGAATATCAGATTTCGGCTCTGAGGGTTGGGGGTTCGAATCCTCCCGCGGTCACGAATAAATAGTTCAACAAGAAAAAACGCCAAGCTTGCTTGAGCGTTTTTTTGTTTTGGCTATTTTCAAAGCGGAGCGTTGTGAGGAAGGGCGCAGCCGATTAATGCTAAGAACTTCAGATTGTTGTTCAGGAAACCGTTTTCTGTTGTTTTTCCAAAATGGCATCCATGATGATGGGCGCATGCACACGTGAATTCTCTATAAACCATTTATGGGTTTCCATGCCACCACAGATAACACCTGCCAGGTAAAGCCCATCAACATTGGTTTCCATGGTACTGGGATTGTAGGTGGGCAAGCGTTTTTCATCTTTGGATAGTTCAATCCCCAGTTTTTTCAAGAAGTTGAAATTGGGCATATAGCCGGTGAGGGCCAATACGAAATCATTTTCCAAAACAACTTCGCCTCCAGGGGCGTTGATAATGATTTCCTTCTCCTTGATTTCCTTTACGGTAGAGTTGTAATACGCCTTAATGCTTCCCTCTTTGAGGCGGTTGAGAATATCGGGCCGTACCCAGTATTTGACACGCTGCCCAATTTCAGGGCCTCGGATTATCATGGTGACCTCAGAGCCCTTCCGCCAGCACTCCAAAGCGGCGTCGACAGCTGAATTGCTGGCCCCGATCACGGCCAACTTTTGACTGGCATAAAAATGGGGGTCTTTATAGTAGTGGGAAACCTTGGGTAGGTCTTCACCAGGTACGTTTATTTTGTTGGGAAGGTCATAGAAACCTGTGGCCACTATTACGTTTTGGGCAGTATATCCGTCTTTGTCCGTTTTGACTTCGAAAATTCCCTTTTCCTTGGTAACATCCAACACCTTTTCAAACAGATGGATGTTCAATTTATTTGAGACCACTATTCTTCGGTAATATTCCAAGGCCTCATTTCGCTTGGGCTTGGCATCTTTGCTGATAAAGGGTATTTCGTCGATTTCCAGTTTTTCGGAAGACGAAAAAAACTGCATGTTGATGGGGTAATTGAACAATGAGTTTACAATGGGGCCTTTCTCAATAATTACATAGGACAGGCCTTTTTTCTTGGCTTCAAGTCCGCACGCAATACCAATGGGGCCACCACCGATTATGATGACATCAAAATGTTGCATCAAACAATTTTTTGTTTTAGGGTTTTGATGGTTTCGATGGGGTCCTCGCTCTTGAACACAAAACTACCGGCCACGAATACATCTGCACCTGCATCTGCCAGTTTTCTGACGTTGCCGGCATTTACGCCACCATCGATTTCAATCAAGGTAACTGCCTTTCTTTTTTCAATGATGTTTTTGAGCTCGCTTACTTTCTTGTAAGTGTTCTCAATAAAGGATTGCCCGCCAAAACCTGGGTTTACGCTCATCATGCACACCAAATCGATATCTTGTATGGTATCTTCCAAAAGGGTTACAGAGGTATGTGGATTAATGGCTACACCTGCCTTCATGCCCTCGGCCTTGATGGCCTGGAGAGAACGGTGCAAATGGGTACAGGCCTCGTAATGGACGGTCAGGACATCGGCCCCAAGTTCAGCAAAGGTTTTGATGTAGCGATCAGGGTCTACAATCATCAGGTGTACATCCAGTGGTTTTTTGGCGTGCTGCGCAATAGCCTTTACCACCGGCATTCCGAAAGAGATATTGGGTACAAAAACCCCGTCCATGATATCTAGGTGAAACCAATCGGCTTGGCTTTGGTTGACCATTTCAATATCACGCTGTAGATTGCCAAAATCGGCGGCCAATAGGGAGGGAGCGACTTTTCTTGAATCCATATTTTACATTATCGGATACAAAAATACACAAATGCTTTTGAGGATTTCAGCGCTAGAGGTAACAACTTTCAGGGAGCACCACGGGGTCGGTTCTCATAATTTTCTGGGAGCACATTCTGCATTGACGGTTTTTGTCGACTACCTTCAATGCCAGCGTTTCTTTAGCGGGTAGTCGATAAGTATCTGCCGCATCGTAATCAACATTATAGCCCATATCGTCAAAGGCGGCCACCGATAGACGGCTCAACGGATTGTCGCCCAAGTCTATAAAACCGGTCATCAGTTCATTGTCAAAGACCATTTCACGCCAATGGCCATCACGGGTCCCCCTACCGCCCGTATTTGCGACGGGCACTGATGAAACATTATCATCATTTGTCAACTGCCGGTATTCTCTAATGGTATTTTTACCTAAAAACACCGGATTTTCAGAACCCTCGCCCTCGATAAGGTTCAAGAATTTTGCTGACCAAAGGGTGCCAAAGCCCAGAACATGGCCCATTTCATGCACAATCACATCCATAAGGCTGCTTTCAGCTTCCATCCGGGCCAGATCGGCGCTGTCAAAGCGCATCATACCGGTTGCGGGCAAAAAGCTTCCTGGGCGAAGCTGTGTGGGCCCCGCTTGGCCCAGAATACCTGATGGGCCATCAATGCTCACACCTTGGGCATCGATGCGTACATCGTTGACGATGTTGCCATTGGCCAGTTGCACAGGGGGCAGACTTTCTGTAATTATCTCTGACCATCGATTGGCGGCGGTTTCAAAAACCACTATTTGAGTTTCGGTCAATCCTCCTAAAAACCGTATTTCAATGGTAAACGCCATATTATATGTACGTTGAAATATGGTTTTTAGCCATTTTTGGATGAAAATTTAACAAAGTTGCAAATTGGTGGTGATAAAAATTATATAGTAATTCTGATGATAGTACACAGCCCTTGATCCCCACTTTCTAGAGGGTGAATTTTGCTTCCCTCCTAAAAAGGAAGGACTGAGGGAGGTGTTTATAACTGCTTTTCTAAAAAAATTAAATCTGAATAACGGGATTATTCTTTTCTTTTCTGTGATGCGATTTCTTCCAGTAAATCCACTATTTTATCGATTTTGAAGTACAGAGCGCTAAAAATCTTAAAACCAATAATATAAATGTTGTAAAGACAATGCCGAAATGGATGTCGGGTAAACTGGAGACTTCTATATTAAATAGTTTTAGGAATGCTGGTAAATGAAAAAACTCCGGTAATCAGCCGGAGTTTATTCATCAATCAAAAAACGAACAGTCATGATAAACTGTTGTAGTGTACTAAATTACAATTTTCTTGCCAAAAAAACAATTTAAGGTTTATTTAACTGTAATTTGTTTGGGATGATTTTATCAACAATTACCCCAAATAGGTCTTTAAAATCTTGCTTCTTGAGGTGTGTTTCAACCTACGGATAGCTTTTTCCTTTATCTGACGTACCCGTTCGCGTGTAAGGTCAAAGGTTTCACCAATCTCTTCAAGAGTCATCGAGTGTTGCCCTGCCAGACCAAAGTATAGGCGAATGACGTCGGCTTCCCTTGGTGTCAGGGTTTCCAATGCCCGCTCGATTTCGGTCCGAAGTGATTCATGCAACAGTTCCTTATCAGGATTGGGCGACTCGCCGCTGCGCAATACATCGTACAGGTTAGAATCTTCACCGTCGATCAAAGGCGCATCCATAGAAACATGGCGCCCTGAGTTCTTTAAAGACTGCTTTACGTCTTCGACGGTCATATCAAGCTCTTTGGCGATTTCTTCCGCTGAGGGCGGACGCTCATGCGCCTGCTCTAAATAAGCAAATGTCTTATTGATCTTGTTGATAGAACCGATCTTGTTCAATGGTAGGCGCACAATACGTGATTGCTCGGCCAACGCTTGCAGAATAGACTGGCGAATCCACCAAACGGCATATGAAATGAACTTAAAACCACGTGTTTCGTCAAAACGCTGGGCAGCTTTTATAAGACCCAAGTTTCCTTCATTGATCAAATCTGGCAACGTCAATCCTTGATTTTGGTATTGTTTTGCCACTGAAACCACGAATCGAAGGTTGGCCTTTGTAAGCTTTTCCAAAGCCGCTTGGTCTCCGGCCTTGATACGTTGGGCCAGTTCTACCTCTTCTTCAGCAGTGATTAAATCGACCTTGCCAATTTCTTGTAGATACTTGTCCAACGAGGCGGTTTCCCTATTGGTAACCTGTTTTGTGATCTTTAACTGTCTCATCTAAATTCTCCCTTCAATTTTTATTGTCAAACGATAGACTCATTAAGTTATACGTATAAAAAGTGAAAAAGTTACAATTCGCTAATAATTATTTGTTTTTGGCATAAAAAAAGCCCCGAATTTCGGGGCTTTTTCTTAAAAAACTGTTTTTAGTCTCTTCGCGGTCCGCGATTACGATTATCACGTCTTCTATCATTGCCGCGATTTCTGTTGTCACGATCGCGTGGAGGTCTTTCCCTATATCCCTCGGGCTTTGGCAACAAGGCCCTGCGTGATACTTTTTCTTTTCTTGTTCTGGGATCCACACCAAAGTATTTGACATCGAACACATCGCCCACGTTGACCACATCGGTCACGTTCTCGGTGCGCTCCCATGCCAGTTCAGAAACGTGCAACAATATTTCGTTGCCTGGAGCCTCGGTATATTCGACCACGGCACCGAAATCGAGCACCTTGATCACTTTTACCTCATAGACACTGCCTACCTCTGGCTTGAACATCAAGGAATCGATTTTGGCAAGTACCCTATCGATACCATCTTGGTCGGTGCCCAAGATTTCAACGATTCCCTCTTCTGTAACAGGGTCTTCGTTGATGACGATGGTCGTTTTTGTTTCTTTTTGCAACTCTTGGATTACCTTTCCACCAGAGCCGATCAATGCACCAATATATTCACCAGGTATTACCGTAGTGACAATTTTTGGAGCATGTGCCTTGACATCAGGCCTTGGTTCGGCAATGGTTTCAATCAGTTTTTCAAGGATGTGCGTCCTGCCCTCTTTGGCCTGCATCAATGCCTTGACCAAAATCTCGTAAGAAAGCCCTTTTACCTTAATGTCCATTTGACATGCGGTGATACCATCGGCAGTACCGGTTACTTTAAAGTCCATATCGCCCAAATGGTCTTCATCGCCCAAGATATCGGAAAGAACGGCATACTTGCCGGTATCGGTATCAGTGATCAATCCCATGGCGATGCCAGAAACAGGTTTTTTAAGTTGAATACCGGCATCCATCAAGGCCATAGTGCCCGAACAGACCGTGGCCATTGAAGACGAGCCATTTGATTCCAGTACCTCAGACACCACACGAACGGTATAAGGGCAATCTTCAGGAATCATTCTTTTCAACGCACGTTGTGCTAGGTTACCGTGGCCCACTTCCCTTCTTGAGGTGCCCCTGATCGGGCGTGCCTCGCCCGTTGAGAACGGAGGGAAGTTGTAATGGAGGTAAAATGTTTCTTCCCCTTCGAATGATGGCATATCGATAACGTTCGCTTCCCTTGAAGTACCTAGGGTCACCGTGGCCAGTGCCTGGGTTTCGCCTCTTGTGAAAATAGCCGATCCGTGGGTAGAGGGCAAATAGTCGACCTCGCACCAAATGGGGCGTATCACATCGGTTTTTCTTCCGTCCAAACGTAAACCTTCATCCAATGTCAGGTTTCGAACGGCTTCTTTTTCGGCTTTGTAGTAGTACTTTGAAATCATTGGGCCGATTTCTTCGAGTTCCTCCTCAGAAAACGATTCCATGATTTCCTCCTTTATCTGTGAGAAAGCCTCGCTTCGCTCTTTTTTGGAAGACCCTGCTTTGGCAATGGCATAGACCTTGTCATAGGCCATGTCACGTATCTTTTTCTCAAGCGCTTCGTCTTCAGGTTCGCCGTCATATTCACGGGTTTCCTTTTTCCCGACCGCCTCGGCCAAACGGACCTGTGCAGCACATTGGACTTTGATGGCCTCATGGGCAAATTTGATGGCCTCGACCATTTCTTCCTCAGAAATTTCACTCATCTCACCTTCTACCATCATTACAGAATCTGCAGAGGCGCCAATGATCATATCGAGGTCAGATTCTAGCAATTGGGCCCTAGTAGGGTTGATGATCAATTCGCCGTTGACACGTCCTACTCGTACTTCCGAAATAGGGCATTCGAACGGTAGGTCTGAAAGTTGTATGGCTGCCGACGCTGCCAATCCGGCCATGGCATCGGGCATGACCTCATCATCATGCGACATTAATTGGATCATTACCTGTGTCTCGCAATGGTAATCTTTCGGAAACAAAGGTCTCAAAACCCTGTCGACCAAACGCATCGTCAATACTTCACCGTCGCTGGGCCTTGCCTCACGTTTGAAGAATCCACCTGGGTAACGGCCTGCCGCGGCAAATTTTTCACGGTAGTCAACCGTCAACGGTAAAAAATCTACGTCAGATGCCTTGTAATTTGAGACAACTGTGCACAAGAGCATGCAATTGCCCGATTTAACCACAACAGAACCGTGGGCCTGCTTGGCCAATTTTCCTGTTTCGATGGAGATTTCCCTTCCATCGCCGAGGTCAATGACCTCTTTGAAAGTTTTTGGAATCATACATTTTAATATTGCCCACCATATAGAATGGGCTAGTTAAACATTGGGTCTGTCGCCAGTATGGCGACCGTGTTGTGTTGTGTTGTCGACCAATGAAAAACTAATAGGTAGCTTTTTGTGTTGCCCTTGTTTAAGGGACTTTTTTACCCCTGTTCCATTGCCGGTTTGCTAAACAAGAATGGATAGGCGTAAAAAATATGGGGAAAATGTTCCCCATATTTTTATTTTCTGATACCGAGTTCTTTAATAAGCGTACGGTATTTAGCAATATCTTTCTTTTTCAAATAATCTAAAAGACTACGTCTTTTACCCACTAATTTTACCAAAGAACGCTCAGTGTTGAAATCCTTGTGGTTTTCTCTGAGGTGTTTTGTCAAGTGGTTGATGCGGTGTGTGAACAAGGCGATCTGCCCTTCGGTCGAGCCCGTATTGGTCTCAGAACCACCGTATTTTTTGAAAATTTCTGCTTTTGTTTCTTTTGTCAAATACATGCCAATATTGTTAAAATGATTTTTATGTATCTGATTGATAATTCCTTTGTCTAGCTCAGGGACATACAATCAGGGCGCAAAGATAATTCTTTTTTTCGAAGGAAAAATTTTTAACAAACAATTAAACCTTTTTGGTTTCAACCTGTCATACCTACGAAACTTCAAAAATTGATATTATGAAATGAGCCATCTTCGGATTTGATGCTAGCAATATTCTCCAATGGCGAATTCATTATCACCTATTGTTAAACAATTAAAAATTGAAAAAATGAAAAAGTGTCTCAAACAATTGAACTTTACAAATGTGTTGGCAGGCTTTGCCGTATTTTCGGTGATGGTCTTTGTTTCTTGTAGCAAGAATGAGTCTTCTGTTGAAGAAGACCTGAACAGTGAAGAGGTGATCACAAGCACCGAGTTGAATTATAGCGATGAAGCCGAACTTATTTCGGAAGAAGTTGTGGCGGTTGCCGAAGATGTCTATGCCACGGATGAAATCTCGGAGACCTCAAAATTTGGATATGCATCCGATTTTTTGCCTGACTGTGTTACCATTACCACTGTTGTGACTAGTACAACAAAGGAAAAGACCATTGATTTTGGTGAGGGTTGTGAATTGCCCAATGGTAATGTTCTGGGCGGTATCATCCATTTGAGCTATGAAAAAGATATGGAGGCCGTCACCAAAACTTTGGCACTTTCCCTTGAGAATTTCACATTTAATGGTGTCTCGGTCGAAGGTGGTGCCGATATACTACGCCAACGCGCCAACGAAAATGGCAATCCACAAGGTACCGCCAACGCTGATTTCAGTGCCACATGGCCTGATGGTACCAATGCATCGTTTGCCGGTACGCGTACCCGCGAGTGGATAGAGGGCTATGGGTCAGGTTTTTGGGGAGACAACGTTTTCTTGATTACCGGTAACGCTACCTTTACAGGAAAGCAGGGCAATGTTTTCTCAAAAGAGATTATTGTACCACTTAGGCGTGAGATGGCCTGTAGGTTTCTTGTCAGCGGTGTATTGGAAATTTCTAGGAACGATGCCACGGCGAGCCTTGACTTTGGAGATGGCAGCTGTGATGCGAAAGGTTTGCTGACCTATCCTGACGGAACTTCTAAGGAAGTCTTTCTCAGAAGATTTTGGAAATAGATTAAGATAGGAACAAAATTGAAAAAGCCCCGGCGTTTCTGCTGGGGCTTTTGCTATTCTCGAATGGGTTGGTTTGTTATCAGGTCGATGTAGAGATTCACCTTCTTCTTTAAATCTCTTCGATGTACGATAAAATCCAAGAAGCCATGCTCTTTGACAAATTCTGCTGTTTGAAAGCCCTCTGGCAACTCTTTGCCCACAGTGTCTTTTACCACACGTGGGCCGGCAAAACCAATAAGAGCACCTGGTTCGGCGATGTTGATATCGCCCAACATGGCGTAAGAGGCGGTGGTGCCGCCGGTGGTTGGATCGGTACACAATGAGATGTAGGGCACTTTGGCCTCTGCCAATTGGGCCAACTTGGCCGAGGTTTTGGCCAACTGCATGAGAGAGTAGGCCGCTTCCATCATTCGGGCGCCCCCTGACTTTGATATGATCAAAAAGGGAATCTTTTTCTTTTTGGCATAATCTGCGGCCCTGGCAATTTTCTGGCCGACCACACTACCCATTGATCCCCCGATAAAGGCAAAGTCCATACAGGCAACCACGAGGTCTTTGCCCATAGACTTGCCCACGGCAGTGCGCACGGCATCTTTAAGGCCGGTCTTCTTTTGGGCAGCTTTTAGGCGGTCTGAATATTTTTTGGTGTCAACAAATTTGAGGGGGTCTTTTGAGGTCAGTTTCTCATCCAGCTCTTTAAATTTATTGTCATCAAAAAGAATCTCAAAATATTCTTTGCTTCCTATTCGAACATGGTAATCATCTTCAGGGCTAACATAGAAATTCTTTGCCAGTTCTTCAGACTCTACAATTTTTCCGGTCGGTGATTTGTACCATAACCCCTTTGGGGTGTCTTTTTTTTCTTCTGTGGAAGTTTGTATTCCCTTTTCCTTCCTTTTGAACCAAGACGACATAATAAGGGTTTTTTGTTATAGTGTATTTACATTGTTAAGGTCTTCAAAGGCCTTTTTAAGACGGTCTGAGAATGTTTTTTCGCCTTCGCGTAACCATACCCGCGGATCATAGAACTTTTTGTTGGGTTGGTCATCACCGTCGGGGTTGCCTATCTGCGCCAATAGGTAATCTTTTTTGTTCAAGACATAGTCTCGAACACCGCTCAAAAAGGCATATTGCAGATCGGTGTCGATATTCATCTTTACGACCCCATAGCCAATGGCCTCCCTTATTTCTTCAAGGGTGGAACCCGAGCCGCCATGAAAGACAAAATCGATATGGTTGTGTTCGACACCAAACTTGTTTGAAACATATTCCTGTGAATTTTTCAAGATTTTGGGCGTCAACTTCACATTGCCCGGCTTGTAGACTCCATGCACGTTTCCAAAGGCAGCAGCAATGGTAAAGCGATGGCTCACTTTTGACAACTCTTCGTAGGCATAAGCTACTTCTTCTGGCTGGGTGTACAGTTTTGAACTGTCGACATCGGTGTTATCGACACCATCTTCCTCGCCACCGGTGACTCCCAATTCAATCTCAAGTGTCATGTCCATTTTAGACATGCGCTTCAAATATTTTTTGCAAATCTCAATGTTCTCTTCAAGGGGCTCTTCCGAAAGATCGATCATATGCGAGCTGTAAAGTGACTTTCCGGTTACCTTGTAATGGGCCTCGCTGGCATCTAAAAGGCCATCGATCCAGGGTAGTAACTTTTTGGCACAGTGGTCGGTATGCAAAATAACCGTGGCACCATAGGCCTCGGCCATTTCGTGTACATGTTTGGCACCGGCAACGGCCCCTAGAATGGCCGCTCTTTGGTTTTCGTTTGAAAGTCCTTTGCCTGCATTGAACTGTGCCCCACCATTGGAAAATTGTATAATGACGGGAGCATTGAGCGCTGCAGCTGTTTCCATTACCGCGTTCATCGAATTTGAACCGATTACATTCACGGCCGGTAGGGCAAACCCTTTTTCTTTGGCATAGTTGAAGATGGCTTGTACCTCATCGCCTGTGGCAACGCCTGGCTTTATATTGTGGGACATGTTTCTTGAGTTAGTTATGGGTTAAAACAGTGAACAAAAGTAATAAAATATTTAGTCTGCACTAGAACGGATAGTTGATACCCACGTTAAAGACCGCATTTCTAAAGTTATAGTCGCTGAACCAACGTTTAGTGGGCTCTTCGGCCGGATTGTAGGTTTTGAACCCAGTATCGACCCTGAACACAAAGTAGGTAAAGTCGTACCGAAGGCCGAAACCTGTGCCCAGGGCAATGTCTTTGAGCGAATCAAAGCCGGTGAAAATGGCCTCTTCGTTGTCTTGGTTTTCAAAAACGTTCCAAATGTTGCCGGCATCGGCGAAAAGCGCCCCTTTTATGTCGCCCACTATCGGAAAACGGTACTCAAGGTTTAAGGCCAGTTTTAGATTGGCCTCATTGAAATCGTTGAGGTTTGATGTGCTGCCAGGGCCCAATTCATAGGCGTTCCATGCGCGGTTATCATTGGAGCCTCCAGCAAAATAACTCCTTACAAAGGGTATGTTGTTTGAGTTGCCGTAGGGTATGGCTATACCAAAAAAGCTTCGAAATGCCAATACATCGGTGCTCGAGGTTTGCCAATGTTTGATGTAATCAAGTTCAGTTTTAAAGTATTGCGAGAAAGGAACTCCAAAAATTAAAGATTGATTATTGCTGTTCTTTTCATACGGTATTATATTTGATACGGCAGAAAGCAGATTCCCGGCGCTCTCGAGTTTTAGTCTGAACTGATAAAAGCTCAAATCATTGGTTCCTTGTTTATTGTTTTTGATGAAAGTATAGCTAGATGTAAAGATAAGGTTGTTCTCTGTCAAACGGTCGCGACGCTCACGAATACTGCGAACATCCCTTGTATCTACAAGACTTTGGCTAACGCCTTCTTCCAAAACAGCATTTATGAAATCGTTGGCACCATCGGGTATGGTTAAACTACCGTTTTCATTGTACAATGAATCTAGTTGGGTATTGTTTTGATAAAAATCATCACTGGCAATTTCATTTAACCGTTGGTAGGTGTTATTGTAAACTCTAAAAAAGTCTTTGGTGTCGGTGTTTCGTACAAATTCAATGTTCAGCAGTTCAACGGTATTTTTCAGCAAATCTGTGGGCTGCCAGTTGTAAGATAAGATGGTATTGAACGATTGACGGTCAAGCCCAATATTCTTTTGAAAGTTGGTACCTACAGACAACCTACTTTGCGGGAGCATGTAATAGGGAATCACCTTTTCAGTGTTCAATGGAAACCAGATTCTCGGAAAGGTAATGTTGACATCACCCCCGATTTCAGAGGTAAAATCGCCATCTCCCAAAGAGGCATCGCTCAATAGACCTATGGATCCACGTGCCGAAATATTCAAGGTCTCGGCCCCGCCAAACACATTTCGGGAGGTCACAGAGGTACTAAGGGCGGTACCTACCTGCTGAATGTTCGAGTGGGTCAGATCAAAGTTGAGTCCCAACGAATATTTGGGGCGGGGAGACAGGTAAATGTTTGAAACCAATCGGGCCTCGGTGGAGTCGGGAATGAACTCGATGTTCGGGTACCTAAACGTGTTCAAGTTGGTAATCTGCCGATTGGTCCTTGTGTAGTCGATATCCCTGTAGATACTGTCTTTCTTGAAAAAGATGGCATCGGTCAACGCTTTCGGCTTATATCGCAATTTGTCTTTGTAGAAAATGGTATAGTCTTCAAATTCTATCGATTGCAATGAGTCGGTTCCTTCGCTGAAAAGATAATCGGCATAGATGTTGATTTTTTTGAAGCGGTGGATCTTGTAGTTGCTAGGTGTGTTTTCGGTATCGTTTGCACTGCGCGGTTTTCTAACATTAAGAATGACATCCATATTACGGTCTTCGGCCGCTTGGGTCGTATCTCTGATAACGTCAAAGTTCACCGAGCTTTCCTGAAAATTGTAAACACCCGTATTGCGAAATAGATTGGTAAGCCTTTTCCGTTCATTGTCAAAGTTGGCCAGGTCAAATTGTTGGTTTTCCTTCACAACCGATAGTTCTGCATGCTCGCGATATATGGAATCCAATTGTTTTGACACTATGTTGGTTGCAAGCGAGTCTACCATAAAGGGGGTGCCTAGGTCTACCTTGTATTCGACTTCCGCCTTTTTTTTTCTTTTGCCGCTTACAATGTGATAATCGACCGTGTTGTTGAAATAGCCCTTGCTGCCATAATAGGCCTGCAACAACTCCGTTGATTTTCGTGTTTTGGCCGTATCGATAATAGCGGGTGGTTCGCCGATCCGTTTCAACAATTCACTCCAGCCCTTTACAAAAAAGGAAGTGCTGAGGGCGTTGATCTGTTTTTTCGAGATCAGATTGGCCAAACGTTTTTCGCGCTTATCTTTTTTGTACAGCCAGTCTCTAAAAAGCGAATCAGGATCTTCTTTGGCGAGGTTATAGAGGTTCAAACGAAGCGGATAGCCCAGCAGGTTACTGTTGGGCTTTTGTACGATAAGGTTTTTAATTTCCGCATCCTTGACAGCTTTCTCATCGGTATAAATGGTGTTTTTGGTAAGCAAAAGCTCATCATCTCCCACCTTTTTCAGGGTATTACAGCCCATATAGACGAAGGTGAGCAACAATAGCATTATTTTTGCCCAGATACCTCGAACTGCTATACCCTTCATAGAGACCAAAAATACATTATTTAATGGTTACGAAAAACCAAATAAAACTGGTAAAAAGCTTACAGCAAAAAAAGTACCGAAGTCAACATAAAATGTTTGTCGCCGAAGGAAAAAAGCTCGTGGGTGACCTTTTAAGTGGCGGTATGGAACCGGTGGCATTGTATGAAACCGAAATCGGCATAATGGGCAATACCCACTTTCAAATTTCATCGGCCGCTGCTTCTGACATGAAAAAAATGAGCGGACTAAAGACCCCCAGCGGGGTTCTCGGGGTATTCAAAATACCACAAACAAGGCCTGTGGATACTTCAGATTGGGTGTTGGTCTTGGATGCCGTGAGAGACCCGGGCAATCTGGGCACCATCATCCGCCTTTGTGATTGGTACGGTATCGCACATTTGGTTTGTTCAAATGACACGGTCGATGTTTATAACCCGAAAGTGCTACAGGCAACCATGGGCTCGGTGGCCAGGGTCAATGTCATATATGAAGATTTAGAACACTTTTTGGCCGCCACCAACCTGCCTGTCTATGGGGCCTTCATGGATGGAGAAAATGTCTATCGGGAAAAGTTTCCGGAAAAAGGAATGCTTGTCATGGGCAACGAAGCCAGCGGCATTTCAAATGGAATAGAAAAATTGGTTGACAAGAAAATTTCGATACCGCAGTATGGTGAAAAGAGTTCTGAAAGTTTGAATGTGGCCACTGCCACCGCCGTTTTACTCAATGAGATCAGAAGAGACGGTTAACCAATGGCGGTTTGCTTTTATCCACCCCCATCCAAAGCAATTACTCGAATGTAAAGTTGATAAAGATGCCCCTTGTGCGCATGGCGGCGATGTTGCCTGTCCATGGGCTATTGGGGTCGGCATCGCGCACCAATTCATCGGTAAGGGCAAAAACTCCGCGTATCGAGGGGGTAAACTTGAAGTATTCAGTGTAGAAATCGATGCCAAAGCCCAACTCGTAGCCGAACACGTTCTTCTTCATTCGAAACTCGCCGCTACTATTGTCTTCAAGACTATCTTCATTGCTTCCCAAGTTAATGGCTGCGTACCCGCCCCCGATGATAAATGGTTTCCAGTTACCAAAACGTTTGGTGCTGAGCTTTGCCAACAACGGAAAACGGATATAGGTTGAGCGTACCTCCCTGAGCGCATCCGCTTCATTGTCGAACCCGGGAAAACCCAATATTCGTTGGGTGTAAAGAAGGCCTGGCTCAAAACGGACATCGACAAAATCATTTATACGCATTTCCCCGATAAGGCCAACATTGAAGCCAAAACTTTTGTCGACCAAAATGTCTTGGGAAACATCGGTCTCGTACTCAAACTGAAAGTCGTATTGGTTAAAACCCAGATAATATCCCCAGTTTAGAAACTTTTTGTCCTCGTTCTGTATGTTGAGGATAGGGTCTTTGTTAAACTGCGAATGGATTACGGGGCATGCCAGCAGCAGTAGGCCCAACAGTGAAATGATGTTCTTCATCAATTTATTTTGTAGCAACATAGATAGATGCTGCCCCAAATGTCTGGGGTTTGTTCTCTATACCTATAAACCCGATTTTGGCCAAAATATTGTTGAAATCCTGTCCATGGGGGAAAGCTGCTGCCGATTCGCCCAAATAGGCATAGGCCGAACGGTCTTTTGAAAACAACCTGCCGATGGTGGGCAGCATATATTTGGTGTACAAATGATACCCTTGCTTGAATGGAAACCTGGTGGGCACAGATGTTTCGAGCACCACAAAGATACCTGAAGGTTTGAGCACACGGTATATTTCTGAAAGTCCTTTCTCAAGGTTCTCAAAGTTGCGAACACCGAAGGCAACCGTCACGGCATCAAAGGTATTGTCATCGTAGGCCAAGTTCTCACTGTCGCCGATGACCATTTCTATGGTTTCTTGAAGATTTGCTTTGTCCACCTTGGTCTTGCCCACCTCAAGCATGCCCGGTGAGATGTCCAATCCCACTACTTTTTCGGCACCGGTTTGGGCCAGGGCAATGGCCAGGTCACCCGTTCCCGTGGCAATATCCAACACTGATTTTGGGCTTTTTGCCCCTACCAAAGCGACCACTTTTTTTCGCCATTTAACGTCGGTGCCAAAAGAGATGACCCTGTTCAATCCGTCATACTCCTTTGAAATGGCATCGAACATCTTGGTTACCTGGTCTTTTTTTCCTTTTTCCGAACTTTTGTAAGGGGTGACTTGTTTTGCCATTCAAAAAATTTGCGCAAAGATACGACTTGGGTGTTTTGTGGTATTCCATATGAACAAAATAATTGTTGTAATTTTGTTGGCGTATTACAAGATGTACCTTTGAATGGGCACAGCATTTCGTAGTTTGGCGACAGGTCAATTTCCTTCCAATCACCTTTTAATTTCAAAGGTTGAAGCTGTTACTTAATTTTAGTTTATGAAGATAATCATTGCAGGCGCTGGTGAAGTAGGCTTTCATTTGGCAAAACTATTGTCGTATGAGGCACAGGATATTACGTTGATAGACACCGACAGGGAAAGCCTTTCATATGCCGACAACCATTTAGATATAAAGGTGTTGCGTGGAGATGCCACTTCGGTTACCGTGTTGAAGGAAGCCAATGTTCAGAATTCAGACCTTACCATCGCCGTCACCGCCTCTGAGACCACCAATCTGACCCTTTGCTTCTTGGCAAAACAAATGGGTTGCAAGCGAACCATTGCCAGAATATCGAACACCGAGTTCATCGACAATAAAGAACTCATTGATTTTTCACAGTTGGGCATCGATGAACTGATATCCCCCGAAGAATTGGCAGCCTCTGAAATACAATTGTTATTGAACAAGTCGGCCTTTACCGATACGTACGAATTTGAAGAGGGCCTCTTGACAATGGTGGGCGTGTTTTTGCCAAAAAATGCCCCATTTGTGGGCAAAATGGTAAAAGAAGCGGCCAGAATTTTTCCCGAGCTTCATTTTATGCCCATAGCCTTGCAGCGTATGGGTACTCAATATACCCGAATACCTAGGGGTGATACTGTTTTTAAGGAGGGAGACCAAGTATATTTTATCACTACCCCAGAGGGGGTTGAAAAGCTTTACAGGCTTACGGGGATGCAGAAAAAGGACATTAAGAATGTAATGATCCTAGGCGGTAGCAAGGTGGGTTTTAAAACTGCCCGAGACCTATGCAACAACCGGTTCAACGTAAAACTGATTGAAAAGAACAAGGAAAAGGCCTTTGAAATGGCCGATATGCTTCCCAATGCCTTGGTCATCAACGGTGATGGCCGCAATGTAGAGCTTCTTGAAGAGGAGAGCCTTGAATCGATGGATGCCTTTATCGCCGTAACGGGCAATTCTGAGACCAACATCATGTCGTGCCTCATGGCCAAATCGAAAAACATAAAGAAGACCATAGCCATGGTCGAGAACATGGATTATTTTCAACTCTCACAGTCCATTGGGGTCGATACCCTCATCAACAAGAAACTGTTGGCGGCCAATAATATCTTCCGGTACATTAGAAGGGGTGAAGTGGTTGCCCTGACAAGGTTGAACAATCTGAATGCCGAAATACTTGAGTTTGTGGTCAAGCCCACATCGCTGGTCAATGGCGAGATCATCAGGGAACTTGATTTTCCGAGAGAGGCCAGCATTGGGGGGGTGATCCGTGATGACAAGGGCATCATTGCCTTAGGTGATTTTAAGATACAACAGGGCGATAGGGTAGTGGTGTGCTGTCTGCCCAAGGCCATTCCGCGAATTGAAAAGCTCTTTCTCTAATGTGGCTAAACTTTAGGATCATCGTTCATATCATGGGCCTTTTGCTACTTTGCAACGGTTCATTCATGCTGTTGGCGGCACTTGTGAGCGGTATTTACCAAGATGGGGCCACCCTTGATATTATGTTGGCGGCCATCGTCACCCTTTTTGTGGGGGTCATGGCCATGTTTTATACCCGGGGGCGTAAGAAGGAGGTGAAGAGAAAAGAAGGCTATATCATCGTAACCTTCGGATGGATCATCATGTCTTTGTCTGGTGTGCTTCCTTACCTGTTTACCGGTTCCATTCCCTCGTTGACCAATGCTTTTTTTGAGACCATCTCGGGCTATACCACCACGGGCGCCTCAATCTTGAACGATATTGAATCCCTACCCAAAGGAATCCTGTTTTGGAGAAGCCTGACCCATTGGATAGGCGGTATGGGTATCATTGTACTGGCCATAGCAATCTTACCGCTGTTGGGCATTGGCGGTATGCAGTTGTTCGCAGCAGAGGCTCCTGGTCCCGGGGGCGATAAACTACACCCTAGGATTACCGATACCGCAAAGCGACTTTGGCTCATATATGTTGGTTATACCATAGCCGAGACCTTGTTGTTGAAGTTGGCGGGTATGTCGTTCTTTGATGCCATCAACCATTCGCTTTCAACCCTATCGACAGGTGGGTTTTCGACCAAGAACCTGAGTGTGGCCTACTGGAACGATCAACCCCTTATCCAGTACATCATCATGCTGTTCATGTTTTTGGCAGGTACCAACTTTGTTATCAGCTACTTTGCCTTTACCGGAAAAGTGCAGCGTATCATCAAAGATGAAGAGTTCAAATTTTATTCATTGTTCATTGCAATCTTTGCCATAGTGGCGGCAGTTGTGGTCTATCTACAGGCCGATGTGCCGGTTTCTGACTACCACCCCAAGGTTTTGGGGGATTTTGAAAGTTCGATCAGACATGGTCTGTTCCAAGTTTTGGCCGTTATCACCACCACTGGTTTTGTAACGGCAGATTTCACCAACTGGACCCCTTTTTTGACGGTCTTTTTCTTCGGATTGATGTTCTTGGGTGGGTCGGCCGGCTCTACCTCGGGGGGCATCAAGGTGATGCGGCATCTGCTCATCATCAAAAACGGTATTCTGGAGTTCAAGCGTACACTGCATACAAATGCCATCATTCCGGTTCGGTACAACAACAAAACGGTCTCTGAGCATGTGGTCTACAACATCATCGCCTTCTTTGTACTCTATATGCTTTTGTTTATTATCGGTGCCCTTGTGCTTGGTTTTTTGGGGTTGGACTTTGAATCGGCCTTAGGAGGCGCGGCATCATCGTTGGGCAATGTTGGGCCGGCCTTGGGCGACCTGAACCCCGTGGTCAATTTTAGCAGCCTGCCCGCCTTTGGCAAATGGTGGTGTGCTTTTTTGATGCTTCTGGGAAGATTGGAGCTCTTTACCGTGTTGATCGTTTTGACCCCGGTCTTCTGGAAAAGCACTTAATCGTCAACTTACTTTGTCCTTCTAAAAGTGGCAACGAATCTCTTAAATTCCTGATTTTATAGGGAGTGGCCAAAACTAAAGCACCTTTGCAATCCTTGCAATCGCTTCCTTTAATTCTGCCTCAGAGGCGGCATACGAAATTCTGATGCAGTTTGGGTTTCCGAAGGCTTCCCCTGTAACGGTGGCTACATTGGCATGTTCCAGCAAGTAAAGCGAGAAATCCGATGCATTGTTTATTTGTGTTCCGTTAAGGGTTCTTCCAAAAAAAGCTGACACATCAGGAAACACATAGAAAGCCCCTTCGGGCACGTTCACGTTAAAGCCATCGATTTTCCGCAGTAGATCCAATACCAAGTCACGACGTTGGTGAAACTTGTCGATCATATACTGGATCTTGCTTTTAGGGGCCTCTAAGGCGGCGATTGTGGCTCGCTGCGCAATCGCATTGGCTCCACTGGTCACTTGGCCCTGAAGTTTGGTACATCCCTTGGCGATCCATTCGGGCGCGCCGATATAACCGATACGCCATCCGGTCATGGCGAATGCTTTTGAAACACCGTTGACCGTTACCGTTCGATCATACATACCTGCAATGCCGGCAATGCTTACATGCCCACCACCCTTGAAATTGATGTGTTCGTAAATCTCGTCTGAAACGACAATGATATCCGGGTGTTTTTTCAACACGGCCGCTAGTGCTTCGAGCTCTTCTCTTCCATAGACCGAACCACTGGGGTTACAGGGAGAACTGAACCACAACATTTTGGTCTTGGGAGTGATGGTGGCCTCCAATTGCTCAGGCGTCATCTTGAAATCGGTTTCGATACTGGTGGGTACTTCAACAGGGACTCCCTCGGCCAATTTTACGATATCACTATAGCTCACCCAATAGGGTGCAGGTAAGATAACCTCATCACCGGGGTTCAGCACCACCATGGCCACATTGAACAATGATTGCTTGGCACCTGTAGAGACCACAATCTGTTTCAGGCTGTAGTCGATATCGTTGTCTCGCTTGAACTTATTTGAAATGGCAATCTTTAGGTCTGCATAGCCGTCAACGGGCGTATAGCTGCTATAGTTATCGTCAATGGCCTGTTTGGCAGCCTCTTTTATGAAGTCTGGGATGTTGAAATCGGGTTCGCCAAGGCTAAGGCCAATAATATCTTTACCCTCATTTCTGAGTTCACGGGCTTTGGCAGCCATTGCCAATGTAGCCGAAGTGGACATGTTCTTTATCCGGTTCGACGGTTGGTTACTCATGTAAGTATGCTTTTATTGGTATTGCAAACTAGGCTTCTGCCCTAATTCCCTTAAATGCTTGAAGTGCGAAATTATAGCTTTTCTTGTGGTTTGGTACTCGTTGTAGGGTAAATTGAACTCTTTTGCCGTCTGTTTCACAATTTTGGCAATTTTTGTGTAATGCACATGGCTGATGTGCGGAAAAATATGGTGCTCGACCTGATGGTTGAGTCCGCCTGTAAACCAGTTCACTATCTTATTTTTCGTACCAAAATTAACGGTGGTGAACAATTGGTGGATGGCCCAGGTGTTCTT
The DNA here is from genome assembly GCF_000963865.1 of Flagellimonas lutaonensis. NCBI lineage: Bacteria > Pseudomonadati > Bacteroidota > Flavobacteriia > Flavobacteriales > Flavobacteriaceae > Flagellimonas > Flagellimonas lutaonensis. The sequence continues at coordinate 2,266,896 of NZ_CP011071.1, forward strand.
CATGCTTCCTGATTCGTCAGGAAGCGGTGTCTCGGCCTCATCCACAATGTGTGCCAATTGAAAGACAATGCTCAATATAAGGCCTGCAACATAGTGCATTATAAAAAAGCCTATCAAAACATGCCACCAAGGAATATCGAAGAACAGTATGGGCAGAACAATCCAAACTACAAAATATAAAGCCTTGGTTATTGCCAAAGTACTCCAGTTCAAAACAGGATTCGGAAACTTGCCAAAAGAAAGTTTTCGTTTCGTGTACTTGTACATTTGCTTAAAGTCGGTGGTTATCGCCCAATTGAACGTAAGCAGACCGTATAAAAAAACGGAATACCAATGTTGGAATCGATGGTGCTTTTTCCACTTGGCGTGTTTTGAAAAACGCAGCACCCTGCCCGCTTCCATATCTTCGTCATGTTCATGGATATTGGTATAGGTGTGGTGCAGTACATTGTGCTGTACCTGCCAATTATAGACATTGCCGGCCAAAAGGTACATACTGCTACCCATAATTTTGTTGACCCATTTTTTTGTAGAGTATGAGCCATGGTTGGCGTCGTGCATCACATTCATGCCAACACCTGCCATGCCAACACCCATTAAAATGGTAAATAGGAATTGTACCCAAGTCGGGAAATCCATTGATAACATTAAAAAATAGGGAGTCAGGTACAAACTGAACATCACAATGGCTTTCAAGTGCAATTTCCAATTGCCGGTCTTTTTTATGCCATTCTCCTTAAAGTAGTCGTTGACGCGTTTGTTCAGGGTTCTAAAGAATTGTGCGGAGTCTTTTCTTGAGAAACGGATGGTTTCTTTTTGCATTAGATTGATTTAAGTAAAAGTAACGAACTAAGTATAACTGTAGCTGTCAATAATATAACGTTCGTTGGGTATTAAAAGTATTATTTTTGACAAACCTAATATGTTTTGATGAAAGCCGACATTGTTTTCAAATATTTTAACAGTCTTACCGAAACCCAAAAACAACGTTTTTTAAGGTTGGAAGACCTGTATCAAGATTGGAACCAAAAGATAAATGTGGTATCAAGAAAAGATATTGATGAGCTATACCTGCGGCATGTACTCCATTCTTTGGGCATTGCAAAGGTACAACAATTCAACGAGGGAGCAGCGATCTTGGATGTGGGCACGGGAGGGGGTTTTCCCGGCATTCCATTGGCGATTTTGTTTCCTGAGACCCAGTTTACCCTGGTCGATGCCATTGGAAAAAAGATAAAGGTGGTACAAGAAGTGATAGATGCCCTGAAACTTGACAACGTAACGGCCCACCACAGCCGTGTGGAAGAGCTACATGGCCGGTTTGACTTTATCGTAAGCCGGGCCGTGGCGGCGATGCCCACGTTTGTTCGTTGGACGAAGGGAAAAATAAAGAAAGACTCGGCCCATGAACGCAAGAACGGCATATTGTATCTTAAGGGCGGCAATCTCGACGAAGAGTTGCGCGGCTACACCAACGTGCAGTTGTTTGAACTCAGCGGATATTTCGACCACCCGTTTTTCGACACGAAAAAAGTAGTGTACCTGCCCCAGAAGTTCAAAGGATAGAACAACATCCCAAAAAAATTCATACAAATAGTAATTCGGGCAGGGTCGGGCGCGCCCAGTCTTTTATACTGCCATGCGCACTCGACCCTACTCGACAAATACTATTGGCCTTGGCTCCAAGGCGGTGTTACCCCATTGGAACGGGCATAGGCGATCAATTGGCCCTTGTGCTCGCCATTGTGCTCAAGTACTACCAGAAGTCCGCCCAATCTATTGAGTTTCATAAAACCGAAATCGACTTCGTCGCCTAATTTTTCGGTTTCTTCTTTCGTAATCTTGTCTAAAATGAACTCATTTGACTTTTTGAGCGCATCGATTACATTTTCTTTACCGATGATATTGGCCTCCATACCCATAAAATCGACGTCCTCTGGTGGTGGATACCCCATTTTGGATGCCAGAAAGTAATTTGCCGCAGCTATATGCAAAATGGACTCCCTGACCGAGCGTATGCCATCGGCCGGCCGCCAATCATATTGTTCTTCATCAAAGGCTTCAGCCAATTGGACTACTTGTCCTTGTACCATTGCTACCATGCCCTGAAGGGTGTTTTGTACGGTATTGTCTTGCTGGGCAAAAGCCACAAACGTAACCAGACATACCGATAAGGTGAGAATTTTTTTCATTTTCAGTAGTGTTAGAGTTAACTGCCCTGATTTTCAAGGCATTTAATCAAAGATATCGATTTTCACTTTGGAAAAAGCGGCCCGTATGAGCCAAATTAGGGGGTATTTGGGACAAAGGGTGTTCTGTGGTCACCTGTAAACGGCAACCATGAAGGGGTTTTTGCGTAATGGGAAATATGCGAGGCCAATGGTAACTTTAAGTAGTCAACACCTGATGATAGGTGTAACGGCACTTTTTAGCGTATAATTTCAAAGTAAGCCAAAAAAGCTCAACACGCTGAATGGTTCCTATTGACCGTTTTTGCTTCTGTTCCATAACTTTCTTGCTTAGTTTCGACCATAAAGCTCTATAAATTACATTAAATTTACAATTACTTAACGTTAAATTTACATAAATAGTATTGAAAACGCCCGAAAAGTCGCAGCAGGCGGTGGTTTCAGGGTAAGTATTTGATGATTTTTCAACTGTATAAAAAGAATCGTTTCTTAGAAATGTAGGCCATTGCCAAGCGAGACAATGCTTACATCTGTCCGTTTTCGTCGCTCAAAATACCCTCTTCCAATTCCAAAAGTTCGGGGGTCTTTGACTCTTGGAAGATGGGGTCTTTTTTGATGTACAGAAGTTCAGCAACCGCTATTAGGTTTTTGACTATATTGGTGACCGCTGCACTATCGTTCATGAGCGAGGTGGCCATTTCGTTGGTTATATGGTTGTCCCGAATCAGTCTATTTAAGGTACCGTCCATGATAACATCGCTTTTATCGGCCTTATCACGTAGTTTTTCCAATTTGGAGAGATGCGCCGAGGGGTCATCTGAATTTCTTATGGCAATAATGACCCGGAGCACTTTGATAATGATCTTTCGAAGGTCATTGTATTCCTTTTTTATATAATAATTGTCAGAGGCTACGTATTTTGACATGTTCTTGTGGATGGGCTTCATCGACTTAACAATTGCGACGATCAAACGATTTGCCACCAAAATAGTACGGATGGTAGCAATCAAGTCTTTGTTGAGCTCGAATCTTGACTGCAGTACTGTGGCATACTCGACAATTTTGCTGTAAATCGACTTTATTTTGGTATAGTACAGACCATCTAGGTCGACCTCGATCACTTGGCGGCTATCTACCAAAACCTTGGTCTTTTTGTCAGATGCGATATCATCGCGGTGAATATTGATGCCGTGTGCTATGGCTTTGTAAGCAGCTTCTTCAAAAAGTCTTTTTGATTCTTTTAAAAGTGCGGCGACCCCGGTTTGCGGATATTTCAGGTACGATTTGTTCAGAAATATGGGTTGGTCTATTTCTCGCTCTGGATCCACTTTTTCAGGCACCAGTCTCTTGACTATGTTGGCGATAACGGGCACAAACCATATGAGAAAAAAGGTGTTGGCAATGTTAAAGGTGGTATGAAATACCGATAACGCAACGGGTATAGCCGTAGCTTCGACAAAGGGCGATACGCCCCCATTCCTTGTAACAAACCAATTGACCATATTCAAAAAGGGAACGAACAGTATGAGCATCCACACTACTCCCAACAAATTGAAGATCAAATGGGCGCGGGCTGTTCGTTTGGCATGGTAATTAGCGATCAATGCCGCCAAATTGGCCGTTACTGTGGTGCCGATGTTCTCGCCCAATACCATGGCGGCGGCCATATCGAACGGGATCCACCCCTCATAGCACATGACCAAGGTCAGGGCCATTGTGGCGCTTGACGATTGTACGATAATCGTAAGTATGGAGCCAATCAATAGAAACAATAACACCGACCAGATGCCAAGCTGGGTATATTTTGAAAGAAAGGCCAGGGCCTCGGGGTTGTTTCCAATATCGGGCACGGCATCTTTCAAAAACTGTAGTCCGATAAACAAAATGGCGAAACCGATGACAAACCTTCCCCATTGGTTGGTTTTTTTCTTTTTTGAGAAGGTGAACAAAAAACCCAATCCCACAAGGGGTAGGGCAATAGCACTTATATTGACCTTGAAACCAAGCAAAGTAATGAGCCAAGCGGTCACGGTCGTACCGATATTGGCGCCCATAATGACCCCTATCGATTCGGTCAATGTAAGCAACGAGGCATTGGCAAAACTGACGACCATCAAGGTGGTCGCCGATGACGACTGTATGATGGCGGTAATCAAAAAACCGGTAAAGACAGCAAAAAGACGGTTAGAGGTCATGGTGGCCAGAATCTTTCGCATTCTATCGCCGGCCACTTCCATCAGGGCATCGCTCATGACCTTCATTCCATATAGAAAAAGGCCCAAAGAGCCCAACAAAGTCAGCACATCACCAAAACCGTAATGCATAAAGGGCGGTTGTTACAATGGCAATGAATTTACAATTTATTTACAATTAATGGAGAGTGATCGAAAATCGTTGCAGTGTAGGTAATCAAGAGATGATTGGGGTAAAGCCGTACTATGTCCCCAACCAATGGTTCATAGGGATGCCTGCTTGCTGAAATTGGCATTTCATATGGTTGCGCAAAAAAAAGCCTATCCCTTCTTTTTGAAGGAATAGGCCAGGTTTTTCTTATCGGTGTATCTTATCCCAAGAAAGGATAACGATAATCTTCGGGGGTCACAAAGGTTTCTTTGATCAATCTAGGCGATACCCAACGCAAAAGGTTCTGTGCGGAACCTGCCTTGTCGTTGGTACCCGATGCACGTGCGCCGCCAAACGGCTGTTGGCCCACAACCGCCCCAGTGGGTTTATCGTTGATATAGAAATTGCCCGCACAATTTTCCAGAACCTTGGTGGCCTCGTCAATGGCATATCGGTCGGTTGCCAAGACAGCGCCGGTAAGGGCATACTCTGAGGTGCCATCGACCAATTCAAGTGTTTGGCTCCAGTCTTTGTCATCGTAAATGTATACGGTGACGACCGGACCGAAGAGCTCAGTGCACATAGTGGTGTATTTCGGGTCTTTGGTCAAGATCACGGTCGGTTCAACGAAATAACCAACCGATTTGTCATAACCACCCCCCACAATGATTTCAGCCTCTTTGTCGGCCTTTGCCTGATTGATGTATTTGGCAAGTTTATCGAAAGATCCTTCATGTATCACCGCAGTGATAAAATTTGACATGTCTTCGGGCGAGCCGGGCTTGTTGAAGCTTTCGATATCTTTTTTGATCAATTCCAGAATCTCATCGGCGGTCGACTTTGGCAAGTACACCCTAGAGGCGGCACTACATTTTTGTCCTTGAAACTCAAAGGCACCCCTGGTAATGGCCGTTGCCACCTGCTGTGGTTTGGCGGTCGGGTGGGCAATGATGAAGTCTTTACCTCCCGTTTCACCGACGATTCTTGGGTATGTCTTATAGTTGTGGATGTTGTTTCCGATCTGTTTCCAAAGCTCTTTGAAGACATGGGTCGAACCGGTGAAGTGCAATCCTGAAAAATCTGGACTTGCCAGTACGGTTTCCGTAATCATCACGGGGTCGCCCATGACCATATTGATCACACCATCTGGCAATCCAGCCTCCTTAAAGACATCCATGATAACCTTAGCCGAATAGACCTGGCTGTCGCTGGGTTTCCAGACCACCACATTGCCCATCATGGCCGCACTGGCCGGTAAGTTTCCGGCGATGGCCGTGAAATTGAAAGGCGTAATGGCGTATACAAATCCTTCCAATGGGCGGTATTCGACACGGTTCCAAGTTCCCTCAGCTGAATAGGGCTGCTCCTTATAAATCTCGCTCATGAACTCCACATTGAAACGCAAGAAATCAATGAGCTCGCAGGCTGCGTCTATCTCTGCTTGGTGAATGGTCTTCGATTGGGCCATCATGGTGGCGGCATTGATTTTGGCACGATAAGGACCCGCTATCAGGTCAGCGGCTTTTAAAAATATGGCTGCGCGCTGCTCCCAAACAAGGTCGGCCCATTTTTTTCGTGCTTCCAAACAATTGGCAATGGCCTTTTCTACATGTTCTTTTTCGGCCGTATGGTAATGTCCGACAATATGTTGGTGCTCATGTGGGGGTGACATGGGGCGTGTGTTGCCGGTCTTTATTTCTTCTGAGCCGATATAAAGTGGCACCTCGACCTTCGAATTATAATATGCCTTGTATTGTTTTAAGACTTCTTCGCGCTCAGGAGTACCTGGAGCGTAGCTCTTTATAGGTTCATTGACTGCTATAGGAACTTTAAAAAAACCTTTGCCCATTGTGGATTTTTTTTAGGGTTATAGAATGCCCACAAAGGTAGTGAAAGGTAAAGCTATTATAAAATTGGAATTATTGCTAAATAGTAACTATTTGACTAGTGGAAAAGATAAATCTATTACAGATTGCTTATTGTTAATTGCTATGTGAATTATTATAATTTAGAGTATAAATATTTTATATATCCATTTACAGAATGAATAGCTGCATCAACGAGTGCTATACCCTTTGAGATTTCTACTTCGCTTACTAGGCCTTCATCCAAACAATTAATCAGATCATCTTTTATTTCGTATAGTGACCCCCTACTTATTCTACAGAATTGTATGTTCTCTTTATGATTATACCTTCCAAAGCCTTCAGCGATATTTCTTGTAGTTGAACGACCTGCCCTTCTAAGATTTTGAATCATATCAAAGTCCTTTTTATCAATCTTTTTTGAGATAAACGTCCGGTCCAAATTTTTACTTCACGACATTTCTTCCAACAGTCTAATTCTTCGAATGATTTATAGCTGGGCATAGCCTTAAGTCAATAAACAATCAATAATCAGTAATTGAAAAACCTTAGTTCATGGCAAAAGGGGCCGCGAACTTAAAGGTGGGAATTTCTACCTCAAACTCTTCACCAGAAGAAAAATTGACCATGTGGTAGAAGCCCCGCATGGCTCCAATGGGCGATGCCAATAGGCATCCTGAACTATAGGTGTGCGATTTGCCCGGCTGTATCACAGGTTTTTTGCCGATTACACCCTCGCCGTCCACCGTCTCTTTTTCCTTGAGCGAGTCAAAGATGTCCCAATGGCGTGCCGTCAGTTGCACCACATCCTTACTTTGGTTTTCAATGGTAATGGTATAGCCAAAGGCATAGTGCATCTTGTAGTTTTTAAAGAATGTACCCTCAAAACTTGTCTGTACAGAAACTTTGATTCCTTTGGTAACTTGTGTAATCATGGCTCAGTAGGTAAAAACACTTCCCGTAAACAGTAAAATTATGCTCAAAAGTGCCAAAAAGGCAAAAACCGTATTCAGAAAAATGTATTTAACAATCGTTTTAAACCTGCCTTGTCCGTAGAAATTTCTCATCGCCTTATAAAGGTAAACGCCAAACACCAATAGAAAAAGTCCTGCGCTTGTTATGTTGAAAACACCGTCTACGATCAGGCTAAGGATGAGCAAGATAAATAATAATGACTGGTTGTGGAAACTAAAGATTAAATGATCGGTATAGGTATATTTTTTGCGGATGTACACCACCCAAATAAAGATGGTGAAGATGGGAAGAAAGAAAAATACGATGAACGGTAACTGTGAAATTGTGTCGTTCAACCAGGTGCCCGGTTGGGCAAGTGCCTTTAAAACACTTTTTGAGGCATTATAGCTGATCCTGTTGCCCAAAGAGGCTTTTACACCATATTTTTCTTGGGCCTCTTCGAAGCTTGAAAGCGAGTCTTTGCGTATCATGGCGATGAAAAACTCCAACTTGTCTGCAAAACTGGTTTTTTTTTCATTCTGTAGTTTCCCAAAGTATTGTTTGGGGTCTGCCAACATCAAAGAATCGGATATTCTTTCTCTTTCGATGTTTTCTTGAATGAACACATTCAAAGAGTCGAGCTGATCGAGATTCTCTGAAAGTCTAGGATCCTCTTTCGCCAAAGAATCGATCTGACCCAATGGCACCACTATGTTTTCGTTGCCGTTAAGGCTGTCGATTCTTATGGCAGAGGGGTCTACCGAGAAGTTAAGATTCCCGTTGTCCCGTATTTTTTCGTCAAGTTTGAGTTGGTCGAGTTTATATAGGTCGTTATCATAGGTGAACAGCAAAAAGTAGATAAAGGCCAAGCTCAATAAAAACCGGAACGGGTTGGTGTACGAAACCCTTTTTCCAGCTATATAGTCTTTGGTGATGGTGCCTGGCTTGACCAATAGGGTATACAGGGTTTTGAGCAATTTTGAGTCGTAGTTGACCAGACTTGAAAAAAACTCGTCTAAAAAATCTTTGAGAACCAGTTTTTTGGTACTGTTGGCCTGCGAACAATTGGGGCAATACTTGTCGCTGATATCCAGTGGGTGCCCGCAATTCAAACACTGGTTGCCGCGAAACCTAAGCTCGTACCGGCCTTTGGTGATAAGCCCTTTGCCCTTGCCCATTTTTGGTTTGTTTGGACACTAAAGATAAGTTAATTGCTGATATCTCTTGAGTTCGCCGTGCCAATGCCGATTATGCTGTCGTAGAGGTCCCCGAAGTTACGGTAATAGACCAAGATAAGGTAGTTGTTCTCGGTAAAATGAAAATTGCCTGATACCAAGTTGAAATCTAGCTCGCCATTATCATTTTTAACCACATATTTATAATTGTAGAACCCTTGCTTGATGGGGTAGGTGAGCTCTAAATTGCCCGTGTCTTCATTGAATGCCATTTTGTTCTCTTCTCCGATGTCGTAGTTGTTGAATTTGCCCACCACGTACACCTCGTTCAAGCCAATAATATTGCTGTAGGGCAAACTGAAATGGACCTCTGAGTACTCTGCCTCGCGCGAAACATTGTCTCCCTGAAGGGTGCGCACCAAAAAATCACCGTTAATATCAGGAAAATAGGTGTAGGGCTGGTCGTAACGATATTGGTTGGTGAACAAGTAATGGTGATAAAGCTCTTTAAATTCTATTCGTGCAATGGCAAAAGAAGGCGCCCTTAGGTCTTTGGTGTCAAAGTTCAAAAATTCATTTCCCCCGAAAAAACTGGTCTCTTTATCATATTTATAGACAAGTTCGTTTCCTATGGTAAACTGCGGTTGCACATTGTAAATGGCTGTCGGCCAATAGTGGTTCTGAATAATGGCCACCTTTATTTCTTTCTTCGGATTTACCACTTGAAACCCTGAAGTGTTGATGGTAAACTGTACTACCTGTTTCTCGTTGATATAGTCAAAGTCTCTCGACCGCTTTACTGTAGCGCCCACCCGTACCAAATCTTGGTAGACCACAAACCGCCGGGAAAACTGCAGCTCGTTGTACATATTATAGATTTCGAGCACATAGTTGCCGCTGGCCTTCAGGCGTACTTCGCCATTTGGGATCGTTAATCGGTAATTGGAATAGGGCTGTAGGGTATTGTAACTGTTTTCATAGTCGATGATGCGTTGGTTGTCGGTTCCGTCGAGGTATTGCGATTTTAGTAGCTGTGATGGTGTCCAATCATAATCGCAATGAACAATTTTATAATAGTAGTCTTGCTCACTAGCACTCAGGTCATCGAACTCAAGAACGATGCGTTCGCCCAATTGAACCACCGGAAATTGATCTTCGGTGGGCCCTTTGAAGATAATCGTCTTGATGTGCGGCGGTGGATTTACCTCTTCTTTTACTTGGCCAACTACTGAGAAAGAGAAGAATAGCAGAAAAACTTGTTTGATCAAAAAGCGCATTTAGGGCCTATTTTGTGGATAAAGGTAAACAAAAAGTATGCCGACCAAAGCAAGCTCGTTGTAATGCCATTTTTCTTGGTTGATAATTATGAAAACAATCCTTTAAGTAGTAAATTTGCGTGCAATTTTTGATAACCATAAGGTCTATTATAATATGTCTAAAGACATCCGAATCAAAAAAGGGTTGAACATCAACCTTGTCGGGGCTGCAGAACAGACTACTTCGAAAGCCGTTACCAGCAATGTTTACGCTCTCAATTTAGAAGATTTCCACGGGATTACGCCAAAAATGTTGATCAAAGAAGGTGCCGAGGTAAAAGCCGGCGAGCCTATTTTCTTCAACAAGAAAATTGAAGAGATGCTCTTTGTCTCGCCCGTTAGCGGTGAGTTGGTAGAGATTGTTCGCGGTGCACGGCGAAGGATATTGACCATAAAGATTTTGGCCGATAAGGAACAGCGGTACCTGACCCATGATAAAATTGATTTGAAAAAGGCCGACGCCGATGAAATTCGAACGGCCCTTTTGAAGTCTGGTTGTTGGCCGTTTATCAAGCAGCGTCCGTATGACATTGTCGCCAATCCCGATTTGGTGCCCAAGGCCATTTTTATTTCGGGCTATACAACGGCTCCTTTGGCGGCTGACGTAGATTATGTCTTACGCGGAAAAGAAAAAGAAGTACAGGCGGCCATCGATGCCCTATCAAAACTTACCCCGGGCACTATACACGTATCTGTGGGCAATACTTCCACATCGCCCTTCAGCAAAATAGAGGGTATTACCTTGCATAAAGTTTCAGGGCCACACCCTGCCGGTCTGGTGGGCACCCAAATCAATAAGATAGACCCCATCAACAAGGGAGAGGTGGTCTGGACGATTGCGCCCCAAGACTTGATCATTATGGGCGAGTGGCTGTTGACCGGCAAGTTCAATGCCGAGCGCACCGTAGCATTGGCAGGGTCTGCGGTCAAGTCACCCAAGTACTATACCACTAAAATTGGGGCCGAGATTTCTACCTTTTTGTATGCAAGCGGGGTCGATTTAAAGAAATTCAGGTTGATCAACGGTGATGTGCTCACTGGTTACAAAGTGCGGCCTGATGGGTATTTGGGTTTCTACAACAATACCGTTACGGCCATACCTGAAGGAGATGACTATGAGTTTTTCGGGTGGAACAAACCGGTATTCAACAAAATTTCGCCGACAAGGGCGCTGACCTTTTCTTGGTTAAAGCCCAATAAGAAATATGACCTTGATACCAATACCAACGGCGAGCACAGGGCCTTTGTGGTCACTGGGCTTTACGAACAGGTATTTCCGTTCGATATCTATCCACTTCAATTGTTGAAGGCCTGCATGGTCAAAGATTTGGATGAGATGGAGCAATTGGGCCTTTACGAAGTGGCCCCCGAAGACTTTGCACTTACAGAGTTTGTCTGTATATCAAAACAACCGCACCAAAAAATAATCAGGGAAGGACTTGATTTACTATACCAAGAAATAGGATAACATGAGTGATAAGAGACTTACTTTAAAGAAAAGGCTGCACATTTTAAAGCACCACTATAGAGATAGTAAGTGGGCTCCGGCATTCAATGCCCTGCATACGTTTCTGTATACCCCAGATGAGACCACGCATGGTCGGGGTACCCATGTAAAGGCCGCAGACGATTTAAAGCGTACCATGAACACTGTAATCATGGCCTTGGTACCCTGCTTGCTGTTCGGCATGTTCAATGCAGGTTACCAACATTATTCGGCCATTAATGGATATCCAGAAAATTTCTCGTTGTTCGAGCATTTCTTGACTTGGGACAATTTTTGGCTGGGGGCCATTACGGTGCTGCCCTTGGTCATCGTTTCATACGGTGTGGGGTTGGCCATTGAGTTCTTGTTTGCCGTGATCAAAGGGCATGAAGTGGAGGAAGGATACCTGGTAACGGGTATGTTGGTGCCATTGATCATTCCTGTTGACACCCCACTTTGGATGTTGGCCGTTGCCGTTGCTTTTGGTGTGGTTATCGGTAAAGAGGTATTTGGAGGTACGGGCATGAATATTTTGAATCCGGCCCTGACCATCCGGGCCTTCCTGTTCTTTGCCTATCCCACTTGGATGAGTGGTGACAAGGTATGGGTGCACGGTGCCGTTGATAGGACCGGTACAGCAGATGCCATTTCTGGTGAAACAGTATTGGGTTATCTGGCCCAGGGTAATACGGCCGAAATGGCCCAGAAATTTGATGTGGCCGATATGTTTTTCGGCTTTATTCCCGGTTCGGTTGGTGAGACTTCCACCCTTTTGATCCTTTTGGGCGGGTTGTTCCTCATTTTCTCAAAAATCGCAAGCTGGCGTATCATGGTTAGTGCCGTTATAGGTTCGTTGGCAATGGGGCTCATATTCAACTGGGTCGTAGACATGGGTTGGATAGCTGAGTACAGCAAGTTCTATAGCCTTATGAGCTTTGAATATTGGAAGCATCTTATCGTGGGTGGCCTTGCCTTTGGCATTGTCTACATGGCAACCGACCCGGTCACAGGCTCACAGACCAATAGGGGAAAATGGATCTACGGATTTTTAATAGGGTTTCTATCGGTCATGATCCGTGTGTTTAACCCGGCCTATCCAGAAGGGGTGTTCTTGGCCATTCTGTTGATGAACGTCTTTGCGCCCACCATCGACCACTATGTGATAAGGGGCAATATCAGAAGACGATTTAAAAGATGGCAAAACGCCAAAATTTATCCTAGAATTTCTGAAGAAAAACAAGCACTTAAAGCTGAAACTGTTTAATTACTATGGCAATCAATACCGAAAAGAACACGTATACCGTAATTTTCGCGACCATCATGGTGGCCGTCGTGGGATCGATATTGGCTTTTTTGGCCTCTAGTCTGCGCCCGGCCATCGAGAAGAACGAGCGTTTTGAAAAACAGCAGAACATTCTCTACGCCATGGGTGTTAACGAGAACGATGGCGATAGTGGGGTAAACTTTGTTCCCACTGAAAGGGTCGAGGAAGAATTTTCAAAGTATATCAAAAAACAATTGGTCATCGATCCCAACGGAAATGCTCAAGAAGACCCAGAGGCTTTCCTCATCGATATGAAAAAGCAGTTGAAAGCCTTTAAAGAAGGCAATGAGGCCAAGTTTCCATTATTTGTGGGAGAAAAAGATGGCAAGAAATTCTATATTCTGCCCATGTACGGAAAAGGATTGTGGGATGCCATCTGGGGCTACATTTCGCTGGATGAGAACATGGTCGTGCAAGGTGTTTATTTTGACCATAAGGCCGAAACTCCCGGGCTTGGGGCAAATATTAAAATGCGCTTTTTTATGGACGACTTTGAAGGGGAATCCGTATTGGATGGAAACAGCTTTAAGGGCATAGCCGTGGTGAAGGGGAACAATGACCCTTTGAACCAAGATAAAGATGACAATGAGGTTGATGCGTTGGCAGGTGCCACCATTACTGGCAATGGAGTAACTGCTATGATCAACGAAACTCTCAAAATCTATAGACCCTATTTGGAAACATTAAGAAATAACTAAGATGGCACTACTTTCAAAAAAAGATGCAAATTTGATTTTGGACCCATTGACGGACAATAACCCAATAACCATTCAGGTATTGGGTATCTGTTCAGCATTGGCGATAACGGCCGAGCTTAAAGCTTCAATAGTAATGGCCATATCGGTAATTTTTGTTTTGGGGGTGGGTAATGTGGTCGTGTCTTTGATGCGCAATATTATTCCTTCTAAAATTAGAATTATCGTTCAACTTGTGGTCATTGCAGCATTGGTAATTATCGTTGACCAGGTATTAAAAGCTTTTGCATATGAGTTGAGCAAGACCCTTTCGGTTTTTGTGGGATTGATTATTACCAACTGTATCATCATGGGGCGCTTTGAGGCATTTGCCCTCGGTAATGGCGTTTGGCGCTCGTTTTTAGACGGCATTGGCAATGCATTGGGCTATGGTGTCATTCTTATAATTGTCGGATTTTTTAGGGAACTATTGGGTTCTGGAACGTTGCTGGGTTATCAGGTATTGGGTGACCCCATTGCAAAAACTGGGTTATATTCAATCGGCTATGAAAACAATGGTTTCATGATCATACCTCCGGCAGCACTGATTGTCGTCGGCATCATTATTTGGGTACAACGCTCCCGCAATAGGGCATTGATAGAAGAAGCATAAAATATATTTCAGATGTTAGAGCATATAGAATTATTTTTCAAGTCAATATTTATCGATAACATGGTTTTTGCCGTGTTCTTGGGAATGTGTTCATATTTGGCGGTATCAAAAAAGGTCAGTACAGCTGTTGGCCTTGGTGCAGCGGTCATTTTTGTTTTGGCCGTTACGGTGCCGCTCAACTGGCTTTTGGACCAGTACCTGCTTCAAGAAGGAGCTTTGGCCTGGCTAGGTCCTGAATACGCCGATTACAATTTGAGTTTTTTGTCGTTCATCCTATTTATCGCCACGATTGCGACAATGGTACAGTTGGTAGAAATTGTGGTCGAGAAATTCTCTCCGGCACTTTATAATTCATTGGGTATTTTCTTGCCGTTGATTGCGGTGAACTGTGCCATATTGGGTGGTTCGCTCTTCATGCAAGCACGGGAAATACCAAACTTGGGCTTGGCTTTCAATTATGGGGTTAGCTCGGGCATTGGCTGGTTCTTGGCCATTTTGGCAATAGCTGCCATCCGTGAGAAGATTAGGTACTCTAATGTACCCCCTGCACTACGCGGATTGGGTATTACCTTTATTATTACCGGCCTTATGGGTATTGGTTTTCAGAGTTTCGGTGGTATGCTCACCGGCGACAACGAACCGCCAGAACAGCCTATGCCGACCACTGTAGAAAAGGTTGATAAAGAAGAAGTGAAAAAAGAGTTGGAAGACAAAGAAAAAGAGGTCTCATTTAACGAAGTCATAAACGAAGAAAAATGATATTAGCTACCAGTACCGTAGGTACCATTTTGATTACCGTAGTTGCGTTTCTTATCTTGATTTTGCTTTTGGTGGCGTTGCTGCTTATTACAAAGGAAAAGCTTTCACCTTCGGGCCCCGTAACGATAACCATCAATGGTGAAAAAAAGCTTGAGGTCGAATCTGGTAACTCCCTCTTGACTACCTTGGGCAACAAAAAAATCTTTCTACCATCGGCCTGTGGTGGCGGGGGAACCTGCATACAGTGCGAGTGCCATGTACTATCAGGTGGCGGCGAGCCTTTACCGACCGAAACTCCCCATTTTTCTAAGCGAGAGCTGCAAGAGGGCGCCCGTTTGGCCTGTCAGGTTAAGGTCAAGCAAGATATGGAAATCACCATTCCTGAAGAGGTGTTCGGTATCAAAAAATGGGAAGCCACTGTTGTCAGAAACTACAATGTGGCCTCGTTCATAAAAGAGTTTGTGGTCGAGATTCCTGAAGACATGAACTACAAGGCAGGAGGGTATATTCAGATTGAAATTCCACCCTGCGAAATCAAGTATGAAGACATTGATATCACCGCGCATCCTGAAGAGCACGATGATCCCGAAAAGTTCAAAACCGAGTGGGACAAGTTCAACCTATGGCCTTTGGTGATGAAGAATACCGAAACTGTTGAAAGGGCCTATTCAATGGCCTCTTACCCAGCAGAAGGGCGCGAAATCATGCTGAACGTTCGTATTGCCACCCCGCCATGGGACCGATCTAAGAATGGATGGATGGACGTAAACCCTGGGGTTGCCTCCTCATATATTTTCAACTGTAAAAAGGGAGACAAAGTGACCATATCAGGTCCATTTGGTGAATTCTTCATCAATGAATCTGATGCCGAGATGCTATATGTAGGTGGTGGAGCAGGAATGGCACCGATGCGATCGCATCTGTACCATTTGTTCAAGACCATGAAAACAGACCGAAAGGTTACCTATTGGTATGGGGGTCGTTCGAAACGTGAACTTTTCTACATTGATCATTTCAAACAATTGGAAAAAGAGTTTCCAAACTTTAAGTTCTATATGGCACTTTCTGAGCCGTTGGAAGAAGACAATTGGAAGGTGAAGAAAGATATCAATGATGAAGAGGGCGATGGTTTTGTTGGTTTTATCCATAACTGTGTTATCGAGCACTACTTGAACCATCATGAATCACCCGAAGATATAGAGCTGTATTTCTGTGGGCCACCATTGATGAACAAGGCCGTACAGAAAATGGGCGAAGACTTTGGAATTCCTGACGAGAACATCAGGTTCGATGATTTTGGAGGATAATTTCAAAAACTAAAATAACCAAACCGATGCCCCTGCATCGGTTTTTTTATAAATGGAAGAGCGAAGGGCACTTACCAAACAAGAATTGCACAACTTGGCCATGAACATTGTGGGCCGTGAATTGCAGGCCGATGGTTTTGAGTTTATGGCCGTGAACAGCAAACCAAAGAAGAACCCCCAGTTCGTGTGCTTAAAAGAAAAGCAATTACATTTTATAGTGGTCAGAAATATCGAATATCCTTCAGACCCCTCGGTTTATGATGATAAACTGATGCAGAAGGTAAAGCAACATGCGGCAAAGTTTGAGGCCAAAACGTATTACGCGGGTGTGGGCCTTTCGAATGCCGCCAATAGAGAATTGCCGGTATATCTGAATGAAGATTATATAGTAGAATATCAGGGTTTGATAGAGATAACATGAGAAAACGGTTTGCCATATTTGCCATACTGGCCCTATGCGTAGGTTGCACCCCAGAACTAGGGGTCAAGAACCAGCATGTTGGCCAGGCGTTGGGTACCACCTACGCCATTACCTTTATTGCTGACCGGCAATTGGATTACCAAAAAGATATCGATTCGGTGTTTGCAGTGGTCAATAAATCGATGTCCACCTATATTTCCACCTCAGATATTTCAAGAATCAATAATGGTGACACCACTCTTGTGGTCGATGATATGTTTAAAGAGGTGTTTCTGTTGTCAAAAGAAGTCCACCAAAAAACCAAGGGCTATTTTGACCCCACAGTGGGCGTGTTGGTAGATGCATGGGGTTTTGGCCCTGGTGAGCAACAAGAAATGGACAGCATCACCGTAGACAGTTTACTGCAATTTGTTGGATGGGAAAAGGTGCAACTGAAACCAGACAACACGATTTCAAAAAAATATTCAAGTATTCGGTTCGATTT
The DNA here is from genome assembly GCF_000963865.1 of Flagellimonas lutaonensis. Classification (NCBI taxonomy): domain Bacteria; kingdom Pseudomonadati; phylum Bacteroidota; class Flavobacteriia; order Flavobacteriales; family Flavobacteriaceae; genus Flagellimonas; species Flagellimonas lutaonensis. Next base: position 2,283,866 of record NZ_CP011071.1, read on the forward strand.
TAATGCCATTGCGAAAGGGTACGCTATTGACCGATTGGGAAAAATGCTCGACCAAAGGGGAATCGCTAATTACCTCATCGAGGTAGGTGGAGAAATATTGGCCAAGGGCATCAATGTTATTTCTGATAAGCCTTGGTCTGTTGGCATCGATGATCCCCAGGTCGAGAACGGCAGAAGGCTCAAAAAAATTATTGCCCTAAAAGACAAGGCCATGGCATCATCGGGCAATTATCGAAAGTTCCGCATAGACCCAAACACAGGTAAAAAGTATGTGCATACCATAGATCCGAAAACGGGCTATACCAAGAATTCAAATGTGTTGGCCACCAGTGTGATCGCTGACGATTGCGCTACTGCTGATGCCTTTGCCACGGCCTTTATGGCCATGGAGCTTCAAGAATCGAAAGAGGTATTGAAAGAACAGACCGACTTGGAGGCCTATATTATTTATTTGGATGAAAAGGGGGAAACACAAGAGTTTATGACCAGCGGTTTTGAGGCTTTGGTGCTAGAGTGATCATTTGGCTACCAGCGGTATCAGTTCGCCCTTGGCCAAACGGTACCTGTTTATTTCTTCTTCTGAAAGTTGTCGGGTATAATCAACCGCCTTAACCTTGAAACCCACTTCTCCCAACTTCTCAAAATAATCCATGCCATAAATGCGTACATGGTCATACTGGCCAAAAATTTTGGCCCTTTCTTTCTTGTCGGTAATGGTGTCATCTTCAAAAGTGGTGGCACGGCCCAGGTCTTGAGGAACCTGAAAAATGCCCCAACCGCCCGGTTTCATAATGCGATAGAGCTCTTGCATTGCCTTTTTGTCATCGGGTATATGCTCTAAAACGTGATTGCACAGCACCACATCAAAGGAGTTATTGTCAAAGGGTAAGTTGCATATGTCGGCTTTGATATCAGCTAAGGGAGAATTTAAGTCAGTAGTAACATATGTGATGTTCCTTAGTTTTTTGAAACGTTTATAGAATGCCTGCTCAGGTGCAAAATGGAGCACCCTCAGGTTGCTCTTAAAAAAATCCGTTTCGTTTTTCAGGAACAACCAGAGCAGGCGATGGCGTTCTAGCGAAAGGGTAGAGGGCGAGAGTACATTCTCACGTGGATTTTCGTATCCGTACGGTAAAAAGCTCCGAAAGCTTTTCCCATCAATGGGATCCGTGTATTTTTTGCCCTTGAAGAAAAAGGCAAGAAACGGGCGTATAAAAAAGCTTAACTTGATCAACCAGGGCCTTGGCAAAAGATTGAGCAGATATTTGAATGCCTTTTTCATTCTAGCGCTTAAAAGGGAAAGAATGATTAGAGCTGAAGTTGTTTGCTTCTGAATTCGGCTTCCTCATCTGTTTCGATGCCCAATGCCTCATAGATGTATTGAAACGTTGACAAAAGCTCGGGCTTTCCATTGACCAATGCCACGTCATGTTCAAAATGCGCGCTTGGCTTGCCATCGGCGGTAAGAATTGTCCAACCGTCCTTTAGTTGTTTTATGCGTCGGGTGCCCATATTGATCATGGGTTCAATGGCCACGACCAGACCGTCGACAAATTTCTTGCCCCTGCCTCTCTTGCCATAATTGGGCATTTCGGGTGCTTCGTGCAGTTTGGTGCCCAGACCATGGCCCACCAATTCTCGAACCACACCATAGCCATGGCTTTCACAGTAGTTTTGAATGGCATAGCCGACATCACCGACGCGGTTTCCGGCCTTGAATTGGCGAATGCCTATATACAAAGATTCTTTGGTGACTCTTAGTAATTTCTTCGTCTCTTCCGCCACTTCACCAACTTCAAACGTATAGGCATGGTCGCCGTAAAATCCATTTTTCAAGGCTCCACAATCGACTGAGACGATATCGCCGTCTTTCAAGGGCTCATCGTTGGGGATACCATGCACAACTTGTGCATTCGGACTCCAGTTCAAGGTGTTCGGAAAATCGTACATACCTAAAAATCCAGGTTCGGCACCATGGTCACGAATAAATTCCTCGGCCATTTTGTCGAGCTTCAACGGATTCGCACCGGGCTTTATCTCAGAAGCCAGCATGCCCAACGTTTTTGAGACTACCAATGCGCTTTCGCGCATCAACTCTATTTCTTCCAGTGTCTTGATTTTCAACATGTGGGCAAAGATAAGTCGAATTCGATTAATGGATTGTCAAGGTCGAAATCAAATTAAGGTATGTCTGGTCATGGCCGCAGGTTTTTCAATTCCCATCATTTTCAAGATGCTGGGGGCAATATCGCCCAGTACACCACTTTTTACTTCTTTGATATCGTTATCGACCACTATCAACGGCACGGGATTGGTAGTATGCGCCGTATTGGGGCTACCATCGGGGTTGATCATCGTATCGCAGTTGCCATGGTCGGCTATAACAATGGTTGAATAACCGTTTTCTTGACCAGCGGTAATCACATCTTTTGCACATTCGTCTACCGTTTCACATGCCTTTATAGCGGCTTCCATCACACCGGTATGCCCCACCATGTCAGGGTTCGCAAAGTTCAGACAGATAAAATCAGCAGTACCTTCTTTTAGCTTCGGAATAATGGCACCCCTTATCTCATATGCGCTCATCTCGGGCTTGAGGTCATATGTGGCTACCTTGGGCGAAGGACACAGAATACGCTCTTCACCTTCAAAGGGTTCTTCTCGACCACCGTTAAAGAAAAAAGTGACATGCGGATATTTTTCGGTCTCGGCAATCCGTATCTGCTTTTTGCCATGTTTTGACAATACCTCGCCCAAGGTTTCGCTGATGTTTTCTTTGTCGTAAATTACCTTGACCCCTTTGAACGTATCGTCATAATTGGTCATGGTAACATAATACAGGTCTAATTTATGCATGTTGTGCTCATGCATATCTTTTTGGCTGAGCACTTCGGTAAGTTCACGGCCACGGTCTGTTCTGAAGTTGAAGAATATGACTACATCACCGTCTTTTATGGTTCCATTTTCATCGAGCAGTATAGGCTTTATAAACTCATCGGTGATACCATTGTCATAGCTTTGCTGCATGGCCTGCGAGACATCATCGAAAACTTCTCCCTTACCGTGTACCATCAGGTCATAGGCCAATTTGACCCGCTCCCAACGCTTATCCCGGTCCATCGCATAATAACGGCCGATGACCGATGCCAACTGAGTGTTCTTGTCCCGACAAAAATCGACCACCTCTTGCAGAAAACCTTTGCCGCTTTTTGGATCAACATCGCGCCCATCGGTAAAGGCATGGATGTACGACCGGGAAACACCTTTGTCATGTGCCGCTTTTACAAGGGCCTTCAGGTGATCGATATGGCTGTGTACCCCACCATTGCTGACCAAACCCAAGAAATGGACCGTTCGACCATTCTTGTTGGCATACTCAAACGCTTCTGCCAACACCTGTTCGTCTTTTAAGGTATCTTCTTTGACAGCCTTGTTGATTTTGGCCAGATCTTGGTAAACGATCCTACCGGCACCCAGGTTCATATGGCCTACTTCGCTATTTCCCATCTGCCCCTCGGGCAGTCCTACGTTCATGCCATCGGTCAGCAATTCGGCGTTGGGATATTTTGTGTAAAGGGAGTCGATAAAAGGGGTGTTCGCCTTTTCTATAGCAGATACTTCTGGGTTGGGAGATTTTCCCCATCCATCCAAAATCATCAAGATAACTTTCTTATTCATAGGGAGTCAAAAATCAGTTGGTGTAAATTCACTTATTTGCTTTGAAATGCGCCATTTATTGCTGAAAAATTATAAAAGAGTCCTTCTCGTTGCGCATCTTGTTAAAATTGAGTTATTTAATTGTTAATCATGTAACGGTTGGCTTTTGTTGTCGTCTATTTAGATGTCAATCATATCTAAATCAAAATTATTCATCATGAAAAAAACGATCCTAACACTGTTGTTGGTCTGTGCCTTTGGTGTCGCACAGGTCAGTGCCCTGAAAGGGCCGGTCAAAGTTACAAAAGACATTGACCTAATTGAAGACTTTAAACTGAATTCTTTCTGCACGGCCATTATGAAGGGCGATGTCGCCACGGTAAAAAAAATGATCGAGCTTGGGGAAGATGTAAACCAGAAATCTTTGGGAATGGCCCCCATCCATTATGCCGCACGTTATAACAAGGCAGAGATCTTGCAAGTGTTGTTGGCCAATGGTGCCGATGTCAAAAGAAGGTGCGACAAGGGCTTTACCGCTGTAAAGCACGCCGAGCTTTCGAACGCAATGGATGCCTTAAAAGTCTTGAAAGCTGCTATGAAAAAGTAATACGGGGTTTTTCATCAATCAAAAAACCCATTGCCAAGCAATGGGTTTTTTTCATTTACAAATATAGTGTTCAAGTAAAAGAGTAAATGAATTTTAAAAATCATACCCGGTAAAAACGCGGTACAAAAGCGCATAAAGGCCCAACGAAAGCATTATTGCGCAGAATACCGAATACACCTTTAAACATATGACCAGAAATTCCGGTTTACAGTTGTCAAAGGCTTCGATGTAAAGATTTTTGAAGTGTAATAGTGTCCCCATATAGTCTGTTTTCGTCATTAATCATTCACAGCTATAAGGGATTAAATCCTAGGAGTAAGCATTCGGGAAAAATAAAGATACAAAAAAGCGTTCTAATGCGGCAAATTATCGGCCAAAGGCAGATATCATCGACCTTTATACTTTTCTATTGCCGCTTTGATTTTTTGGATACGGTTTTCAGGATCAGGGTGGGTACTTTGAAACTCGGGAACTCTGTTCGGTCCTGCCGCCGCCTTTAATATTTTCATGACCTCGATCATTTCGTATGGGTCATAGCCCGCCCGTATCATAAAGAGTACACCCAGTTCATCGCTTTCCAACTCATCGTCACGGCCATTTTTCAACAAAGTGTTTTGGCCGATACTGCCCACGATATCGCCTGCATCGGCACCAACACTGGCACCCATTGATACGGTTCTCCAAAAATTGGTCTCAGCGATTCGCTCGGCCGAATGGCGCCCGATGACATGCCCTATCTCGTGCCCCAGTACGCCGGCCAATTGCGCTTCGTTAAGTTTCTTGAAAAGAGCATAGGTGATAAAGCATTGCCCGCCTGGCAGTGCAAAGGCGTTGATGGTCTTATCGTCTGCCAAAAGATGGAAATCGTATTGATAGGGAGTCTCACGCGCAATACTGCTGTTCACCAACTTTTTGCCCACGGCATCAACAAAAGCCTGCAAACGCTCGTCTGGGTAAAGCCCACCGTGCTGCTGCGCCATTTGCGGGGCGCTTTGAAGGCCGATGGCAATCTCTTGCTCTGCGGTCATGTTGATGTTCTGGACCCTTCCGGTGTATGGGTTTTCTTCTTTATTGCTGCATCGTTGCACAAAGGCGAAGGCCACAATGGCCAGACCAATAAGTATACGGATTTTCCAGCTGCCCCTACTTCTCATGGCTGTTCGTGTTCAATACATTGGTAAGATACAAAAAACACTAAAGAAGGTCTTGGTTGATGTCCAAAATATTGTCTTGGATGTAGGTCTTCAAAAAACCAGTGGTAAAGTGCTCGCATCCCAAGAAATCTTCTTTCGACAACAACTTCACCACATTGAGTTTACGGTAGGCGGTAAGCATCGGAATAGCAAGCGGGGCATAGCTGTAGTGCCAAGGTTCATACTTAAAACCCTTGCGCCGGGGATCGTTGGTATAGACCAAGTGAAAGTCAAATTTTTCCGCATTTTCATCGAGCCAAAGCTTAAAACCTTCAAAAGGCCCCCCTTTTTCAAATTTTTCTGGAACCAGTACATCGCCATTGGTCTGTGCATTGTCATCGATGATGTCGATATCGGTGCCCCAATGGTGCCTGCTGGTGCCCGGTATGGTAGAATATTCGATGATTTTTTCGATGGCCTCCATCGGTTGCATACCATCGTCTTCGGTATATCGAATATATTTTCGCTCCCAAATCGACTGTTGACGGTAAAAATCACGAAAACTCGATACCATTTGAATGGCAAAACCATCTTTTTCGGCGGCAGCCCTCATTTTTACAAAGGCATCATGGGCCTCTTTTCGCAGGTTGATGCCCTCGCCAAAAAGTTCAATATCGGCCTTGCCCATTAATTCTTCGGTTGAGAACTCTTGTGGCGAGGCCCAGACATTTTGGGGCAGTGCAGCGATGGCCAAACCGGCCATACCAGAGTTTTTGATAAAAGAACGTCGTTGCATCGGTGATGAAAGTTTAGATAACAAACTTATACATTACGGTTGTAACAAATACGGTGCCCTTTTCAAAAAAGCAAAAAATATGCTGTGTTCTATCGAAACAATCATTGAGTTGGTACTATCGGTTCAAAAACAGAAATCCCTGATATTCAAGCTCTAAATCGTCTAAGGTTACCAAATAAAAGTATACCCCCTCAGGAAGCCCGATTTCTCGGTTGATCACAAGATTATCAAGGTTCGAGAACCCGTTGAACTCATTGGTGTAATTAAATTTCTCGTAAACCATTTGCCCAAATCGGTTAAAAATTCTCAGCGAGTTGTTGGGCGAAGCCTCCATGCCCTCTATGACCAGAAAATCGTTGATGCCGTCCCCATCAGGACTCAAAAAGTAATTGCCCAGCGTGGGGTTGTTCACTGCAAACGTGTCGGTGGGCAAGGGTACAGTGCCAAAGGTAATGGCCGCAAAGTCATTGGGCAGAAACTTTTCAGAAGTTATAAAGCCCTGTTGTATGTCGCCACCAAAGGCCGTATTGCCCAAAACTACCCATTGCCGGGCCGCAATATTGTATCCCACAACCACTAGGTCTTCAGGCAGCGTCGCCAAGGCAGTAAGATTGCTTCGGGGGTTCCAACTGATGGTAACGGTAGAGGGTACACTGCCCTGCAGCACCCAAAACTCGTTTGAAGAGATGCCGCCGATGTCACGTACTTTATCATCAATGTCAAACCGTTCTGGCAATGATGTTGGGTTTGATGGATTTTCAAAAAAATAGGCACAGCGGGCCAGTTCGTTGGTACGGTCAGAATCCATGACCAAGGGGCGCAGTTGGTCTTCATCGCCTACCGGAAACGAAAAGAACTGCTTGTTCGAAACCGCTGCAAAGCCATTTACTTTGGCCAAGTCGTTCTCGCCCGTAAAAAAGGCATCGTCCATAAACTCAAAATAGACGTCGATGATGTTTTTGGGGGTGATGATGTCACCATCGATAAAATTGGCATTGTTGGTCACGCCCATAGGGGTATCGAGTAAAAGGCCGTTTGCCACCATGATCTCCATATCTTGAAATTGTGTGGGGAAGGCCCCCGAGACCCTGATCGGCGCCACCCCATAAAACCCGACTAGCCCTTGGTTGGCATCAAAGGTGCCGTTGTTGACAAGGTCGGTATGAAAGCCCATTTGCCCAGTACTGTGCACCCGTAGGTTACCGCTGTTATAAAGGGCGGTTTGGGCATAGGTCAAGGTCACACCCAATAAAAATGCTATGTTGAGAAATTGTTTCAATCTTTAGTTTTTGGCTTTTAACATCGCCTTGATTTCGGCCATGTCTTTTTTAAGGGTCTTCAGTTCGCTGTTCAGTTCGTGGTTCTGTGCTTGCAAAGCCTTGATTTTCTTTTCTTGCTCGATGGTATGCAGAAAGAGCTCCTCAATTTTTTCGAGGTTTTGAAGGTTTGATTCGCTCAAGTTCCAGACCCCTTCTGATTTGACTTGGGCTGCTGATTTGATACCGGGCAGGTGATGGTTCTTTTTTAAGAAATTTTCAATGTCAGCAAGGCTTTTGAAAGTATAGTTTGGGTCAATTTCTGAAAAGCCCGTAAAATAGTGTTGGAAGACGTAGTCTGGTACTGTGATTGTTGTAATATTTGAAACAAATCCCCCATCAGCCCTGACTCTGCCAGCGACATGAAGATTTTCAGCAGGATTGGTCAAACCGATGCCCACTTGGCCGCCTAAGGTCATCCGCATAATTTCAGAGACTGCTACCGAAAAGGCCAAATCGTTGCCATCGCGATACATGCCTGTGCCCGAACTTCCAAACCCAAAAGCAGGGTCGCCTAGCAATCCATTACCAGCTACATATGTATTGGAAAAGGTGGAACCGTTCACATCTAGTCGATAAGAGGGATTTGGAGAATTTGTACCAATACCCAAGGCTTGGCTACTGGTATCCCAAAAAAGATTGTTAAAGTCACTAGTGATGGCATTCCCTGACGGATCCGCAAACAACACGGCCCCGGGGATTTCATTTATTGCCCCTGAGTCATTGTCTGACCCGATAGTCCACTGCCCCGCCGTGTTATCCCACTTTATGATTTGGCCAGTAGTTGTTGCCCCCATATCGCTTAAATCGGCTGCTAGGATTGAGGCGTCGAGTATGTTCGCAGATGTGACCGCGTCCGTGGCGATGTCCACGTTCTGCACATCGCCGTCCAAGATTTTGGCTGAGGTAATGGCGTTGTTCGCGATGGTCAGTGTGCCGTCGTTTGCTAATGTAGCATCACCTCCAATTGTTTGTCCTACTGGATTGTTACTGTTGTCGCCAATAAATATCTGACCATTATTAAGAGTACTTGTGCCACCGGCAGGAGTAATCCAATCTGTAGTGCCTGTAGCAGTTGCAGAGAGTACCTGACCATTTGTTCCCAAATCACCATCAGCATCTAAGAGTACACCTCCTAGTTCTAGACTTTGATTTATAATAACATTTGTATTCCCTGTTGTAGGTTCATCAATTCTAAGAGCTTCAAAACCTCCAACGGAAAAGCCTATTTCATCGGCAGCTGGTCGATAAATACCAGTATCCAGTCCAGTGTCATTTACGAATCGGAAAGCGGGATTTGCAGCTGTACCATCCGCTGAATTTATACCCTCAACTCGTACTTCTCCCGCAAAATGAAATTTACTCAATGGAGGGTTGGCGCCATTGCCAAAGCCAATATTTCCAAGTCCAGTGAAAACCAAAGATTCTCCAGATCCAACTTCATAAGTTCTTAAAGTTTCGGTTTGAGCTAAGTTGGTGTTTGACAAATTATTTCCTGTTCCCGCTGCCGCGATCTCGTCGATGGCGGCCTGTGCGTTGGTTGCCGCGAGGCCCGATGCGGTTGGGTCGTAAGGCACGGCCACTGCGTCCTGCAGTTCGTTCGTATCGTCGGTGTCGTTGTCGGCCGCTATGTGCCCGTTTATCAGTGCGGTGTTGGCCGCCACATCGGTGTCCAGGGCGAAGGGGGAGAGGTCCACGGTGGCCCCTGCCGCGCCGGTGCCGGTCAGTTCAAGGCTCTCCACGTTGAGGTTGCCCGCGTTGATGAAGTCGTTGGCGCCTCCAGCGGCGGCGATCTCGTCGATGGCGGCCTGTGCGTTGGTTGCCGCGAGGCCCGATGCGGTTGGGTCGTAAGGCACGGCCACTGCGTCCTGCAGTTCGTTCGTGTCGTCGGTGTCGTTGTCGGCCGCTATGTGCCCGTTTATCAGTGCGGTGTTGGCCGCCACATCGGTGTCCAGGGCGAAGGGGGAGAGGTCCACGGTGGCCCCTGCCGCGCCGGTGCCGGTCAGTTCAAGGCTCTCCACGTTGAGGTTGCCCGCGTTGATGAAGTCGTTGGCGCCTCCAGCGGCGGCGATCTCGTCGATGGCGGCCTGTGCGTTGGTTGCCGCGAGGCCCGATGCGGTTGGGTCGTAAGGCACGGCCACTGCGTCCTGCAGTTCGTTCGTGTCGTCGGTGTCGTTGTCGGCCGCTATGTGCCCGTTTATCAGTGCGGTGTTGGCCGCCACATCGGTGTCCAGGGCGAAGGGGGAGAGGTCCACGGTGGCCCCTGCCGCGCCGGTGCCGGTCAGTTCAAGGCTCTCCACGTTGAGGTTGCCCGCGTTGATGAAGTCGTTGGCGCCTCCAGCGGCGGCGATCTCGTCGATGGCGGCCTGTGCGTTGGTTGCCGCGAGGCCCGATGCGGTTGGGTCGTAAGGCACGGCCACTGCGTCCTGCAGTTCGTTCGTGTCGTCGGTGTCGTTGTCGGCCGCTATGTGCCCGTTTATCAGTGCGGTGTTGGCCGCCACATCGGTGTCCAGGGCGAAGGGAGAGAGGTCCACGGTGGTACCAGCACCCCCACCAGTACCAATAAGATTTAGTGTTTCACCAGTTAAATTACCGTCATTCACAAAATCATTAGTATCTACTCCACCACCACCTACAGTGGCCCAAGAATAGTTTCCTAAACCATCGGTTGCTAAAACTTGACCATTTGAACCACCTGGAGGAATTTCAATTTCATTAGTGGGGTCACCATCCAATTCTGAAGTTAGATAGCCGTTATTGGAAACAAAAGCATCGACTGCGATCTCATCAAGGGTTGTATCTATACCACCTAATGGAACAGTTCCGTTGAACCCTGGTGCTGTCCCAGAAAATATAAGATCGGTTCCATTTAATGTCACACCTGTAATCACTCCGTCAGCTCCACCCCCAGAAAGACCGCTAAGATCTGCAGTGAGTAAATTTCCACCTTCGGTGATTTCCAAGATATTTCCATTTAGCTTGGCGTTTGTAATTGCTTCATTTGTGACACTGCCGTCAACTTCAGCTGTCAAAAAACCATTGTTTGAAACCGCATTGTCAACCAATGCTTCAAGCGGAACGTTACCATTGAATCCTCCATTTGCACCAGTAACTACAAGATTATTGCCAGCGGTAGTTATGTTAGATATAACGCCATCTGCCCCCGACGGCAGGGGAACAGTGCCTCCGCCATTGGAAAGGGAAAGATTGTTACCCGCCAACGAAAGTGTTTGTAGCTCATTGTTAGGGTTTGAGTCGGCATCATTTACGTTTAGATTGATGATAGAACCATTGTCAATGCCGATGTTACCAGGATTTCCGTTTGTGAAAATATCTTGCTCATCTGTATTTGCACCTCCAGCATTTAGATTATCAACATCACCCTGTAGTTCTTCCAATGCCGTTTGGACATTGTTACTGCCCAGATTACCTATAGGATTTACCTCTACTTCCGAGGCATCTTGTATTTCATTCTGATCACTCAAATCCCCATCGTTTGAAATATGGTTGGTTATCAAGTTGTTGTTGTTGGCAATGTCGGTCTGTAAAGGTCCATCGTCATAAAAGGCGCCATTATTGTCGGTCAATGAGTTGCCAGGCTCTGGGCTTACTATTTGCGCGCCGGTGATAAAACCTGCATCATTTGTAAAATCCAATAAAGTGACCTGATCGTAATCGATTTCGGCATCGGCCACCGTATTGTCTTGCAGTTCTTGTTGCCCTACCGAGTTGGGTGCCAATTGGTCAGAGCTGATCGAGTTGAACTGAATGTCAAGAAACCCGTTGATGGAGCCATCGACCACATTTTCCCCTGTAATGCTGCCCACCTCAAAATTAAAATTGTCGCCGGTTTGGGTAATGACCACGGTTGCTTGGTTGTTTACCACCGGGTCGGCGGTAAAAGTTTGCACCCCAACTCCCTCAAGGGTGACACTCACCGTGTTTCCATCACTGTCGGTCAGTACCAGTTCATCATCGTTAAGGGTAAGGCTCACATTGGTGGTATTCTGTTCGCTGCAAAGGTTTACCCACTGGGTACCATCGTAGTAGTGTACACATTGGGTATCGGTGTTGTACACCATGGCACCGTGAAGGGGATTGAGACTGTTCATTTGTGCATCGCCCATTCTTGAGATGACCAACACACGTGAACTGCTTTCCAACTCAAGAACCGAATTGGGGTCTATGTTTTGTGGATTATCACCAATCTTTACCTGTGCGTTCACCGAAAAAACAGTGGCCAGGATCATTGTCAAGATAAAATAAGCAGTTCTCATGTTGTAAGACATTTACAGGGAATTATGACCAGACTAACAAAAGTAACTTTCTCTTTGAATCGGCCTAATTTTATACGTCAAAATGTAGCGGAGTATGGGTGAATGGAAACACGTTGCCACATACCTTATTTTTAGGTCGATTTCAGGGTACTTTTTAGGTAGCTGCCAATAATTAACAAAAGTTTAGAGGTGGCAAATTTTTAAAATAGGTGTTCATGGGTTTTCTTTACCTTTAACTAAATGACAGCAATGAAATTCTCTACTTTTTTTCTCTTTCTTTTCTTGTCGATAGGGTATGTGCATGCCCAAGATGATGGCCGCACTTTGTTACGAGGGCAGGTGCTTTACCGTGGCAATAACGTGGAGAACGAGAATGTGATCAACTCGACCACTGGTTTTGCCACAATAACCGACCAAGATGGGCGGTTTGCCATTCGTGTAAAGGCAGGCGATCAGTTGGTGTTCACGGCGGTTAACTACCAATTGAAAATCGTTAAGGTAACCCAGGCCATTATCGATAATCGGCGGCTTGTGGTAGAGGTCACCGAAAAGGTTACCGAATTGGATGAAGTGGTGGTGACCCCTGAAGACCAAGAGCGGTTTTTAGAGGTAAAGAACGAAGATTTTAAGCAGTACGAATATGAGATAGACCGAACCACCGAGGTAGAAAATATCGCAGAGTCACGAACTGTTCACGGTATGCGCGATGGACTCAATTTTGTGAACATCTTCAAGGCACTTTTCAATGTTGATAAAAACCCTGACACTCCGCAGCGCGAAACGCTCAAGGTCAGTGAGGTACTGCGGCACGTTTACGATGATGAGTTTTTTGTGGTTGACCTGCGGTTGCCACAAGACAAAATCGGAGCTTTTTTGGTGTATTGTGACGAACGTATTCCCTCTAACGCCTTGTTAAAAAAAGAAAATGAGTTTCAACTTATTGATTTTTTGGTGACCCAGAGCAAGCAATTTTTGAAAGAATTGGATGAGGAGTAACTTCCTGTCATTGCTGGTGCTTTTGGTCTTTCAGGGGGCACTGGCCCAAGAATCCCCTTCAAAGGACTTACGGGGCAAGGTGCTTGCCAACGGCGAGGATGTTACCGGGGTGGTGGTGCGCAATGCCACCTCTAAAAGGGCCACCATCACAGACGCTGAGGGCAATTTTACCATTCCCGTCAAGGTTAACGACACGTTGGTCTTTTTGGCTGTGCAGTTTAAGACAAAGAAACTGCCCGTAACCCGATTGATTTACAACACGAGCTTTGTAAATGTGCCTTTAGAACCGTTTGTGAACGAGCTTCAAGAGGTGGTGGTGCAGCCATTTGACCTAACGGGCGACCTTTCGAAAGATGCCGAGAAATTGGAGTTGCCACAAGATGTGAGCGCTGAGGCACTGGGGCTGCCCAATGCACGGCAAAAAATTCCCACCCAAAGCGAGCGCAAATTACAACAGGCCACATATGGCAAGTTTCATTTGGGTATGATTCTAACCCCACCCCTCGACCCAATCATCAATGCGATTTCGGGGCGTACCAAAATGTTGAAAGAGCGGGTAGCGGTCGACAGAAAGTATGCCCAGACCCAGCGGGTACAGCAGAGTATTGTCGACTCATTGTTTATTGATACCCTGAAAATTCCGAAAGAACGCATTGCCGATTTTATGTATTTCTGTGAGGCCGATCCCAATTTTGACGGGGTGGTTAACTCTGGCGACCAATTGAGGGTGTGGCAATTTATGATCGACAAAAGTGAGGCATATAGGGAAAACAATGGTTTGGAGTAGGGAAGTTTGATGTTAGATATAAGACGTGAGATGTTAGATGATAGGTGAAGGTTTATGGTTTATTGTACTTGTTTTAGAAACCCTAAATTCCAAGCACCAAATCCCAAATCCCAAGTTTTTAAAAACATGATACCAAAACCTGAAACCTGAAACCTGAAACCTGAAACAACAGAAACCTGAAATCCGTAAGAAGATCGGCACGTGGTTTGTTTATTTTTGATGGATAAAAAAAGAAAAATGAAAATTTTGAAAAGTGCACCATTGGTGTTGACAGTACTGTTCTTGACCTCTATGACCGTGGCACACAAATTCTACGTCAGCGTCACCAATGTCAATTATTCCGAAGAAGAAGATGCACTACAGATAACCAGTCGCATCTTTATCGATGACCTAGAGCGTGTTTTAGAAGAGCGGTATGATGTAGATCCTGAGCTGGCCACAAAAAAGGAAGCAGATTTTGCCGATGCGTATATAGAAAAATACCTCAGGGCCAAGTTTTCTGTGTTATTGGACAACAAGCCGGTTTCCTTTAATTTCTTGGGGAAACGGTACGATAATGATGTTATTATCTGCTATTTGGAGGTACTGGATGTCAACCTTGCTGAACGGTCTTCCATTGCCGTGCAGAACGAGGTGCTTACCGATTTGTTTGAAGAACAGCAGAACGTGGTGCACATCAAATGGATGGGCAAAAAGAAGAGCTTTGTGCTCATCAAAGAGAATAATAAAGGAATGTTAAATTTGTGATTCCAGCTTAAGGATCTGTTAAAAATGAATTATTTTTCACAGCTATAAAATCCAGATATAAAATGATGAAATTCAAGTACTATTTTGCTTCTGTTTTATTTCTTTTTGCGGCCACTTTGGTTGCCCAAGAAGAGGAGAAGAAAGAAGAACGAAAACCGGGTCATTACAACCAGAGCAGGTTTAAACAGCTCTATGAAGAGTTTTCGACCCCGAATACCTATCGCTCGGCAACGGGCAAACCCGGCCCGGATTATTACCAAAACCAGGCCGATTATGTAATGGACATCGAGCTCGATGACAAAAACGCCAAGATTTATGGTGAAGAAACCATTACCTACCACAACAATTCGCCAGATGACCTTGAGTTTCTTTGGGTGCAGCTAGACCAGAACGTACGGGCCAAAGACTCAAAATCGCCTCTCAGAAATGGTGGAGGGGTGCCATTGGCCTACAGAACCAGCTCATTTGCCAGTGAGTATATGACCGAGCCTTTTGATGGTGGTTTCAACATCGAATATGTCAAAGATGCCAATGGCAGGCCGTTGCCATATACCATAAACCAAACCATGATGCGGGTCGATATTCCCCAACCATTGAAAAGCGGTGAAAAGGTTTCATTTTCCATCAAATGGTGGTACAACATTCCTGACCATACGGTAAACCGCGCGCGTTCGGGCTACGAATATTTTCCAAAGGACGGCAATCGGGCCTATGTGATTGCCCAGTTCTTTCCAAGAATGGCCGTTTACAACGATGTGGAAGGATGGCAGAACCACCAGTTCTGGGGCAGTGGCGAGTTTGCACTGCCGTTCGGCAATTACGAGGTGAACATCACCGTGCCCGCAGATCACGTGCTGGATGCCACCGGCGTACTGCAGAACCGTAAAGAGGTATACACCAAAGAAATGATGAAGCGTTACGAGCAGGCCAAGAAGTCTTATGACAAGCCGGTACTCATCGTAACGCAAGCAGAAGCAGAAGCAGCCGAAAAAGACTTCTCTGAGAAGAAAAAGACATGGAAGTTCAAGACCGAGCCTGGCAAAATGGTGCGGGACTTTGGCTTTGCCACTTCCCGAAAGTTTATTGTGGACATGCAAGCCGTCAAAATTGGCGGTAGAGACGTTATGGCTGTTTCTATGTACCCAAAAGAGGGCAACCCATTGTGGGAAGAGTATTCGACGAAAGCAGTGGTACAGACCTTGAAGACGTATTCGAAGCACACCTTTGACTACCCGTACCACAAGGCCATTTCGGTACACGCCAAGAACCAGGGCATGGAGTACCCGATGATTTGTTGGAACTACGGGCGCCCCAATGAAGATGGTACCTATTCCGATAGGGTAAAATATGGCATGATCAGCGTGATCATCCACGAGGTTGGGCACAACTTCTTCCCGATGATTGTAAATTCTGATGAGCGCCAGTGGGGCTGGATGGACGAAGGCCTCGATACCTTTATGCAGTATTTGGCAGAGCAAGAGTTTGGCAAGAACTTCCCAGAGGCCATTGCCCCTAACGAGAGATATCCCTCAAGAAGAGGAGATCCCGCCAAGATTGTGCCTTACATGGCGGGCGACCAAGAGTACCTGTCGCCCATTATGTCGAACCCAGAGAACGTTTACCAATTGGGCCCGAATGCCTACGGTAAACCGGCTACTGCACTGAACATCTTGCGCGAGACCGTTATGGGAAAAGAATTGTTCGACCATGCATTCAAAACATACGCCCAGCGTTGGAAATTCAAGCATCCGACCCCGGAAGATTTCTTTAGAACGATGGAAGATGCTTCTGCCGTTGACCTTGATTGGTTCTGGAGAAGCTGGTTCTATACCACCGATTATGTGGATATAGGGGTGAAAGAGGTAAAGAAATACTATGTTACAAACAAGCCTACCAAAGAAATGCAAGAATACATGGCCGCCCGTAACTTGACGGAAGCCGATTTGCCACCTTTGGTGTACTTGGCTGAGGAAGATAGCGAGGACTATAATGAAGAATTGAAGGGCAAACTGCCTTCAGAGACCTCACAGACCTTGAAAGAGTTTATGATGGACAATATGACTGCCGAAGAAAGGGCCAAAGTCAAAGAACCCAAGTATATTTATGAGGTAACGTTTGACAAGCCAGGTGGCATACCCATGCCTTTGATCGTAGAATATACCTATGCCGATGGCAGCAAGGAAAACGTAACCTATCCTCCTGAGATTTGGAGAAAGAACGATGCTGAGGTAAAAAGGGTCGTTTCTTCTGATAAAGAATTGGTGGGCATTGTTGTAGATCCCAAGCTTGAAACAGCTGATATCGACACCACTAACAATGCTTGGCCCAAAAAGGACGAAAAATCAGACTTTGATAAGTTCAAGGAAAGCGTCAAGGGCAAATAATTTGAAAAGCAGTGCGACCAAGCATATCAAAGGCCCCGTGAAATAACGGGGCCTTGTTTGTTTAAATAGGGCAAACCGTTAGGTTGTGAGCGCGTGAACCCTTTTTTATAATAAGTGGCGTCAATCTGTTCTGGGCGGTGCTCGAACCAACATATTTTGAAGCCTGCCTTTACATACTTGGCAACTTAAGTTATATTTGTACCATGCATTTTCTATTCATCAGCGGAGCCGAAATTTTTTTCATCCTCTTTATAGTGGTCATGGTTTTTGGTGCCGATAAGATTCCAGGTATTGCCAAAGGCCTGGGCAAGGGTATGCGCCAATTGCGCGATGCCACTGACGACATCAAACGGGAAATCCAAAAAAGTGCCGAAAAACAGGGTCTCGATACCGATATTACCAAAGATATCCGCAATGAACTGAATGAGGTAAAGAAGAATGTCGATGAGGTGACCGGGGCCATCAAAAGGAAATAATCCAGATGTTCGAAAAATTACTTGAATGGGACCGCGATACCTTCATTTACCTTAATAGTCTGGGTATCGAAAAATATGACGGCTTCTGGTCTGTTGTAACAAGTATCTCGACTTGGATTCCCTTATTTCTTCTGTTCATCATCCTATTATTTCTCAAACATGGCAAGCTCGAGGGCCTTTACAGGCTTTTGACCGTTTTGATCATGGTCTTGTTGGTGCTGACGATCACCGATCTTACAAAAGAATTTGTGGCCCGGCTTAGGCCCAACAATGACGAAGAGATCAATGCGCTGATACGAATTCTCAAAAGCCCTACAGACTATAGTTTTTTTTCGGGCCATGCGGCCAGCTCGTTTTCAATTACCTTACTTATTTTCTTATTTCTGCGGAAGAAGATCAAGTGGTCAGCTGTATTCTTTCTCTGGCCCATACTGTTTGCCATGAGCCGAATATTTGTGGGGGTACATTTTCCGATAGACATACTCGTTGGCATGCTATTCGGACTTTTTTCCGCTTATCTGTTTTATCGACTGCACCCTAGGCTCAGCGCACTCTACTCAAGGTTAAACCGTCGCGAACCGACAAGATAACCGTTTCTAACTGCGAATCGTCTTTAAGACGCTTGTTATAAGTCAATAGTGCTTCGGTGGCCTTATCCGATTTTTGAAGTGGTTCCACTACTTTTCCAGACCACAGAACATTGTCTGACAGTATAATGCTACCAGACCGCACCTTGGGCAGCACTGCATCCAAATAAGCATTGTACTTTTTCTTTTCAGCATCTATGAATACCAGGTCAAAAGTGATATCCATTTGGGGAATGATCTTCAGGGCATCGCCCACATACTGCATAATTTGTTTTCCGAAAGGGCTTTGGTCAAAATACTTGCGTTGTAGGTCGCTTAGTTCTTCGTTGATTTCGATGGTGTGCAATGACCCGTCTGCCGGTAAACCTTCCGCAAGACATAAGGCCGAATAACCGGTATAGGTGCCAATCTCCAAAATGTTCTTTGGGGCGATAATTTTTGATAGCAAAGCCAAAATGCGCCCTTGGTAATGTCCGGTGATCATACGTGGTTGAACTACCTTCAAGTGGGTCTCACGGGTTAGCTGCCGTAGCAGTTCAGGTTCGTCTTCTGAATGTGACCCAATGTATTTTTCGATTACCTCCGATAAAAAATGCATACTGGCAGTTTTTGTAAAAATATTGAAATAAGACTATTTTGGTTTACAGATCAACGTAGTTCAAGAACCATGAAAGAAATAAAGGTACGCGATGCCCTGCCTGAAGATGTGCCCGTTCTTCTTGCTTTCGAGCAAGCGCTCATAATAGCCGAACGCCCTTTTGATCCCTGTATACGGCCAGACCCCGTCAGTTATTATGATTTGGCTGCCTATGTAGGCGATGACACGGTCAAGGTGGTAGTGGCAGAAATTGATGGTGAAATTGTTGGTTCGGGCTATGCCATTGCCAAGAAGGCCCGCCCGTACCTAGACCATGTTGACTATGCCTATTTGGGCTTTATGTACACAAAACCTTCACACAGGGGGCAAGGCATCAATAAGATGATTATCAATACGCTGGTTGATTGGAGTAGAGGGAAAGGCCTAGAAGAGATTCGTTTGACCGTGTACGATGACAACCTACCGGCAATAAAGGCCTACCAAAAAGCAGGATTCAAAAAACATATTGCAGAAATGAGGCTGACTACAGACAAATAGCACTGATGCCGTACATTTGCCAAAAAACACCCTCCTAGATGAAATTTGAAAATACCCTCACATTTGCCCGCGAGTTGGATTTGCATGATGCTCTGAAGGCATATCGCCAGCAGTTTCATTTTCCACAGGTAAATGGCAAAGACGTCATTTATTTTACAGGAAACTCGCTTGGCCTCCAGCCCAAACGTACCCAGAAGTATGTTGATGACATCATGAAAGACTGGCGCGAATTGGCGGTAGAGGGCCATTTTCATGCCGAAAAACCGTGGTGGGACTACCACGAACGCCTTGCCAAACCATTGGCAAAGGTCGTAGGGGCCAAACCCCAAGAAGTGTCTGTTATGAACACCTTGACCGTCAATCTACATTTTTTGATGGTTTCCTTTTACAGGCCCACACAAAAACGGTTCAAGATTATTTGTGAGGAAAAGGCCTTTCCCTCCGACCAGTATATGCTGCAAAGCCAGGTTCGGTTCCATGGGTTGGATCCCTCTGATGCCATTGTCGAGGTCAAAAAACGGGAAGGTGAGCATTTTTGGAGAACAGAAGACGTATTAAAGACCATTGATGAAGTAAAAGACGAGCTGGCTTTGGTGCTTATTGGTGGGGTCAACTACTATAACGGACAGGTGTTTGCTATGGAAACCATTACCAAGGCCGGTAAAAAGGCTGGGGCAATGGTGGGATGGGACCTGGCCCATGCCGTGGGCAATGTCGAATTGAAATTACACGATTGGGATGTTGATTTTGCCGCGTGGTGCAGCTACAAGTACATGAACAGCGGACCGGGGAACGCTTCAGGAATTTTTGTGAACGAGAAACATCTGGGCAAGGTCGATATGCCCCGTTTTGAGGGGTGGTGGGGCAACAAAAAGGAAACCCGGTTTCAGATGAAGCCCATGTTCGAACCCATTGACACGGCCGATGCCTGGCAGGTGAGCAATCCGCCCGTACTTTCCTTAGCCCCCTATCTCGCATCGTTGGAGCTTTTCGATGAGGTCGGCATGCCTGCACTTATACAGAAACAAAAGAAACTAACAGCCTACTTAGAGTATATTCTCTTGGAAGTCGGAAAAGAGGCGGGCAGTGTTTTTGAGATTATAACCCCCGAAGATCGAGGTTGTCAGCTTTCGGTTTTTTTACACGGTGAGGGCAGGGCACTCTTTGACTATTTGATGAAAAGAGGGGTGATTGTCGATTGGCGCGAACCCAACGTGATTCGTTTGGCCCCAGCGCCCTTTTATTGCTCTTATGAAGACATATTTCGCTTTGGCCGTATCTTAAAGGAAGGAATCTTGTCAAAATAATTTAGCTTAGCGGTTTCTTAGAAACCGGCCCATGAAGTCGTTACGGCTTATTTTATCGAACCCAAGATACTTTGCGCCGGCCTTTGTGTTCGCAAGCCTCAACATTTGGTTCGGTACTTGGGCCATTTATATACCGGCCGTAAAAGAGAAACTGCGGATAGACAAGGCCGAACTGGGGTTTGCCATCTTTTTTCTTTCGTTGGGCGTTTTTACCGTTTTTCCGGTCGCCTCAAAGATCATCAATAGATTAAAAGTGGGCAGGGCCACTTGGTTGGGGGTGGTCATGAGCAGTATTTTTGCCCTATTTCCACTGTTGGTGCCAAACTATTACCTGTTATGTGCCTCATTGTTCTTGTTTGGGGCCGCCAATGGTTTTTTAGACATTTCGATGAATACCTTGGTCACAGAAATCGAAAAGGAAGACCGACAGAACTTTATGTCGGCCATGCACGGTTTTTTTAGTCTTGGAGGGGTAATCGTGGGCTTGGGAAGCCTTTTGGCGCCCATTATCAACAACCCGGCCCTGCACATGGCCCTTACGGTACTACTTGTTTTAGTGGTAAATCTTGCCTTTCGGAAGCGTTATCGGCACATCGTTGCAGCCGCTATTGAAAAAGAGCCCTTCAGCTTAAAATTGTTCAAGCCCCTCTTCGTTTTGGGCATTATTTCATTTGTGAGCATGGGTAGTGAAGGGGCCATCGTCGATTGGAGCGGACTTTATCTAAAGGAGGTGACCTTGGCACCTGAAGCCCTTATCGGTGCTGGGTTTTTGGCTTTTTCGGCCGCCATGACCCTAGGTCGTTTTTTGGGCGATGGTATAAGTCAGCGCATCGGTTCCATTAAAATTGTGGCCTTGGGCGCCCTTATCGCAATCGTGGGTTATGTTATGGTGCTATCAGGAAATACCATACTGGCAATCACAGGTTTTGCCCTCAATGGACTTGGTTTTTCCGTTATGGTGCCAGAGCTTTTTAGAATTAGGGGCAATGTAAAAGGGGTAGAGTCTTCGCAGGGTGTGGCCTTTATTGCCGGCAGTGGCTACTCGGGCTTTCTCATCGGCCCCGTGATTCTCGGGTTTTTGGCCGAAGAATTTACGTTGAAGACAAGTTTTTGGGCACTGTTGGGTTGTGCTGCCATGATTTTTGTAGCCATATTTGCGATGTCGCGCAAAAGGTAAAAAATACAAAAAACTTCTACTTCACCTTCACGCCCGTGAAATAGAGGTTGAACACTTCCCCGTACTTTTTATGGTCCATTGCCAATTTGAGTCCGTTTATTTCTTGATAGTTTTCCCAAGTGGTGGTCATTGACGGTTCGGCTTGGTTTCCTTTTCTGAATACCCATTCGCGAACAAGGTAGTTTTCATCCAAATAGAAGTCATAGGCATCACCCGGGGTATAACCACCTTCATTTCCGTAGACAATGGTAAGCTTTTGCATCGGTTTTGAACTGATGGGGGCAATGGCCTCTTCTACGTGCTCGTACTCAAAATTATTGTTGTCCCACAGTAGGTTGAACGGTGCCAACAACCAATAACGGTCATTGATAAAGCCCGCGTTCACCTTGAGGGCAACACTGTCCATTTGCTTCCTGTTATAGACCAAGGTATCGTTGCCCGATATGGAAGTTACCTCGTTGGTCTTTGGTTTCCAGATCCACGAGCGTTCAAAATGGGTCGAATCCCTGTCAACATTAAAGGTAAACCTGATTTCGTTGACATTTTTCCAGTTTTCGAAACCATGGGCGTGGGCCACTTTTTCCAGAATACTGGTTTCTATACCAGCGGGCTGTTCCTCATTTTTTTTGTCCGTTTTGCAGGAGACAAATCCAATCAGAAAAACAAGCAGCAAGGGTCGTACAAGTTGCATACTGAATTTTTCCCAAAGATAGGTGGTTTTGACTATATTGGTACGCACTACCCATTAACACAATTGTTTGCAGGTGACTTTTCTCAAAAGACTGTTTCTAATCTTAATAAGCAACCAATCAAATCAGTCGTTGGAGAGAAAAGACACATTTGGCCATTTGTCAGATGAAGAATTAGTGGCAAAAGTCGTTGCCAAGAACGATACTTTTTTGTTTGGCATTCTGTACGATCGGTACGCCAAGATGGTATACAACAAATGCTATGGGTTCGCCAAATCGGAAGATGAGGCCGAAGATCTTACACAAGATGTTTTTTTAAGGTTGTTCATAAAGCTGGCCTCTTTTCAGGGCAGGTCAAAATTTTCGACTTGGCTTTATTCGTTTACCTACAACTTTTGTGTAAACTATGTAAACCGTGACAAGGGTAGAAAGATGAAAGACCAATCGGTGCCCATAGATGACAAAGAGTATAAATTGGCGGCAGAGGTGCCCGATAAGAGCATTTACGAAATGAAGGCCCATAAGCTTGAAAGGGCCTTGGGCACATTGGCACCTGAAGATAAATCGATTTTGTTGCTAAAATATCAAGACGGCGCTTCGATCAAAGATTTGTGTATTTTGTTCGAAATAGGCGAGAGTGCGGTCAAAATGCGCCTGAAAAGGGCCAAGGCCAGACTTGTTGAAATCTATAATACGTTGAAATAGATGGCAGAGGAATTTAACAATCCGTTTAGGGAGCTCGATAAAAGGCTGAGGGACGTACCGCCCGAGATGCGAAAAAAAGTGATGCACGATGTGGCCATCGCCAAACTTATTATGGAAATGGCCATTCTCGTTACCTCGAACTACTCATCGCTATTGGCCGGTATGTTCAAAACAAACAGAAGAAAATAACCAATATATAATCAACAACTAAAAGGAATGGAAACATATAGGGAAGCGCTTTCGGAAAGTCTGGAAAACCTACTGTCAGGGGCAGCAGAGGTACTTCCAAAGATCATTTTGGGCATTATGGGTCTGATTCTCGCTTGGCTGGTGATGAAAATCATCCTTTTTATCTTGAAAAGGGTATTAAAGGCGGCGAAGATCGATACGGTTTCACAAAAGGTGGCCGATGCAAAGCTGTTCGGTGACAAAGAGATCAAGATAGACCTGTTGAAAATTATCTTGGGAACGGTTCGCATACTGCTCATATTGCTCTTTGCCGTGGTGATAGCCGAAGTACTCGGTTTAACGCCTATTTCAGAGGGTATAATGGCCATGTTCGGGTATTTGCCCACATTGATAAGTGCCATTTTGATCTTGGTAGGGGGCCTTTACCTTGCCTCGTTGGTAAAAAAGGGCACCCTTGCCCTGTTTGAATCCATGGGCATTGGCGGCTCAAAAGTGATCAGCAGTGTATTGTTCTACCTGATAACCTTCTTTATTTCAATTACGGCCCTTAACCAAGCGGGTATCAACACCGATATCATTACCAGCAACTTTACCATGATACTTGGCGCCTTTTTACTGGCAGCAGCCCTTGGTTTCGGACTTGGGGCCAGGGATGTATTCTCTGACCTGATGAAGATGTTCTACATGCGAAAGATATACATGGTGGGTGACAAAATCTCTTTTGACAACGTAGAAGGTACCATTGAGGCCATTGACAATACGACCATTACACTCAAGACCCGTGATGGTAAATTGGTCGTGCCCATAAAGGATTTGACCTCAAACAGGGTTTCCCTGAAGCAGTAATATAAATTGCCTATTCGATTGAAAATTTTGTTTTTGGGAAGATAATTTTTTGGTAACTGTTATAAAGGTTATGAAAGACCTACAAACTTTTAATTTTGATTGATTGGAAAAGTAGGCTACTTATGCAGAAAAACGTTCAATTTTTCAGATAAATTGGGTTTTTACTGAGTCTTTTTAAAAATTAAAGTATGTATGCCCGTTCCCAATTTTAGCCAAAATCAGATTTCCTTGCCCAGGGATTCCTTTTAATTATTGTAACCAAATTAAGTCGAAGTAAAAATTCAACAAATGTTCTAAAAAATGTAGATTTTAAATTGAATTCAATCAATATTTAGATGATTTTGAATTTTTTTAAATATCAACACATATTTTAAAGGGGAAAGGCCAACACAACATTTACAGTGAACCCGAAAATCACTAATTTTGGTGCTTAACCTAAATACATCTATGAGTTCTAAAAAAGGAAAAGTACAAGAGCTAATACAAGAGCGATTACTCGAAGAAAGAAAGGTTTTTCTATGGGGTATGGTAGATGACGATTCTGCCAAGCACGTGATTGAACGCCTATTATACCTTGACCTTATCAACAATAAGGAGATTCAATTGGTCATCAATAGCCCTGGAGGTTATGTGACTTCTGGTTTTGCGATATACGATACCATTGGGCAAATTAAAAGTCCCGTTTCCACCGTTTGTTCTGGTCTAGCGGCCTCAATGGGCTCAATTTTGCTGTCAGCGGGCAAAAAGGGCCGAAGATTTATACAGCCACATGCAAAGGTAATGATCCACCAGCCCAGTGGCGGGGCCCGAGGGCAAGCCTCAAATATTGAGATTCAGGCCCGTGAAATTCTAAAAACCAAAGAATTGGGAGCCAAGATACTGGCCGAAAACTGTGGACAGGATTTTGAAAAAGTGATGAGGGATTTTGACCGTGACTATTGGATGAGCGCCGAAGAATCGGTTGAATACGGAATTGTAGATAAGATTTTGGAATAATTTTTTTTGCACCATAAAAAAAGTCCTTCTCAATTGCTGCGAAGGACTTTTCTAATATATATGGACGCCGTAGCGGGATATTCTCTATTATATATACGACGATTAAAAGGGCAAAAGATTACATAGGCCATGTTAAGAAAAGTTAAAACGTATCAGGATTTTCGATAATCTCCCTGGCCCGTTGCCTTAAATCTGATAGTTCGCTTTTGTCTTTTTTTTCCAAAAGATTGAGCATCATGGCCATACGTTGGTTGTCTTTGAAATGGTCTTTTTTTTCTTCCAGAAAATTCCAGTAAAGTGCATTGAAGGGGCATGCGCCTGACCCTAGTTTTTTTGTATGGCTATAATGGCAGCCCTTACAATAATTGCCCATTTTGTTGATATAGTTGGCACTGCTTACATACGGTTTTGTGGCTATAATACCCCCATCTGCATATTGGCTCATGCCCCTTGTATTGGTAATTTCAACCCATTCGATAGCATCTATATAGACGCCAAGGTACCAGCCATCCACTTCATCAGGGTCTACTTGGGCCAATAGGGCAAAGTTGCCGATGACCATCAAACGCTGTATATGGTGAGCATAAGCCTTTTCGAGGCTTTGGCCAATGGCATGCTTCAGGCAGTTCATCTTTGTTTTTCCCGTCCAGAAGAAATCGGGTAGGGGGTTGTGGTTTTCCAGTTCGTTCAGTTTCGCATAGTGGGGCATTTCTTTCCAATAGACACCTCTCATGAATTCTCGCCAACCAAGTATCTGACGGACAAAACCTTCGACTTGGGAAATATGGATGTCTGCCGTGTTTTCATAGTAATGGTCCAAAACTTTTTTAATGACTTCTTTCGGAGAAAGCATCTTGCTGTTCATGGCAAATGATAACCGCGAATGGAAAAGAAATTTTTCATCGGTGTGCATGGCATCTTGGTAATCGCCAAAATGCACCAACAGTTTTTTGCAAAAATGGTTCAGCACAGAAAGGGCATCCGTTCTAGAAGTGGGCCAACTGAACTGTTCGTTATTGATACTGCCAAAGGTTTTGATGCCTGCTTTCTCAATTTCTGAAACAATCTGGGTAGCATCTTTTCGAAATCCCCTTTCATGAGGAATCTCGGGATTCCCCGCCCATTTTTTTCGATTGCTTTGGTCAAAATTCCATTTGCCACCATCGGGTTGCCCGTTCACCATCATAATGTCGTGTTTCTTCCGCATATGGCGGTAGAAATTTTCCATGACGAGCTGTTTCTTCCCCTTGAAAAAACGTTTCAGTTCTTCACGATCTGTACAAAAGTGTTCTGTATCAAAGGCTTCGGTCTCTATATCAAGATTTTTGCAGATTTTAGTCAGTTGTTCATCCAATCGATGCTCATCGGGCAGTTGGTACTCGAATTTTTCTGCTTCGATCTCTTGTAAAAACTTAGTTATAATTTTTGGGAGCTCTTGAGGATTCTCCCCATCGTTTATCTTCAGATATATGACGTTATGCCCGTTTTCCTGTAATTCGGAGGAGAAATTGCGCATGGCCATAAAGAAAGCAACCACCTTTTGAATATGGTGTTTGACATAATTGGTCTCTTGCCTCATCTCGGCCATTAGGTATGTAATCTCGTCGTTGACCTCATTAAACCAACTATGGTGTCGGTTCAACTGGTCGCCCAATATCAGTCGCAGTTTTTTCAAAGCTTAAAATAATGAAGGTTGTAACCAGAGCCGTTGGTAGGTGCCATTTCGGTCGTACATCTCGGCTTGGCGTTGTATGTTGAATTTTCGGTCTCTGCCATCGTTGCCCACGCCACTTACATAGAGCCAGTTGCCCCAGTTGCTGTGCACATCGTAGTCGAGCAGTAGGCTCTCAAAATAGGCTGCCCCAATGCGCCAATCTTGCTTAAGACTTTTTGACCAATAGCTGGCCACATTTTGGCGGCCGCGATTGCTCATCCACCCGGAATTTACGAGCTCCAGCATATTGGCGTTTACAAAGGGTTCGCTTGTTTTCCCCGAAATCCAATCTTGCAACACCTTGGTGTCGTTTTTCCACTCCAGCTTTCTATCAAAAATTCCGCTCTGCCAAAAGATTTTGTCGCCATACTTCAATGAAATGTATTTGAAATAGTCACGCCATAACAACTCAAAAAAAAGCCAATAGGTATCTTGGTTTTTAATGATTTTCTGTTCAAATTCTCTTATTTGCCAGTAGATATAGCGGGCAGAAATGCTTCCATTGGCTAGCCATGGCGAGAGTTTTGAACTGTAATTGGGCCCCAACAGGCCGTTTCGGGTCTTCTTATAGGATTTCAGTCTTTGGGTTTCCCAGAAATAGTAATCTATCCGTTTCAAGGCTTGGTCTTCACCTCCTTTGTAGGGGAAGGCCGTTCTTTGATCTGAAGTAAACTCTTGGAGCCCCAATTTTGGCAAATCCGGTAAAGATGAGCTCTCTTCAATTAAATTCTCTTCCGGCATTTTTTTTGGAATCGGCACCATGGCTCGTATTGAAGCCCTGTTTTCAATTCTTTTGCGGAAATCGGTGAACACATCGGGCACATCGGCAAAACTATAAAAGGGCGAATCTGCCGGATGCAGAAGAAACTGGTCAAAAATTTCATGGAAGATAACAGTCGGCCGTATTTTCTGTTTGACTTTTTTGAGAACCACTGTCTCATCGCGTGTCCATTCCTTTTGCATAAAAATGTCCGTTACCCCATGTTCCTCGACAAGTTTTGGCAGCACCGCTTCTGGTTTGTCGTGGTAGACCAACAAACTAATGTTCAGCGAGGCGAGGTTCTGTTTTAAGGTTGCCGCAGATTCTAATAGAAACCTTGCACGGTATTTTTCGGTTTTTTTAAAGCCAAAATCACCGAGATCGAAATTTCTGGGGTCAAAAAAGTAAACGGCCAGTAACTTTTGGGCTTGACAGGCTTCGGCCAAAACAGTATTGTCATGTACGCGTAGATTGTTCTGAAACCAAATCAGGTGGCTCATTTCTTGTTTCTTTTACAGCGTTCACTACAATATTTCACGTGTTCCCAATTTCTTTTCCATTTCGCCCTCCAACTAAAGGGTCTATGGCAAACAGGACAGATTTTTTCTGGCAGAAGTATTTTTTTACACCTCATATGTTTAATAAAAATACAAAAAGATTAAACAATAGTAGGTATGATTAGAAGAAACCGTTAAATTTTCTAATTTTAGTACTTTTGCCAACTAACTTGTAAACGCCGCATACAGCATGCCACAAAGCCCTAAGAACATTGCCATTGTTGGATCGGGCTTGGTGGGCTCGTTGTTGGCCATCTACCTTCGAAAATTCGGTCACCAAGTGACCATTTTTGACCGTCGACCCGATATCAGAACCATTGAGTTTTCAGGGAGGTCTATCAACTTGGCCATGAGCAATAGGGGTTGGAAGGCCCTACGAGAGGTAGATATCGAGGATGAAATCAGAAAAATAGCCATTCCATTGTACCGGAGGGCCATGCACGTGCCCGACAAACCGTTGTATTTTCAAAACTATGGATTGGAAGGGGAAGCGATATGGTCGCTTTCGCGCGGTGTGTTGAACAGAAAGATGATAGACCTGGCCGAAAGCGAAGGTGCCGTCTTCAGGTTCAATGAAAAGGTATGGGACGTCAACTTGCCAGAGGCCAAATTATACACGGGCGAAACCGAGAAAAGTGAATGGCAAGAATATGATTTCGATATTGTTTTTGGCTGTGACGGCGCATTTTCTAGGGTGCGCCACAAAATGCAGCGGCGTAGCCGTTTTGATTATTCGCAAGACTTCATCGATGTTGGCTATAAAGAACTGACCATTCCCCCGAACGAGGATGGAACCCACAAACTCGACAAGAACTCTTTTCATATTTGGCCCAGGGGAAGGTTCATGCTGATTGCCATGCCCAATATTGACGGCAGCTTTACCTGCACACTTTTTTTGCCCTTTGAGGGGGCCGTTTCTTTTGAGAGCCTAACCACCGAGCAAGAGGCCAAGGCCTTTTTTAAAGAACATTTTCCGAATGTCAGAAAGGTCATCGATAACCTGATCCGTGATTTTTTCAAGAATCCTACCAGTGCTATGGTGACCATGAAATGTTACCCGTGGACCTATTGGGACAAAGTGGCCCTTGTCGGCGACTCTGCGCATGCCATTGTGCCCTTTTACGGACAGGGAATGAATGCGGGTTTTGAAGATATTTTTGTGCTGAGCCAATTGATGAAGAAGCATAACGATGATTGGGAGACCATTTTTCAAGAATATCAAAGGGAGCGAAAGCCCAATGCCGATGCCATTGCCGAGCTCAGCCACCGCAATTTCATGGAAATGAGCAGCAAGACAGCGGACCCTGATTTTTTGTTGCAGAAAAAAATTGAGAAATGGTTTTATGAGAAACATCCGGACAAATGGATCCCTGTCTATAGCCGTGTAACCTTTTCTGAACGCCCCTATACCGAGGCGCTGGCCATCGGCGACCATCAAGAGAAAATTATGCAAGAGGTCATGAAAATGCCCAACATCCATAAAATATGGAACAGTGAAGAGGTGGAACGGAAAATATTGTCCTTGCTTTAGACAAAAAAAGCCACGCTACGGCGTGGCTTTTTGATTCCTATTTTTTCTGGTGCCTAAATCTTGGCGAAAAGTGCTTCCATTTTTTCTTGCTCTTCCTCAGCTAATTTGGGGTCGACCAAGATTCTGCCACTGTGCTCGTCGGTAATGATTTTTTTGCGTGAAGCGATCTCTACCTGAACCTGCGGTGGAATGGTGAAGAAAGAACCGCCAGATGCACCCCTTTCAACGGGTACCACGGCCAAGCCGTTCTTCACATTGTGGCGTATACGCTTGTATGCCTTTACGAGTCTTTCCTCGATTTTTTCTTCGAACTCCTCCGATTTTTTCAAAAGGGCCTTTTCTTCTTTTTCAGTTTCGGCCAAGATGGCATCCAACTCACTTTTCTTGTGTTTTAGATGGGCCTCTCTTTCGGTCAGTTTCTCTTTGGTCTCTGAAATGACCTCTTTTTTCTGTTCTATCTGGGCCTTGAATTCTTTGATGTTTTTCTCGGCCAACTGAATTTCAAGCTCTTGAAATTCGATTTCTTTGCTCAAAGAATTGAATTCGCGGCTGTTTCGCACATTTTTTTGCTGCTCTGAATATTTCTTGATCAGGGCTTTTGACTCTTCAATCAAATTTTTCTTTGCCGATATTTCGTAGTTGATGGTCTCAACATCGGTCTTTAACTTATCGATTCGGGTTTTTAGACCCTGTACCTCGTCTTCGAGATCCTCTACCTCCAAAGGCAGCTCGCCCCTAACGTTTCGAATCTCATCAACACGAGAGTCTATAAGTTGCAAATCGTAAAGGGCCCTTAATTTCTCCTCTACGGTCGCTTCAGTTTTTTTTGCCATTTTCTAAAAATACTTGATGGGATTAGTATCACTTTCCGATAAAGCGATTGCAAAATTAGGGATTTTTTTCGTAAGAAAATCGTATATCAGATTTTTTGTAAACCGTTCAGATTCAAAATGTCCGATATCCATCAATACCAACTGGCCCTCTCCCTCATAAAACTGGTGGTATTTCAGGTCGGCGGTAATGAATACGTCAGCACCGGCCTGCTTTGCGGCCCTTATGGCAAATGCACCACTGCCCCCCAAGACGGCCACTTTTTTTACCTTTTTGCCCAACAGGGCCGAATGTCGTACACAGCCCGTTTGCATGCGTTCTTTCACGAACCGTAAAAAGGCTTTCTCCGCTACCGGCGATTCGAGTTCGCCTACCATGCCCATGCCCAGTTTTTGGTTGGTATTGTCGAGGGTGGTGATTTCATAGGCCACTTCTTCATAGGGGTGATGCCTGAACAGCGTGCGTAAGATATTTTTTTCTAGGTGTGAGGCAAAGGTGATGTTGATTTGGGTTTCAGATTCGTAATGTGTCTCACCAATTTTACCAATGGTCGGGTTGGCGCCTTCTTGGGGCTTGAAGCTACCCATTCCATCCACAGAAAAGCTACAGTTTTCATAATTTCCAATATTTCCGGCTCCTGCCTCGAACAATTTGTTCCGCAGAAGATCAGCATCTTTTTTTGGTATGAAGGTGGTCAGTTTTTTTATGGTGCCTGTTTTTGGCAAGAGAATGCGGCAATTTTTGAGGCCCAGTGCCTGGCAAATTTTGGCGTTGACCCCATCGATTGCATTGTCAAGAGCCGTATGGATGGCTAAAATGGCTATCTTGTTCTCAATGGCCTTGATAACCGTTCTCTCAACATAGCTGCTACCTGTCAGCCGTTTCAGCCCAGCGAAGATTATGGGATGAAAACTGACGATCATGTTACAGTTTTTGGCCATGGCCTCTTCGACAACATTTTCCAGGGTGTCGTGAGAAATCAAGATGCCCGTGACCTCTTGTTCGGCGTTTCCCACCAGAAGCCCCGTATTGTCAAAGTCCTCGGCATAGTGCAAGGGAGCAAGTTCTTCAAGATGTTCGATGATATGCTTAACTTTCATTTTGCCTGTTTTGGGTTGTTAAAGATAAAATATTATAATTTCGCCCTGTGATGTACTTACTACGGGTCATGGCTTTTCCGTTGTCACTTCTCTACGCGGCGGCGGTGTATCTGCGCAACTTTCTGTATGATATCAAGCTGTTCAGGTCAAAAAGTTTTGTCACCCCTACCATTTGCATTGGTAACCTGAGCGTTGGCGGTTCTGGAAAGACACCCATGGCCGAATACCTGGTAGAAATGCTCAAAGACAGTCATGAATTGGCCGTTCTCAGCAGGGGTTACCGCCGAAAGTCAAAGGGCTTTGTTTTGGCCGATGCACAGTCTACGGTTGCGGAATTGGGAGACGAATCTTACCAGTTGCACAAGAAATTCTCTGAAGTGACGGTTGCCGTGGATGCCGATAGAAGAAGGGGTATTGCCACTTTGGAAAAGCGTGTGCGCCCCGATATTATCTTGTTGGATGATGCTTTTCAGCACCGCCGTGTGAAGGCAGGTCTTTCAATACTGCTAACACCCTTTGGAAAGTTGTATGTGGATGATTGGTACCTGCCTACGGGCAACCTTCGTGATGCGAAGAAAGAAGCCAGAAGGGCAGACCTTATTATTGTGACGAAATGCCCACATGAAATTGATGGGCGCGAACGGGAGTCCATCACAAACAAACTAAATCCACAATTGCATCAAAAGGTACTTTTCAGCGGTTTGGCCTATGATGAAAAAGTAAGGAGCAACAACCGATCGTGCGATTTGGCAATCCTAAAGGGAATGTCGATGGCGTTGGTAACGGGCATTGCCAATCCACAGCCATTGGTCGAACATTTAAAGGAAAGCGGTCTAGAGTTCGTTCACCTGAAATACGCCGACCACCACTACTTTTCTAAAAATGACCTGAAAAAATTCAAAAAATTTGAAGTGGTGTTAACGACGGAAAAAGATTTTAGTCGTTTGGAAGGCAAGCTCGACAATGTATTGTACCTACCGGTAAGGCACCGATTTTTAAATAACGATGCAGCGATTCTCCAACAACGGGTCGTCCATTTTCTCAAGCATTGTTCTCGATTTTAGACCGGAAGATATTCTCCCCTATTTTTTGATAGAAAACCTCTGGTTTAAAGGGTTTGGTCACCACATCGTTGCAACCTGCGGCGTAAAAGCTGTCAAGGCTATCATCCAATGAAATGGCCGTAAGGGCGATAATGGGTATCTCTTTGTTGAACTTACGTATTTGCCTTGTGGCCTCCTCGCCGCTTATGCCCGGCATATGAATGTCCATGAGAATGGCATCATATTTATTGGCCGTTGCCATATCAATTGCTTCGTTGCCATTGTTGGCGATGTCACAGGTAATTTCCTTTTTGTTCAGCATTTTTTTGGTGATTACCTGATTGATCTTATTGTCTTCGACCACCAATACATGAAGACCCTTTAGGTCGAATTCTTCGGTGTCCGGTTCAAAAGGCACCTCTGATATGGCTTTGTCCTCTGTTTTCAGGTCGAGTTCGAAAAAGAAAGAGCTGCCTTTGCCCACTTCGCTCTCAAGCTCAATTTTGGTTCCGAAAAGGCCCAATAAGCTCTTAACAATGGTCAACCCAAGACCGGTACCGCCATACTCGCGGTTTATTTGGATAGACCCTTGTTCGAAACTATCGAAGATA
Organism: Flagellimonas lutaonensis; assembly: GCF_000963865.1. NCBI lineage: Bacteria > Pseudomonadati > Bacteroidota > Flavobacteriia > Flavobacteriales > Flavobacteriaceae > Flagellimonas > Flagellimonas lutaonensis. Next base: position 2,316,820 of record NZ_CP011071.1, read on the forward strand.
TTCTTTTGCTGTTCTTCGGTGATACCTATGCCATTGTCTTTTACTTCGAAATACAGCTTTACATCCTCATCCTCTTTCTTCAATAGTTTGGCAATTACCTCTACACGACCATTTTTGGTGAACTTAATCGCATTGCCGATAAGGTTCATAAAAATTTGGGAAAGCTTCATCGGGTCGCCTAGTAGCGTGTGCGGAATCTTGGGATCAAAATTCAGATGAATGGTCGTATTGTTCTCTTTGGCGTTTTGTTGCAAAGTCTCAATGACATCGGTAAGCACTTTTTTGAGCTTGAATTCGACGCTCAAAGGTTCTACCTTGTCGGCATCAATCTTATTGATCTGTAAAATGTCGTTGATGAAGTTCAAAAGGTAGTCTCCTGAAAACTTCAATGATTTTAAATGTTCTTTTTGGTGTTCTGCCGGATTTTCTTCGAGCAATAGGTGGGTAAGTCCTGTTACAGCATATAGCGGTGTTCTCAGCTCGTGGGTAACGGTCGAAAGAAAGTTGGTCTTTGCCTTCATGGCTGATATGGCCGAATCCCTGGCCAACTCCAGTTCTTTGTTCTTTGTGTGAAGAAGGTCGTTGGTCTTAAGCTTGATCTGGTTGTTTCTGAACAATGAGATCGCCAATAATGAAATAATGACCAAGAATGCCGAGGTCAATATGGCCGTTATCTCAGATCGGTTGGCCGATTGGCTCAATTTTTCGTTGGTCTCGGTCAGTTTGGCAATTTCATTGCTCATATGGTCAACAAGAATCTTATCTGAGGTTTTGGCCTCTACCTTTACCTTCTCAATGTTGAACAATGAGTCTTTAATATTGTTCACTTCGCGAAAGTGCTGCAATGCTTGTGCGTAATCCCCTATTCTTTCATAGATGGCCGTTAATTTCTCATTTGCAAGAAGTAGCTCTCTAAAAAAATTGTTCTTTTTGGCCAATTCAAGGGCTGCCTTGGCGTGCTGTATCGCCTCTTCTGGCTTCGAAATACGCATATTAAGATCGGACAGGCGTAAGTTGGCCTTCGTTGCCAGATAGGCCCTTTCTTTTTCATCGGAGTTGACCAAAAGGGCATTGTAGTTTCTTGCTGCATCTTCAAGCCTTTCGATATTCATGAAAATATCTCCTTCGGCAAGCAAAATATTGTTGAGCAAATTTCGGTCATTGCTCAGTTCACGAGCTTCTTGAAGCATGTTTATCGCCTGGAAATTATTGCCCTCCCTATAAAGAATGGAGGCATTGATAAACTTATGGACTGCTTCTCCATGTGGGTATTCCAAATCCTTTAACAAAATACTGGCCCTAGCTGTGTAGAATTCAGCAGCCTCGAGGTTTTCACGGTCTAAGTGTATGAGGGCATATTTATGATAGGTGTCCAATAGGGCCTTGAAATCTTCGTTTTTTTCAGCTAGTTCAGCAGCTTCGTCCAAAGCCTTAATGGCCTGGTCGATGTCACTTTGATGCCTGTATTGTAGGGCCTTTTCAAAAATTTCTTGCATATCTGGATCAGAAGTGGTGCTGCTCTGGCCATAGCTAGGGGCAAGGCATAAAAATACCAGCACAACCAAAACAATGGAGCACACTATAGATTTATATGCATTTGTTGCCTTCAAATGTATCTGTTCTTGATAAGCAGTTCAATTAAATCGATCATTCTCGAACAATAACCTGTTTCATTGTCATACCATCCAATAATTTTAACCATTCTACCAATTACAGAGGTCATCTGAGAATCAAACGTACAAGAATAACAACTATTGTTTATATCGACCGATACTATGGGGTCTTCGGTATAGAAAAGTACATTTTTTTGCTCATTTTCTGAAACCTTCTTAAATGTACTGTTTATTTCATCAATCGATGTTTCTCTTTTTACATTGAATGTGATGTCGGTCAACGAACCGTTTGGTACGGGTACCCTTATGCCACAGCCCCCTATAGCATTCGAGAGTTCTGGAAAAATCTTGGTCAGTGCCTTGGCGGCCCCTGTCGTAGTTGGAATGATTGACTGTCCCGCTGCCCTGGAACGTCGCAGGTCGCGATGTGGTCGATCATGCAGGCTCTGGTCAGAGGTATACGAATGCACAGTGGTGATATAGGCCTGTTCAATTCCGCACAATTCGTGTATTACCTTGATCATCGGTGCGGCATTGTTGGTGGTACACGATGCATTGGAAATGATATCATCAGTTGGGGCCAGAATATCTTCGTTCACACCAATTACCACCATTTTTATGGTATCGTCTTCTGGCGGAACCGATAGAAAAACCTTTTTTGCCCCATTCTTCAAATGGTGCTCCAAGGCACTTCGATTCTTGAATTTTCCCGAGGCCTCAACCACTAGGTCCACTTCATATTGCTTCCAGTTGATGTCTTTGGGATGCTCGTGGTTAAGCACTTGCGTCTTGCGGTCATTGACCCAAATGGCATTGCCCTCGGCTTTTATTTCTCCATCGAACACCCCGTGAAGGCTATCATATTTTAATAAATGGGCCAATGTCTGGGCATTGCCAAGGTCGTTGAGGGCAACCACCCGAAAATCAGGGTGTTTCTGCAAAAGTCTAAAAAGGGTTCTGCCAATTCTGCCAAAACCATTGATGCCAATATTGATTTGGGGCATTCTAGTGTTTTTATATAATAGCCAACGCAATTTGTGGCAGGCCTTAGTCGATATGCTTGTGCGCCTTGTATGAGGAACGTACCAAAGCTCCGCTTTCAACGTGTCTGAACCCCATTTCTAGGCCTAGTTTCTCATATTTTTCGAATTGCTCTGGCAAGATGAACTCTTTTACCGGAAGATGTTTTTTAGAAGGCTGTAGATACTGCCCGATGGTGACCACGTCTACGTTTGCCCTTCGTAGGTCTTCAAGGGTTTCGATAACCTCTTCTTCACGTTCTCCCAGGCCTAACATGATGCCCGATTTGGTTCGGTGGGCGCCATTTTTCTTTAGATAATCAAGAACACCCAGACTACGGTCGTACTTCGCTTGAATACGTACCTCTCGGGTGAGCCTTCTAACGGTTTCCATGTTATGTGAAATCACTTCGGGCGCTACGGCCAAAATTCTGTCCAAATGGGTTTCGACCCCTTGAAAATCTGGAATCAGTGTCTCTAAAGTGGTGTCGGGGTTCATTCTCCGGATGGCTTTCACGGTCTCGGCCCAGATAATGGAGCCCATGTCCTTTAAATCGTCACGGTCTACCGAAGTGATCACCGCATGCTTGATGCCCATTATTTTGATTGAGCGTGCCACTTTTTCTGGTTCTGCCCAGTCAACACTTTCAGGCCTCCCGGTCTTGACGCCGCAAAAACCACACGAGCGGGTGCATATATTGCCCAAAATCATAAAAGTGGCCGTACCCTCGCCCCAGCATTCGCCCATGTTCGGGCAACTGCCCGAGGTACATATGGTATGCAGGTCGTATTTATCGACCAAACCCCTTAATTGGGTATATTTTTTGCCAGTGGGCAGTTTTACGCGAAGCCATTTTGGCTTGCCCTTCTTCGGGGGCACGATGCTTTCGGCGACATCTATTGACATAACAACGTTTTTGTACTACAAAGATACGAAACAACGCAAATAGGCTAATTCAGTGAGCCATTGCCTTTTTTGATGATTTCTGCCAGTAGTTTTCTGGCCCTGAGCAGTTTTACCTTGACATTGTTGACGGGCTCATCCAGCTCTTTTGCAATGTCTGCATAGCTCAGTTCATTAAAATAACGAAGATTGATGACCTGTTGGTAATGGGGCTTCAATTTTTTTATATGTTGGAGGAGATTTGCCAAATTTTGCTCGATTATCAACTTGTCTTCGGCCGACGGACTCTCATCGAGCACCTTGCCGACCTCATCGCCATGGGGCTCAATGTCGGCCAAGATGTTTCTCTTTCTTTTTCTGATCAGGTCTACGTGAAGGTTTTTTGAGATGGTGATCAGCCAGGTCTTGAACTCATAGGCATCATCGTAGGTAGCTATTTTGTCAAAAGCTTTAGAAAAGGTGCGTATGGTAATGTCTTCTGCGTCGTTCTCATTTTTGGTCCTGACCAATTGAAAGGCATAGACATCGTTCCAAAAAGTGTCCAAAAGGGTACTGAAAGCAATTTGGTTGCCTTCTTTGGCTTTTTTAATAGTGTCTTGTAAAGCGTTTGTGCCCAAAAACTATTTTTGTGAAAGATAATGATCGCATACTTGGCCTAGGTGGCCACCGAGTCTTTTTTGCATTCTTGTTCACTAGGAAGCTTTCCGCAATATCCGCATGCCTCACCATCTTTGTTCAAATATGGATTTTGACTTGCGCAGGTACCGGCGAACTTTCCATCTTTTTTAGACCAGATCTTAATGGTGATGCCCAAAAAGGCAAGTGCCAAAAGGCCAATTGTAAGAAGTACGAGTTTCATTGCTGGTTTTGCGCAAAGATACGAAAATGGGTGCCATTTGGCACCCATTTATAAATACTTTAAGGTACGTGGTCAATAGTCGATGTTTGCCACTATGTTCTGAACGGTAGGCGACTGGTTGCCTCCTTGTGGTTCAATGGTGATATACCCAATGGCATCTTCGCCATAGGGCAGGGCCATCAAGCGTTCTTTGTCGCCGAACTGTTTTATGACTCCCAAGTTGACCAACTCACCGTTTACCTCGGCCCACATCTGGTAGCATTGGTCTTCTGGCAGCTCCGGTAAATGGCTTACATTTATATAAGACAACTTTTTCACCGGATTTACATAGGCAACGGCCTTTAACTCTTTGGCCTTTTTATTGCCGTTTATGGAGTATTTCTTGGTGTTCGGATTGTTGAGAACGATGTACTGGTTTCTCAAATCTTCGAGCTGCACCTTCATGTCTTCTTCCAACGTTTTTATTTTGTTGGTGACCATGGTATTGGTCTTCTGAAGGTCTTGGTTCTGGTTCCAAAAGAAATAGGACGAGCCCGCAAAAACAAGGGCAGCGATACTGGCGGCCACTGCAAAGCGGTAGAACCTTCTTCGGCCCATACGCTCGTTGCGAATTCTGTTGAGGATAATTTCCTTAAGGCCTTCAGGAGTTTTTTTGGCATGCATTTTGGCAAAGGCTTCCAAGTTTTCCTGCAGTTCGTTATAGGTCTTTCGCACTTCAGGATACATGGCTATGTAGCGCTCAACCTGAAGTGATTCTTCCGTAGAGGTATCGCCCAAGAGATATTTCTCTAGCAGATCTGAATCTAGAAATATGCGTATTTTTTCTTTCATAACATCAAATTTACCAGCAGTAACAGTATAACTTGAGCGTCATAGATTTTTCGAAGTTCACGAAGGCCTATTTTTAGCCTTGACTTAACGGTGCCCAACGGAATATCCAGCTCTTCACTGGCTTCTTGCTGCGTCATTCCCTGAAAAAATAGGGCATCCAGTACAATTTGGTACTTTGGCTCAATTTTTTCCAAGGTTTCTTGCATGTCAAGAAACTCAGGGCGAATACTGTTCACGCCTACATTATATACGTCTGATACATCGATTTGGATTTCTTTGTCAGCCTTTGTATTGGCACTTCGCAATTTGTCGATGGCGGTGTTGCGCGTTATTCTAAAGAGCCAAGTGAACAGCTTGGCCTTTGAGGGGTCGTACGAATCTGATTTTTTCCAGATCTTGATAAAGCTTTCCTGCAGTACATCTTGGGCGAGTTCTTCGTCTTTGACCACTTTGTAGGCCACACCGAACAAGGTGTCGGCATAATTGTCGTAAAGTAGCGAGATGGCCTTTTCATCGCGTTCTGCCAACAGCTCGACAATATGCTTTTCAAGTAGTGTGCTCATGGGCCTTTAAAAATCATTCTGCAGAAAATCCAAAACAAGTGTCCTCTGCGTATATAAGGTAACGCTAAATTATGAAAATGATTATTTAGCGTCGTTACAATAAAGATTCGCTGCCGAGGCAGCTGTTCAAACGTATAAAGTTTTTGGTTAGTTTGGTTTGGTATGACCCCTGTCGATCATTTTTGATCCGGGGGTCATCTTATTATATTGACCTCTGGCGTGAGCCGGATCTTGAACTTTTTCTTTACGGCAGCTTGAATTTCTTCGGCCAATTGCAATATCTCTGTACCTGAGGCATTGCCGTAGTTGACCAGTACCAACGCCTGTTTTTCATGTACCCCTGCATCGCCCACGCGTACACCCTTGAAGCCACATTGCTCAATCAGCCATCCTGCGGGCACCTTTACTTGGGTTTTGTCGACCTCGTAATATGGTAGGCCGGGATGCTTTTTTTGAAGTTTTTCGAAAGTCTTTCGAGAGATGACCGGATTTTTGAAAAAACTGCCGCTATTGCCTATTTCTTTTGGGTCGGGCAATTTGCTGCGGCGAATTTTGATCACTGCATTCGAGATATCTCGAATGGTCGGGTACACAATATTTTGGTCCAGTAATTCTTTTTCCAGTGCCCCGTAGTCAGTATTGAGCTTGTGGTTGCGTTTTGTGAGCCGTAAATTGACAGCGGTAATGATGTAGTTTCCTTTTTCTTCCCTTTTGAAGATAGAGTCGCGGTAACCGAACTGACAGGCCTCCTTATCAAACTCTTTTAGTTCGCCAGTGGCTATTTCCATAGCAGTACAGCTCACAAATACATCTTTGAGTTCAACGCCATAGGCACCAATGTTCTGAATGGGAGCAGTGCCCACATTGCCAGGAATCAACGAAAGGTTCTCGATGCCCCCATACCCCCGGTCAATTGCCCACATGACAAATTCGTGCCAGTTTTCGCCTGCCATGGCCTGTACCACCACCATGTCATCGTCTTCTTCAACCATCGAAATGCCCTTTATGTTGATATGCAATACCAGCGCATCGATATCTTTGGTGAGCAGCATGTTGCTGCCCCCACTGATCACGAATTTCTTGGGATATGCCTCTAAGGCAAGTGCCTTCTGCAATTCTAACAAACTGGTTATCTCAACAAAAAAGGAAGCCTTTACGTCGATACCAAAGGTGTTCAGGTTTTTTAGCGATATGTTCTGTTGAATGTTCACCTAACTTTTTTATATGCCTGTAACGCTTCGCCCAAAATGGTCACGGCCCTTACCAGACTGTCTTTTTCAAGTACGTAGGCGATGCGGATCTGGTTGTGTCCGAGTCCCTCTGTCGCATAAAAGCCGGCAGCAGGTGCCACCATTACGGTCTCGCCGTTCATTTCAAAATTTTCTAGAAGCCATTGGGCAAAGTCATCGGCACTATCAATGGGCAGTTCAGCAATACAATAAAAGGCTCCTTGGGGCACGGCCACTTTTACACCCGCTATTTTTTGAAGTTCTTTGACCAATACATTGCGCCTTGTCGCATATTCTTCGATTACCTCGTCAAAATAGCTTTGGGGTGTATCCAGTGCGGCCTCACTGGCAATTTGGGCCAAGGTAGGCGGAGATAGCCGTGCTTGGGCAAATTTCATGGCGGTTTTAATGACCTCTTTGTTTTTTGAGACCAAGCACCCAATTCGGGCCCCGCACATACTGTATCTTTTAGAGACGGAGTCTATCATGATTGCGTGGTCTTCGAGGTCTGGCTCTTGTAAAATGGAATAGTGCTCCCTTCCATCATAGGTAAACTCCCGGTACACCTCGTCGGCCATTATAAAAAGATCGTGTTTTCGTGCCAATTGCGCCAATTGCGCTATTTCTTCCTTACTGTATAGATATCCGGTAGGGTTACCCGGGTTGCAGATCAATATGGCCTTGGTTCTCGACGAAATCAGTTTTTCGAATTCAGAAATGGGTGGCAGGGCGAAATTCTCTTCAATTTTTGATACGATGGGCACTACCGAGACCCCCATTGCGGTGGCAAAGCCATTGTAATTGGCGTAAAACGGTTCGGGAATAATGATATCATCACCATTGTCCATAATACTTCCCATGGCAAAAGACAAGGCTTCAGACCCCCCGGTGGTTACAATGATGTCATCGGCAGCGACTTCGATACCGTTCTTTCTATAATACCCGCTTATTTTTTGACGATATGCCTCCGACCCTTCGGTCATGCTGTAGGCCAACACCTCTATGTTGGCATTTTTTACGGCATCAAGGGCGATTTTGGGTGTTTTGATATCGGGTTGGCCAATATTCAGGTGAATTACCCTGATGCCCCTCTTTTTTGCCTGTTCGGCATAGGGTACCAATTTTCTGATGGGTGAGGCGGGCATTTTACTGCCTTTGACCGAAATTTTTGGCATCTCTCAAATTTTAGACAAAAATGGCAAAACCTATGCTACCAAACAACAAGTGGCAGTGTTTTATGGTAATGTTAAAATTAGGGTCATGAGAAAGATTATTTTGTAACTTTCAAAGAGGTACTTCTTTATAAATCAAGGAAATTGAAGAAAAGGCTAATATATGTGTCCCTTTTTTTGCTCTGTTTGGGGCCTGTAGCCTTTTGCCAAGTTTTCGAGATTCCCGAAGGTGAAAAATACCAGAAAGTAAAGTTTGAGCTCATCAACAATTTAATGGTGGTGCCCGTTGAGGTGAACGGTGTCGAGCTGTCGTTCATACTTGATAGCGGGGTGAGCAACCCCATACTGTTTAACCTTTCAGACAAAGATTCTGTTCAGATCAACAATGTTTCTGAGATAACCCTAAAGGGCCTTGGCGAGGGAGAACCGATAAAAGCCTTGAAATCTGTGGGGAACACCTTTAAAATGGGCAAGGCCGTCAACCAAGACCAACCGCTTTATGTGGTGTTGGACAAAGACCTGAATTTTTCAACTTCATTGGGCATTCCCGTGCATGGCATCTTGGGATACCATATTTTTCGTGATTGTGTTGTCGAGATAAACTATGTCAACAAAACCATGAAACTGCACGACCCCGGGCTTTATAAATACAAAGGGAGCAAGCGCAGCCAAACGCTTCCTTTGGACATTATCAATAGAAAGGCCTATATAGACGCAGCGGTTCTTGTAAAGGATGAAAAAGAGGTGCCTGTAAAACTATTGGTCGATACCGGAAGCAGTGATGCCGTATGGCTATTTCAAGATCCCGAGCAGGGTATAGACATACCAGAAAAAAATTACGAAGACTATTTGGGCAAAGGACTGAACGGCCACATTTTCGGAAAAAGAACAAAAGTGAACGGTGTGCGCATCGGTAGTTTTACTCTTAAAGATGCCAAAGCGGCTTTCCCGTACATGGAATCGTTTGGGGCCATTAAAAATTTAGGAGACCGTAACGGCAGTGTTGGGGCAGAAATCTTAAAGCGGTTTAATCTAATAATCGATTATAGCCGTAATAAGATTACGCTCAAGAAAAATGGCAATTTCAAGGCACCCTTCCAATATAATCTGGCCGGTGTTGAGTTACAGCACAATGGTGTTCGCTACATTGCCGAGCGTATTACAGATTCGAGGGGTGTTGTACACAGCGATGAAAACCCCATCGGAAGCGTACAGATACTTTTTGAAGACCGTACGAGATTGAGTTTGGTGCCCGAAATCGTTGTGTCGGCCATTAGGGCCGGCAGCCCGGCCGAAGAGGCCGGCCTCAAACAGGGCGATGTAATCTTGGCCGTGAACGGCAAAAGGGTGCACCGCTACAAATTGCAAGAGGTTTTAAAAATGATGAACGAGAAAGAGGGCAAGCGTATCAGGGTATTGATTGAACGATCAAACAAGGATTTGACCTTCAGTTTTGTGCTGAAAAAACTCTTTTAAACAAAAAACCCCGCTGATGCGGGGTTTTTTGTTGGATAATAATTCCTACTTATTTTTTTGCGCCACCATCTTTGACCAAACCTTTTATCTTCAAGATTTTGGTGGGTGTGTCAGCGTTCGAGGTAACGGTCACCGCTTTGCGGATCGGCCCAACCCTCTTGGTGTCATATTTCACCTGAATTTCGCCGGTTTCACCTGGCATAATGGGTTTTTCAGGTTTTTTGGGGATGGTGCATCCACAGCTAGATTTCACGTCGCTGATGACCAAAGGGGCATCACCTGTGTTCTTAAATTCAAAAACGCGCACCCCATCGCTTCCTTTTTCAATTTCGCCATAGTCAATGGTCTCTGTCTTAAACTCAATTTTCGCTGTTTTTTCTTGGGCCTGGACACCAAAAGCCAAAAGCCCTACGAATAGCAACAATACAGTTTTTTTCATCATTTTAGTTTTGGGTGAATTTCAAATGTAAATGTTTTCACAGCTGCATCCAAAATTCTTTTGTTATGTAATAACGTTACTTATTTTTGTTTCGTATTTTTCGGATTGGTCATTTTTCAACAGAATCGCGGCAATTATTAACGCTGCCACCCTTAAAAACGACCAGTCCGATTTCCTATTAGACAAAAACCGTACCGAAATTATGCAGATAGCACCAAAATATGAGCCCAGTAGGGTTGAGGACAAATGGTATGAATATTGGATGGAGCATGATTTTTTCAGCTCCAAACCAGACGACAGAGAGCCCTACACCATTGTAATACCGCCACCAAATGTCACCGGTGTACTGCATATGGGCCATATGCTGAACAACACGCTGCAAGATGTATTGATACGCAGGGCCAGGTTACAGGGTAAGAATGCCTGCTGGGTGCCTGGCATGGACCACGCTTCGATCGCCACTGAGGCCAAGGTGGTGGCAAAATTGAAAGAAGAGGGCATTTCCAAGGCCGATATCTCTAGGGATGAATTCCTTAAACATGCCTGGGAATGGACAGACAAGTATGGCGGTGTCATTTTAGAACAGTTAAAGAAACTGGGCTGTTCATGTGACTGGAAACGCACCAAATTCACCATGGATGACGATATGTCGGCCTCTGTCATCAAGGTTTTTGTCGATTTGTACGAAAAAGGCCTGATCTATCGCGGCCATCGAATGGTCAACTGGGATCCCGAGGCGAAGACAACCCTTTCAGACGAAGAGGTCATTTATGAAGAAAGAGAGGGACTTTTATACTATGTCGCATATAAAATCGAGGGCTCTGACGAGAAAGTGATCATTGCCACAACAAGGCCCGAGACCATTTTGGGCGATACCGCTATTTGTATCAACCCCAACGATGAACGGTATCATCACCTAAAGGGAAAAAGGGCCATTGTACCAATTTGCAATAGGGTCATCCCCATTATTGAAGACGAATACGTCGATGTTGAATTCGGCACGGGATGTCTAAAAGTGACCCCTGCGCACGACGAAAATGATAAGAACCTTGGAGACAAACACGGTCTGGAGATTATCGACATCTTCAACGAAGATGCCAGTTTAAATGCATTTGGCCTCCATTACGAGGGAAAGGACAGGTTTGTTGTAAGAAAGGAAATCGCCAAAGAACTCGAAGAAAAGGGGCATTTGGTCAAGACCGAGCAATATACCAATAAAGTGGGCCTTTCTGAGCGTACAAAGGCGGTTATTGAGCCACGCCTTTCAGAACAGTGGTTTTTGAAAATGGAAGATTTGGCCAAACCGGCCATAGATGCTGTTTTAAAAACGGGCGAGGTCAAGTTTTATCCAAAAAAATTCGAGAATATCTACCGCCATTGGATGGAGAACATTCGCGACTGGAACATTTCACGCCAATTGTGGTGGGGTCAGCAGATACCTGCGTATTATTATGGTGATGGAAAAGATGATTTTGTGGTTGCCGAAACCAAGCAAGAAGCATTGGATAAGGCACAGGAAGCCTTGAATTCGAGAGGAACAGAGAGATCTTTGACACTGGACGATTTTCGCCAAGACCCTGATGTGCTCGACACCTGGTTTTCCTCTTGGCTATGGCCCATAAGTGTTTTTGGGGGCATTTTGGACCCTGAAAATGAAGAGGTCAATTACTATTATCCCACCAACGACCTGGTCACGGGGCCCGATATTCTGTTTTTCTGGGTGGCCCGAATGATCATGGCCGGTTATGAATTTAGAGATGAGCGGCCGTTCGACAATGTATACCTCACCGGTTTGGTGCGCGACAAGCAACGTCGAAAAATGTCGAAATCATTGGGCAATTCGCCCGATGCACTGAAATTGATTGAGGATTACGGTGCCGATGGGGTTCGTGTGGGGCTGCTGTTGAGCTCGGCGGCGGGCAACGATCTATTGTTCGATGAGGCACTGTGCCAACAGGGCAAAAACTTTGCCAATAAAATCTGGAATGCCTTTCGTTTGGTAAAAGGTTGGGAAGTGGCCGCCATTGACCAGCCAGAAGCCGCCAAGATCGGAATTGACTGGTACACGGCAAGGTTCAACCAGGTTTTGGCAGAAATAGAAGACCATTTTGGCAAATATCGTATCTCTGATGCCCTTATGGCGATATACAAGTTGGTCTGGGATGATTTCTGTTCTTGGCTGCTAGAGATTGTAAAGCCGGCTTACCAACAGCCCATTGATAAGAAGACCTATGAAGCAGTGATCCAATTGTTTGAAAAGAACTTAAAACTGCTACATCCCTTTATGCCCTTTCTAACGGAAGAGGTATGGCAGCACATCTCTGAGAGAACACCTGAAAATGCATTGTGCATCGCTGATTGGCCAAAGGTTGCCGAAGCGGACAAGAACATTATCAAGGCATTTGATTTTGCCGCTGAGGTCATTGCAGGTGTGCGAACCATTCGAAAAGAGAAAAACATACCCCAGAAAGAAGTATTGGAGTTGATGGAATTGAATGTGGAGGGGGTAAGCTCAAAAATGGATGCCATCATCAAAAAACTGGGCAATATCTCAGAGATAGCCACGGTGACCGAACCGGTTGACGGTGCCCTGAGCTTTCGCATAAAGAGCAACGAGTATTTTGTACCACTTGGCGTGGCCATCGATGTGGAGGCAGAAATCAAGAAATTGACCGAAGAACTTGACTACATACGCGGCTTTTTGCAATCGGTGCAGAAAAAGCTATCGAACGAACGCTTTGTAAACAACGCACCACCTCAGGTAGTCGAGCTCGAGCGCAAAAAAGCAGCGGATGCCGAGGCCAAGATAGAGACCTTGGAAAAGAGTTTGGCGTCGCTTGAATAAACCATACCAGAACATCGATTTTATTTCTATTTTGGGGGTATATAGATGTATTTTATATCTATATAAACAAGTTGCCTGTAATTTTGAAATTCATTAGTTCACTTTTTAAAAAGCATCCAGAGCCAGTAAGTGCGGAAACTCTTCGCAGAGTTCTTATGGAATACATTTCGCCCGAAGTTTCCAAAATTGGACTTGAATGGAATGGGAAAAATCAATGGATTGGTCCCGCTGAAGATGGAATAAGGAAAGTGCTAAAGCATCAAGTCGGAAAAGGACTGATGGGGACTTTTATCTGGGGAATGTGCTATGATTTTCTTCCAATGGTAAGCGGAAAAAGAATTGTTCTGCAAAGGACTTTCAAATCAGCACGACCTCAATTATTTCAATCTTCTGCTACAACCGACAGTTTTCTAAACAAAAAATCAAACTTGGAAAATGGAGTAACATCGACCTGGGGAGAAAAGGAGTGTCGAAAATCTATTTCAAAATTATTTGATAAAAGAAAGGTCGAAATTTTCGAATGGCTGGAAAAAGGAAAAACAATAGACGGTTCTATTGAAATTGCGAAAAGTCAATTCGACGACAAAGTGTATAATACCCATTGGCCGAATCCAAAATATGTGGCTTCGTTTCTTTTTGCCAAAAAAGGCGACCGAACGAAAGGAATGGAAATGCTAATGGAAATCGAAAATGAAAGACCGAGTTTTGAACCCGAAGTTTTTGAAAAACTGAAAAAAAGATTACTGGAACTGTAAAAAACTACAGGCAACACGGTATCCTATGAAAAGCACTAAGGGAGTCTCCCAAAGATAGCGATTATGTTGTTTTTGTCTTAAACCACCAACCGCTGTAAATAGAACAATTTTCAATGCCCTTAAAAATTATGACCAAAAACATGGCCACTTACCTCTAAATTGGTTTTCTTGACGGGCAATTTTTCTATAGATGACAAAGCTATCTTTTTCCTTTCCCTATTTTCAATACCAGATTGCCGGTCAATGACCGAATACCATTGCGCAATTGTGGTGTTCAGGGAACAAAAACGGTCGTTCAAAGTATAACTTTTCTTTTGGTACCTTGAGAAAGATAATTTTGTGAAAAGGGTATTTTCAATATGTCCATTTCAAAAAAAGAGCTGGTATTTCAAATAATATTGCTTGTGCTGGTGTTTCTGTTCTATTCTTACGACAGGAACAACCCGGGATTTCAATGGTACCAGGTAGTGTTCTTTTCGAGTTATGCCCTTGCCGCTGCCATCATCGGCTATCATTTGATGCCCCGTTACCTATACCGCAAAAAACACTGTCGGTTTTTCGCCTATGTCTTATTGGTACTCATAGGGGTTATCTTGTTGGAAGAGTTGGTGCTCGAAAAGATTTTCTTTGCGGGTACCAGACGGGCCAGGGTCTTCCCCGGGGTGTTTTTTACGCTCTTTGGGGTGCTTCCGGTCATTGCCATCTTATCGGGCTTCAAATTCGGGTGGGATGCCATTCAAAAGCAAGAACAGATAGAAGAGCTGAAGAGTACGGTACAGGAAAGCGAGCTACAGTTTCTAAGGTCACAGATAAATCCGCACTTTCTTTTCAACAACCTGAACAATCTGTATTCGTACGCTTTGGAAGGCTCTACTAAAACTCCTGAGATTATTTTGGAATTAAGTGGACTACTACGGTACATGCTCTATGAATGCAAAGAAAAATTTGTTCCCCTATCCAAAGAGATCGAGCAATTGCATAACTTTATAAAGTTGAGCAAGCTGCAGATAGAGAACCGGGGCCAAGTTCGTTTTACGACCCATGATTTGCCCCAAGGGTATAAAATTGCCCCCCTGATCTTGATCGTGTTTATTGAGAATGCCTTTAAACATAGCCAGAAGGGGCAGTCAGAAAACATTGAAATTGATATTGAGGTGGGTATGAAGGGCAACACGCTGCATTTTAAGTGCAGCAACAATTACGAGGCCGCCGAGGTTTTGGATACCCCCGAAGAGGGCATAGGGTTGGCAAATGTTCAAAAACGGCTGAAACTGCTCTACCCGGCCAAGCACGAATTGAACATCACAGAAGACAAAAACCGGTTTACGGTCGAACTTGCTATCGAGCTTGAAAAATTAAGGACGGCATGAACTGTATCATCATTGAAGACCAGCCACCGGCGCAGCGCATTCTTAAGAAATATATTGAGGATATCGGCACGTTGAAGCTAAAGGGCGTTTTTTCTGATGCAGTGCAGGCAATGGAGCTCATGAAATCTGAACCGATTCAACTGTTGTTCTTGGACATCCACCTGCCCAAACTTTCAGGGATCGAATTTCTAAAGTCTATGCAAAATCCGCCCCACGTAATCTTGACCACGGCGTTTGCCGACTATGCGCTTGAGGGATATGAATTGAACGTGGTCGATTATTTGCTCAAACCCTTCTCGTTTCAGCGGTTCGTGAAAGCGGTTTCCAAGGTTCCGTTAAAAAAGGGAGACCAGTCTGGCGAAAATGAAGTTGATAACGGACTGCAAGCCAGAAATGAGATTTATATCAAATCTGGTTACGAGCATATCAAAATCGAGATTGGAGACATTCATCACATTGCCTCAGCCACCGATTACACCGAGGTCATTACCCAAAACAAGAAGTACCTATCAAATGAGTCGCTTCTCTTTTGGCTTGAAAGACTGCCCAACAATCTCTTTTATAGAATCCACAAATCCCACATCATCAATTCCAAAAAGATTGAGAAAATCGTTGGCAACCAAGTTCACCTTGTCGACGGGGCGAAGGTTCCCATCGGCAGGGCCTATAAAGAAAACTTTATGAAAAACGTATTGAAATAAAGCGTACCGTTATGAAAAAATTAAAAAAGGAAGACATTAAACAAGAGGTGTTCGATCTCTATGATGACTATGCCCACAACAAATTGGAACGGCGTGAGTTTATCGAGAAACTATCGACCTATGCCATTGGTGGCATAACGGTGGCCTCGCTGATGGGTTTTATGATGCCAAATTATGCAGATACGCTCTTGGTAGATCCCAACGATCCCGGGTTAGATTCCGGTTATATCACGTATAATTCACCAAATGGAGGGGGCAAAATCAAGGGTTTGCTCTCAAAACCCAAAAAATCCGATAAAAAATTGGGCGGTATTGTGGTGGTGCACGAGAACCGTGGATTGAACCCCTACATTGAAGACAC
Organism: Flagellimonas lutaonensis; assembly: GCF_000963865.1. Taxonomy (NCBI): domain Bacteria; kingdom Pseudomonadati; phylum Bacteroidota; class Flavobacteriia; order Flavobacteriales; family Flavobacteriaceae; genus Flagellimonas; species Flagellimonas lutaonensis. The sequence goes on from NZ_CP011071.1 coordinate 2,332,957, forward strand.
CGCACGCAGGGCGGCCTTGGAAGGCTTTATCACCCTGGCGCCGGATGCATTGAGCCCCTTGGGGGGCTATCCGGGCAATGACGATGAGGGCAGGGCCATGCAGCGAAAGCGCGACCGCAATGAAATGTTGGAAGACTTCATCGCAGCTTTTGATTATCTGAAAAACCATAAGAATTGCAATGGAAAAATTGGGGTGGTCGGTTTCTGCTTTGGAGGATGGATATCGAACATGATGGCCGTGAAGGTGCCCGATTTGGTCGCTGCAGTACCCTTTTATGGAGGCCAGCCCAAAGAGGACATCGATAAGATCAATGCCCCATTGATGCTTCACTTTGCCGGATTGGATGAACGGGTAAATGCCGGTTGGCCGGCCTACGAAGAGGCCTTGAAAAAGTACGGAAAGAAATATGAGGCATATTTCTATCCTGATGTGAACCATGGCTTTCACAATACATCAACTCCCCGATATAACAAAGAGGCGGCCGAGAAGGCTTGGCAAAGAACAATCGAATTCTTTAAAAAACACTTGCAGTAATGTCAAAGCTCGACCGGCGTAAATTTTTACAAAAGACCACGCTTTCAACTGCTGCATTGGCCTCTTGGTCGTTCTTTCCAGAATACCTGCAAGGGCAGTCTGAGCGACCCTTTATGGCGCAGTACATGGGCGGGTTCGCCGCACCAAAGCTCGAGACCGTCCGGGCGGCCTTTATAGGGGTGGGCGCACGAGGCGGCACCCACTTAAAATTTCTTGCGGCCCTGCCAAATACGGAGGTAGTGGCCATCAGCGACCTCTATGAAGATCTGGTCAAACAAAAAGTGCAATGGGTACGGGAAGTTGCTGGGGAAAATCGCCATAAAAATATCGCTGAGTACCACGGTGATGAAGACAGGTGGAAGCAAATGCTCAATGAGGTCAGGCCCGATGTGGTCTTCATAGCAACCAATTGGCACAACCATGCACCCATGGCCATTGAGGCGATGAACCAAGGTGCCCACGCCTTTGTAGAAGTGCCCATGGCAGTGACCCTCCAAGAAATGTGGGATATTGTCGATACTTCCGAACGCACCCAGAAGCACTGCATGATGATGGAGAACGTGAACTACGGCCGTGACGAGTTGATGTTCCTCAATATGTGCAGACAGGGTGTCATCGGAGAGCTGCTGCACGGCGAGGCAGCCTACATACACGAACTGCGCTGGCAGATGAACGAAGTAGAACGGGGCACGGGATCGTGGCGCACCTACCACTATGCAAAGCGAAACGGCAACCTGTACCCGACCCATGGGCTGGGCCCGGTGGCCCAGTATATGAACTTGGGCAGGGGTGAGGATACTTTTAACACCTTGGTCTCTTTCTCCACTCCGGCTTTGGGGCGAAAAACGTATGCCGAGAAAAACTATCCGCCAGACCATCAATGGAACCAGTTGGAGTACAACGGTGGCGATTTGAACACATCCATCATCAAAACGAACATGGGCCGAACAATACTAGTGCAGTGGGATGAAACGAGTCCACGGCCCTATACCAGATTAAACCTGATTCAGGGCACAAAAGGCGCTTTGGCAGGTTTTCCGACCCGAGTGGCCCTTGAGGGCGGTGTCGAAGGGTTGACCGAAGACCACCACTCATGGGTGCAGGGCGAACAGTTGCAGGCACTGTACGAGAAATACGACCACCCCCTGTACAAGCGTCTGAACGAAGCGGCCAAAGACAGTGGTCACGGCGGCATGGACGGCATTATGGTGTATCGCATCGTGGAATGTCTGCAAAAAGGGCTTCCATTGGATCAAAATGTGTACGAAGGCTGTTTTTGGAGTGCCGTGGCACCCTTGAGCGAACGCTCCGTGGCTAGTGGTGGGGCACCACAACCATTTCCGGATTTCACCAGGGGGGAATGGAAAAATACCGAGCCACTCAGAATCATTTCTTAATCGTGGCTCAATGCCTGATATCAGCATCTCAGTACCGGCCAGAATCTGTTTTTTTGGAGACCACCAAGATTATTTGGGGCTTCCCGTGATTGCGGGCACTATTGACAGGTACATCCAACTCGTCGCAAAACCCAATGGCAGGAATGAATTTGTGGTTCGGCTGTGTGACCTTGACAAAACCCAGACCATTGCGTTGGATAGGGATTTCGGGGAAATTGACAAAGATGACTATTTACGCTCGGGCATGGCATGCCTAAACAACCATGGGTTCGATTTCAAAAAAGGATATGATATCGAAATACAGGGAAATATTCCCCTCAATGCCGGGTTGTCGAGTTCTTCGGCGCTCGTAGTGGCATGGGTACGCTTTTTAATGGCCGCGCAGACCTCAAATAAGACTGCGGAGAACAAACAAATTGGGCATTGGGCCTATGAAGCCGAGGTGCTGTTTTTTGGGCAACCGGGCGGGTTGATGGACCAATACACCATTGCCCAGGGCGGATTGCTATATATCGATACCAATTCAGGCAGAACCACCAAGCTTCAAGGTGATTTGGGTAACTTGATCATCGCTGAATCGGGCATTTCAAAAAAAACATTGGAAGTTTTAAAAAACGGGCGGATCTATGGGCAACGCACCATTGAGGCCATTAAACAGAAATACCCTGATTTTGACATAAAAAAAGCCACTGTGGAAGAGTATGAAAAGTATAAAGACGTGGTCCCTGAGGCCTATCGGCCCTATTGGTACGCAGCCATCCATAACTACGATATCACGTTGAAGGCGGAAGTCGAACTTGAAAAACGGGATTCAGATATAAAGATGCTGGGCAAATTGATTGACGCCCATCAAAACATCCTACAAAACCAAATTAGAAACACACCACCGGCAATGGTCAATATGATGGAAGCGGCCAGGGATGCAGGAGCTTTCGGCACCAAGATCATTGGATCGGGAGGCGGGGGCTGTATGGTGGCCATCACCAGTGAAAGTGGCAAACAAAAAGTAATAGACGCGTTTATATCGGCCGGTGCGGTGGCCGCTTATGAAGCAAAACTGACAATTGGATGAAAAACAATAGTTTGGTCATCATGGCTGGTGGGGCTTCTTCCCGCATGAAAAAAAGCCTTGGCAGGGCAGCGTTGGACGAGTCGGTAAAAAAGGCGGCGCAGAAACTGCACAAAAGCCTCATTCCGCTTGGTAACAGCGGAAAACCACTACTGCACTACCTGTTGAAGAATGCTGCTGGGGCGGGTTATTCGAACATATATTTGATTACTTCGGAAGAAAACCAAGGGTTCAAGGATTTTTTAAACGATAGCGAGGATTACCTTGGGCCAAACGTACATTTTGCCATACAGCACATTCCCGAAGGGCGCGAAAAGCCATTGGGTACTGCCGATGCAATCTTGCAGTGCCTAGAGCAGCATCCTACACTGCAAGAAACCTATTTTACGGTCTGTAATGGCGATAACCTATATTCTGTGGATGCCCTACGCGATTTGCGAAAAGAACGCGATGCGCCCCATGCTACCATCGCCTACAGCGGCTCAGGTTTAGGATTTAGCGATGAGCGGCTAGCCAAATTTGCCGTGATGGATATCTCTTCTGATGGCTACCTCAGAAATATTATCGAGAAACCGGGCCTTGATGAAATGGAACAATACCGTGATGCTTCGGGCGAACTCCGTATCAGCATGAACGAATTCAGTTTTTCGGGCGCTGAAATATTTCCCTATCTAAAAAATTGCCCTATCAATGCCAAAAGGGGCGAGAAAGAACTGCCTGAAGCGGTTCGAAATGCAGTGGCAGGGCACGCGAAGGCGGTATTGTGCTATCCGAGGTCTGAACGACTGCCAGACCTGACCGATGCACATGATATCAAAGATTTTTATCTTTAGGCTATGGAAACCTATGCCACGGCGTTGCTGTATGCCATTCCGTTTTTTGTTGTCTTGGTATTGATCGAGATGCTCTATGGCCACTTTGTGAAAGACCAAAAGCACAATGTGATGGACACGGTCAGCAGCCTCAGTTCGGGCCTTACCAATGTGGTCAAAGATTCGTTGGGCCTGGTGCTGGTGTTGGTCAGCTACCCCTTTTTGGTCGAAAACTTGGCACTCATCGAGTTAAAAAGTACTTGGGCGGTATGGCTCGTGGCCTTTATTGCCATTGATTTTGCGGGCTATTGGAACCATCGTCTGAGCCACCATGTCAATATTTTCTGGAACCAACATGTTATTCATCACAGCAGCGAGGAGTTCAATCTGGCGTGTGCCCTGCGGCAGTCGATTTCAAATGTGGTGGGGTATTTTGCGCTGTTGCTGGTTCCTGCAGCGGTTTTGGGGGTTCCCAACCAAGTAATTGCCCTATTGGCGCCCATTCACCTGTTTGCCCAGTTCTGGTACCACACACAGCATATTGGCAAGATGGGTTGGTTAGAGTATATCATTGTCACACCCTCACAACATCGCGTGCACCATGCCATCAATCCCGAATACATTGACAAGAATTTGGGCCAGATACTTTGTATTTGGGATAGGATGTTCGGTACCTTTCAAGAAGAATTGGACAATGTGCCACCACAATACGGTGTCTTGAAACCGGCGGCCACTTGGAACCCTATCCTTATTAATTTTCAACATGTTTGGCGTTTGGCAAAAGATGCATGGCGGACAAAAAGTTGGTGGGACAAACTTCGCATCTGGTTTATGCCCACAGGATGGCGGCCCGCCGACGTGGCAGAGAAATACCCTATTGACAAAATTGAGAATGTTTACAGTTTCCAAAAATATGCGCCCCCGGCCTCAAATGCTTTAAAGGCTTATTCCATATTTCAGTTGCTGGCCAGCACAGCGTTGATGTTGTTTATGTTTTACAACTATTCTGAAATTGGATTTGATGGTTTGTTGCTTTTTGGTTGTTTTGTATTTGTTGGTATTTTTGGCTACACCACGCTGATGGACCGTAAGCCTTATGCCGTGTGGATCGAGCTATTGCGCGGCATTGCGGGTTTGGCCTTCATATACATGACCGGCGATTGGTTCGGAATTAACATGTACCTTGCAACGGGAAGCTACTGGGTGGTTCTCTACTTTTTGATTACGATGGTCGGGGGAATATACTTTACCTTTTTCGAACACCGCGGTTCAACAAAACCCAACCTTGCTACTTAGATTTTTTGATTTCTTTATCGACGATTTTTATGTATTGCTTCATGGCCTCCTCCCGGCTAATGTTTCTGGCCTGTATGAGCGCATTGGCCTTAAAGGCATTGATCAGTGGCGTTTTACTGCCCGGGTTGTCAAAATTCTTGTTCGCAATTTTGTAATAGGCGTATAGTTTCAACAAAATATCTGCCGGCAGCGGCTCTGTATAACTGTTGACAAAGTCGACCGCCTTTTCGAACTTCTTTTGTAGTTTTTCACTAATCATCTTGCTTGGGAAGCGAGGCAATACAGGTCTTGGCCCCTACGACTTTTTGGTTCAACCTAACGTGTATGTTGCAGTCGAGCGGCAAGAAAAGGTCCACCCGTGATCCAAATTTAATGAAGCCTGCATCGGTGCCCTGTGTTACCTGTTCACCTTCTTCGGCATAATTGACAATTCTACGGGCCACCGCCCCGGCAATTTGGCGGTACATGACCTCACCGAATTTTGGCGTGTGGATGACCACCGTGGTACGTTCATTTTTTGTGCTTGATTTTGGGTGCCAAGCCACCAAGTATTTTCCCGGATGGTATTTTGAATAGGTAACCGTACCGCTCACGGGATAGCGCGTAACATGTACGTTCACCGGCGACATGAATATGGATACCTGCTTTCTTTTGTCTTTGAAATACTCGGGTTCATCCACCTCGTCGATTATGACCACCTTACCATCAACCGGTGCCAGCACCTCATCAAAACTTGGGGTAACGGGTCTTTTAGGGTTTCTGAAAAATTGCAGAATAAGCACCAAGACCACGAGTGCCGAAATTTGTACCAACCATCTTGCCCAATCGGCGGGCACATAATACTGGGCTACCAAAAGGGCGGCAACTACCAAAAAGAATGTTATCAGAATGATCTTTTGACCTTCTCTATGAAACATATGAAAATATATTTAATGCCAAATAGGCAAAGGGGGCAGCAAAAATAAGGCTGTCAAGACGGTCTAGCATACCGCCATGACCGGGTAAAATGGCCCCACTGTCCTTTACCCCCGCGGTTCGTTTGAACTTCGATTCGAGCAAATCGCCCAGACTTCCGGCAACGACTATGATAACCGCCAAAACCAACCATTGGTGTATGGCCAACACAGGCTCGTACCGTGCCATAAAGTACGCTGCCACCAGTGCAAAAATAAGACCTCCTAGGTAACCTTCAAGTGTTTTCTTCGGAGAAATTGACGGAAAGAGTTTGGTGCGCCCCAGGCTCTTGCCGACCAAATAGGCAAACGAATCGTTGACCCATATCAGAATAAAGATGCCCATAATGAGATATTTGGCAAATTCATCGTTTTTATAGGGAATCATGGTGAGAAAAATACAGCCTCCCCCTATGTAAAAAAGCCCCGTTACAAATTTTTGGACCTCTGAAAATGGTTTCTTTTTTTTGGAGAAAAGGTTTAGCAAGAGGACAAGGTTAACCGCAATGGTAATGAACATGAGTATGTTGATGACGGTGGTATCTTTTACCAAATAGATAAACGCCCACCAAAGTGCCAAATAGGCGATAAAAATGTAATAACCCCTGATCCGCACCAGTTTCTTGAACTCATACAGACAGGCCAGTCCGAAGATCATGAACAGAAAATCAAAGGCATCTGAACTCAAGAAAACAGCAGAAAGCAACAATACTACATACAGCACCCCGGTAATGGCACGCCTAAATATTTCTTTCATCGAATCAATAATCTTCTAGCAGCAAAAGGTAGACATTTTTTGAGGCACTACCATAGGAAAGAAAGTCGTTTTTGTTCTCGGCGGTAGGCTCAAAATGCTTTAAGGTGGTGATGTTGTCTGGGATGTTTTTCCGGTATTTTTCCTTGATGATCTTAAGGGCCTCACTGATGGAGTCTACCAATTGGCTCGTGGTGGCGAACACTATGAGGTTTGATGGAAGTTCGCTAAGTTTTTTTCCTTTTATCTGGTTAGAGCAGACCAATATAGAACCGTTGTGGGCAATAAGGTGCTCGCAAGTGGTAAAGAATATCTCACTTTCGTTTCGTTTCTCGGTGAACGAAATATTTTCGGTTGAAAAACGCTGTGCCAATCGGGCATCCATACAATAGAATTGGTGGTGCTGCCAATTGTTTTCAGAAATAATGTTCTTCAACGCCTCCGAGACTTCATCGAAATCTTCGCAGTAGATGAACTTGCCCCCATTTTTCTTGAAATAGATGGTAAATTTTTCATCTACCGGAATTTTAAGGTCGGGCATATGCTCTCCTCTGGTTTCCACCGTTTCCTTGGAAACTTTTTTTCCTCCTCCGAATAATTTTCCAAATACGCCCATCGTCTGGTTTTATTATTCTTCTACCTTGCTCTTGTCCTCTTCGTTTTCGGTTGTTTCCTCTTTTTTGGCTTCATGTCCGTTCACAGTTGCCGGTTCTTGGTCATCTTCTTTGTCAAAGGGCCGCTTACCGAATATTTTTTCGAGGTCGTCCTTAAAAATAACCTCTTTTTCTAAAAGCCGTTCGGCCAATTCGGTCAACTTGTCCTTGTTATCTTCCAAAAGTTTAATGGCGCGTTGGTATTGGGACTCAATAATCTTTGAAATCTCTTGGTCGATTTTCTGGGCTGTCTCTTCGCTATAGGGCTTGGTGAAGCCGTACTCGTTCTGGCCCGATGAATCGTAATAGGTAATATTGCCCAGTTTTTCGTTCAACCCGTAGATGGTGACCATGGCACGTGCTTGTTTTGTCACCTTTTCAAGGTCGCTAAGGGCACCGGTGGAGATTTTGTTGAAAACCACCTTTTCAGCGGCACGGCCGCCCATGGTGGCACACATTTCGTCAAGCATCTGCTCAGGTCTCACGATCAGTCGCTCTTCGGGCAAGTACCAGGCAGCACCCAAAGATTGACCACGGGGCACAATGGTAACCTTTACCAAGGGGGCTGCGTGTTCGAGCATCCAACTGACAGTGGCATGGCCCGCTTCGTGGTAGGCAATGGTCTTTTTCTCATCTGGGGTGATGATCTTGTTCTTTTTCTCCAAACCACCCACAATTCTATCAACGGCATCTAAAAAGTCTTGTTTGGTTACGGCTTTTTTCTCTTTTCTGGCTGCTATCAACGCCGCTTCGTTACAGACATTGGCAATATCGGCGCCTGAAAAGCCCGGGGTCTGCTTGGCCAAAAAGTCAAGGTCCAGGGTCTCTGCGGTTTTAATGGGTCGAAGATGCACCTCAAAAATTTCTTTTCGTTCGCGCAGGTCTGGCAGGTCTACATATATCTGCCGATCGAAACGACCGGCACGCATCAACGCTTTATCCAACACATCGGCACGGTTGGTGGCCGCCAGAACTATTACGTTGGTATTGGTGCCAAAACCGTCCATTTCGGTCAACAGTTGGTTTAGGGTGTTTTCACGCTCGTCATTGGATCCGGTGAAGTTGTTCTTGCCCCTGGCACGGCCGATGGCATCGATTTCATCGATAAAGATGATAGCGGGTGATTTGTCTTTGGCCTGCTTGAAAAGGTCACGTACCCTTGAAGCACCCACACCTACAAACATCTCTACAAAATCAGAACCCGAAAGCGAGAAGAAAGGCACTTTGGCCTCACCGGCCACAGCCTTTGCCAAAAGGGTCTTACCTGTTCCTGGGGGGCCTACCAATAGGGCACCCTTCGGAATCTTACCTCCCAAAGAGGTGTATTTATCCGGATTTTTCAAGAACTCGACAATCTCTTGCACCTCTTCTTTGGCCCCTTCAAGGCCGGCTACATCTTTGAACGATGTGCGCGTATCGGTCTTTTCATCAAAAAGCTTGGCCTTTGATTTACCGATGTTGAAAATCTGCCCGCCGGCACCGCCTCCGGCACCGCTCGACATCCTGCGCATCAGGTAGATCCAAATACCGATGATAAGGGCGAAGGGCAAGAGTGAGAGCAACAAATCTCCCAGAATATTCGATTCGGTATCAAAATCGACAATGGTGTCGAGATTGTTCTCTTTTTTGATTTCGTTGATATCGTTCTCAAAGTTCTGTAGGTCGCCATAATCAAGAACATATTGCGGCACCGCCCCAGAAGACGGCAACATGGGCTTGTCGGCCACATCTCTATGTACTTCTTTTTGGAGTGCTTCCTCGGTCAAAAAGACCTTTGCCTGCCCCGCATTTCTAATAATGACTATCTTGGCGATATCGCCATTTCTAAGGTATTCTTGAAGCTCTGATGTGGTCGTTTTTTTAGTGGTTGAGAACGTGCTACCGCTAAAAAATTGGAAGCCCAAAATAAGGGCGATAATCACACCATAGACCCACCATGAACTGAATCTTGGTTTCTTGGGGGTATTTTGATTGTTTTCTTTTGACATCTTGTTATTGATTATAACTGCTTTCGACCACGGTCATCTTTGCATCGCCCCACAGACCTTCAATGTCGTAGAACTCTCTGATATGTTTTTGGAATATATGGACCACTACGTTCACATAATCCATAAGCACCCATTCGGCATTATCTGCCCCTTCAATGTGCCACGGTTTATCTTTTGATGATTTGCTTACGGTTTTTTGAATTGACGAAACAATGGCGTTGACGTGGGTATTCGAAGTTCCGTTACAGATTATGAAGTAGTCACAAACAGTGTTTTCAATTTCCCTAAGGTCGAGTAGATTTATATCAAGTCCTTTAACTTCTTCTATCCCATGTAAAATTAAGGCAATTAGCTCATCTGCGCTAGCTTTCTTTTTCTGCATTCAATAATTTTAATTTGTACAAAGTTAGGTTTTTTTTGTTTTCTTGGTCTTAGGTTTTAACATATCGTTCGCTACCCATCAAACCACTGCACAACATGCAAATAATCAAACTTGATGCCACCGACTCAACAAATCGATACCTAAAGGTGCTGGCTTTGGAAAATGAGCTGCCAGATTTCACTTTCGTAACCACCAAAGACCAACGGCAGGGTAGGGGGCAAATGGGATCGAAATGGCAATCTGAGCCCGGTAAGAATCTGACCTTTAGTGCATTGAAAAAGTTTAATAACCAACTTGCCATCGATAACTTTACCATCAACATGGTCGTTTCACTTTCAATCATAGATGTTTTAAAAACCCATGCCATTGAAGGTTTGGCGATCAAATGGCCGAACGACATTCTGTCAGGTTCTTCAAAAATAGCGGGTATTTTGATTGAAAACATTTTGAAGGGGCCTATGACAGAATACTCGATAATCGGTGTGGGCCTGAATGTGAACCAGACCGATTTTGGCGATTTGACTAGGGCGTCTTCCCTAAAAACGATTACAGGCCGCAACTTTGAACTTGATACTTTATTGCAAGAGTTGGTCGAAGCTTTTCAGAGGCGCTTCGGTTGGATGGAAAGGAACAACACCCTTACCATACGCAACACCTATGAAGAAGCACTGTTCAGAAAAGACAAACCTTCGACTTTCGAAGATCAAGAGGGCAATCGGTTTGTTGGTATCATCAGGGGCGTTTCTTCAGAAGGCAAGTTGTGCATAGAATCAGAGACCGACCCCATACGGTATTTCGACCTAAAGGAAGTATCGCTGTTGTACTAAATGTTCTGCAGATTGTCTGAAAGGGTGTTCATAAAATTGGTGATGGGCCCTTTGATCATCATCGCCATCATGGCATTGAACTCTCCTGAAAAGCTTAACATCACCTCGCTCTTGTCTGCGTTGATAGGGTAAATATCGGCGGTCAGGGTAAAGGGCAGCTTATTACTGGCAGCACCGAGAACCACTTTGTCATGGGGGTGCTTTTCTTTCATACGAAGTACGATTTCTGGCATCCCTTTTAGGGCAAACGTAAAGGTGTCATCATCTATGACTTCGAACTTATCGATATTTTCGGGCATCAGCTGTTCAAAGTTCTTGACATCGGTCAAAAATCCAAAAACTTCCTCGTTCGATTTTTCAATTGTCTTTTTTGGTACTTCGATGTGCATATATCAAGGTTTCCATTGCGATGGGTCAGTTCGCCACTGCAATAAGGTTTTTAATTGTTCTTCTTTAACATAATTGGTTTCAGAGGCGATGCCTATCAGCGTTTCATAATCAGAAAGTGTGTGAAGTTCAATACCGTTCTGCCTGAAATTCTCTATTGCCTGGTCAAAGCCATAGGTGAAAATGGCCACCATACCTTTGATGTCGGCCTGAGCCTCTTGCAACGCCTTTACAGCGTTCAAGCTACTGTTTCCGGTGCTGATGAGGTCTTCGATGACCACCACCCTTTGATTTGACTCTAAGTGACCTTCTATTTGATTCTTTCGCCCATGTGATTTGGGCTCTGGCCGTACGTATACAAAAGGTAGGTTCAGGGCTTCTGCAACCAAAACACCTATGCCGATGGCACCGGTGGCCACCCCAGCAATAACATCTGGTTTTCCGTACAGCGATTCAACCTGACGCACCATTTCATCCCGTACATAATTACGTATCATCGGAAATGACAAAATGACCCGGTTGTCACAGTAGATGGGAGATTTCCACCCTGAGGCCCACGTAAACGGATTTTCGGGTCTCAACTTTATTGCATTAATTTGCAGTAAGAGTTCGGCAGTTTTTTGAGCGCTGTTCTTGTCTAAAACCATTGCGCAAATGTATAAAGTTTTTGTCAATGAATCCCCACTGATATTGACAACTAAAAAGCCGGCCAACGTCAACGGAAGCCTTTTTGAATTGGATGCCGATTCGATTCTAAAAGCCATTGAATCGCTGTCAAAAAAGAAATTGAAAAAGGCCTACATCTACGACCCCAGCGATAAGATATTAGAACACTTTAGTGCCAAGATACCCATGGTGCTGGCTGCGGGGGGGGTGGTGCGCAACAAAAAGGGCAAGATCCTCTTCATCTACAGAAACAATAGGTGGGACCTGCCCAAAGGGAAACTCGACAAGGGTGAAACAATGGAAGATGCTGCCGTAAGGGAGGTAGAGGAAGAAACTGGGGTCAAGAAACTGGTGGTTGACAAATATTTGCACACCACTTACCACATTTTTAAGCGAAATGGCAACTTTCAGTTAAAGCAGACCTATTGGTTCGCCATGCATACCAAATATGATGGAAAGCTCAAGGCTGAAAAATTAGAGGGCATTACCAAGGTAAAATGGAAAGACCCAAAAAAAATAAAAAAAGCCCTAAAGAACTCTTATCAGAACATTCGCGAGCTGTTCGAGCTGGGCATTTGATCAATTTGCCTTTAAGAAATCGGGTATTCCACCATTTTTCAATATCCTATAAATGGGATATTGTAAATGTGCTTTCTCATAATGCGGCGATTGTTTATAGACCCAATCGAGTTGGGCGTACCAATTTTGTGCAAAACTTGAGTCGGTCGCTTTCTTTTGTAAAAATAGGTTGCGCAAGCGTTCATCTTCGTGAAGCAATTTTAGGGCCGTATCTTCAAATACGTAGGGAGAAAAACCCTCTTTCTGCTGTAAGATGCTATCAAAAAAGTTCCAGTTGAAGAATGAGTCCCGCGCCTCAGGTTCAAGGGTTTCCAACAGATACCGTACCCCTGGTTGTTGGGTTGGTACGACAATGTCGCCTTTTTTGAACGGCACCTTTTCCACCTTTTTCTCAACCTTGGTATTGTAATGCAGGTAATGCCCCTCGTAGGCATACCCGAGGGTCTGATAGTCTTTTATTCGATAGGTTTCTACCTCGAGAACCGTGTCTTGTTCCAATTCGAAAAAATCGATTTGGTTCCACTCCAACCGTTCCAAGACCCTGCGCCAAGGCTTTTTTATGATGTAGGCAAAGGGCACATCAATGGTATCCGCGGGGACAAAATGATTTTGGTAGACAACCTTTTTCGTAAAAGGCCTTTTTCGGTCGTATTTGAGCCTATTGAGCCCCGTTACCTCGCTTGTCAATGTGTCTGCTTCATACCCTTTAAAATCGAGATGGCCGACCTTAGTGGTATCAATCTGCCAGTTTAGGTGGTACTGTTCCATTTGGGGCATTGTTTCAATGGTTTCGAGCCTCATGGCCTTGATTTTTTCATGGTCGGTTTCCGCTATCCCCAACATGCTCTCCAAGAGTTCGTAAGTGCCCAAAACCCTTTTATCATAGGGTTTAAGCATATGGGTCTCGACCATCATGCCCAAAGTGTTCCATAGGGTTGTGTATCCGGTTGAATAGCGTGGGGAATCGAAAAATTGGCTAAAACCTGATTCGGGAACCCGATTGAAAACATTGACGTACGGGGTAATGTCCCAATTTTTGTTGGCCAGGTCTGCTTCGAGATCTGGCATGAGTTCTTGATGCAGGTATGCCCCCAACTTGCCGCCCAATTTGTTGTGTTGGGTGAACAAATGGGTCAAGGTATATTGGTAATCGGCACCGTTGCTGACATGGGTGTCAATAAACAGATCTGGATTTACCAAGTGAAAAATCTCTGAAAAGGTCTGTGCATTTTTCGTGTCGGCCTTTATAAAGTCACGGTTAAGGTCGTAGTTGCGGGCATTGCCACGAAAACCATAGGAGGCCGGACCATTTTGGTTGGCCCTGGTGGTCGAATTGCGGTTTAGGGCCCCGCCCACATTGTAAATGGGGATGGTGACCACCACCACGTGCTCAGGGGAAGCTAGCTTGCCAATGGCCAGATCCCTATAAAGAAGCATGGTGGCATCTATGCCATCGCTCTCGCCAGGGTGTATGCCATTGTTGATCAAAAGGCACACCTTTTCTTTTGCCAAGCGCTGAAAATTGAAGTCGCCATCTTTGTTATAGGTGACCATATGCAACGGTAGGCCGCTATCGGTCTTGCCGATGGTCTGAATATTGATCTCAGGAAAGTCTTTGGCCAATTTTATATAGAAGTCTATGGCTTCATTATAGGTGGCCGTTTCGGTGCTGTCTGAGCTTTCGAAAGGGGTGGTATACTCGTGCACGATATCCTCTGGTTTTTGCTCACAGGCAACAACCGCCAAAAAAATCAGTGCCAATAGGCTAAAGTACTTCATCGGAATTTAAGATGATGAGGTACAAAAATAGTGAATTAAAACAGCTAAGAGGCCAAGTCGATATGCTCGATATCCTGCGCCTCTATTTTGAATATGGGTTTGTTCTTATAGTCTATAAAATGGTGGGTGGTCTTTTTGTAGCGCAGCCATTTCTCGTAGTCTGCGGGATCGATGGAAGAGGTTACGATATTAATGCGAATTTTTTTGGGGATGTCCAACTTCAAAAATTCCTCAAGAAATCCCCAACCATCCAAAATGGGCATATTGATGTCTAAAAAAATCACATCGGGAAGCCCTTTTTTGGAAGTGAGACGATTGTGGATATCATCCAAGGCCTCCTTCCCGTTTTGAAATGAGGTAATATCATCGCACTCGACCAAACATCCCAACATTTTTGAAATACCAAAAACGGTTATGGGATCATCATCAACAATATAGATGCTATTTACTGTCTTCATTCTTGAAAAATACATTAAAGGTAGTACCCTTGTTCAACTCACTCGTGGCCCTTATATCGCCGCCCATGGCTTCCACCTGGTTCTTGGTAATATATAGGCCTATGCCCCTCGAATCGTTATTGTCATGGAATGTTTTGTACATGCCAAACAGTTTTTCACCATTTTTGGCCATATCGATGCCCAGACCATTGTCTTCAATCGAGAATATGGTATAGTCTTTTCTTTTCGATACACTGAATCGAATGACAGGCTTTCTTTTGGGATGGCGATATTTGACCGCATTGGTTATTAGGTTCAGCAGAATACTGTCGAAATATGCAGGAACCGACCAGATGACGGTTGAATCGTGTATCTCGTTCACGATCTCAACCTCGTGTTCTTTGAGAAGCGCGGAAAGGTTCTGCTCAATTTTGGCCAATTGCTGGTTCACGTTCAGGCGTTTTCGTTCAACATTGACATTGGTGCTGATACTCACTACCTCGTTGAGGTCTTCCAAGGTTTGCATCAGGTTGTCTGAAGCATTGGTAAGCATATCGACGATACGCTGTTTTTCGGCCTCATCTTTTTCTTGTATCAAGAAATTGAGCAGCATCGAAAAGTTTGCAGTGTGCGACCGTAGGTTATGTGAAACAATATGCGCAAAATTTATCAGTTTTTTGTTCTGTACCGCGGTAACATTGATAAGATTTCTGAGTTCGTTTTCTTTCTCTTTTAGATGGCTTATGTCCATACTAAGGCCAATAATGCCAGTCGCATTTCCATTAATGCCTAGCAGCGGAATTTTTGACGTCAAAAAAGTAGTAGCCGTTTCATCTTTTTTGATGCTCACAGTCTCTTTGCCTATAATGGGCACCAGAGTTCTCATGACCTCAATATCTTCATTTCTTGAAATCTCGGCTATGTTCTTGTCATAAAGGTCAAAATCACTTTTTCCAATAAGTTCTTCTTTGTCATGAACACCTAGGTAGTCACATTCTGCCTTGTTCACCAATATTTTGCGGGATTCCTTGTCTTTTACATACACATTGAGGGGCAGATTATCGACTAGAGTATTGAGCAATTTTTCACTCTCTTTGGTTTTAATCTCAGATTTTACCTGTTCATCTATATCTTGAAATGTACCGATAAGACGGGTAACCTTTCCATTCTTTAAAAAGGGTTTGCCAGCTGCCAATACCCATTTTTCCCTCCCCCCGGCCGTAATTATCTGAAGTTTTTCTCTGAAGGCAACGCCTTCGACCAAAGCTTTGTGCACTAACATGGCAATGGTGTTTCGGCTGTGGCCCTGTTTATAGAATTGTATGCCAGCTTCAATCGAGGGGTCATAATCTTTGGGTACTTCATGAATAGCTTTGGTCATTTGGCACCATGTCAATTTTTCGGTGACCAAGTCGTACTCCCAAGAGCCTACTTTGGCAATTTCTGATTGTGATTGCAATAGGGTCTGCAATCGTTCGATTTCCATTTGGTCGCCATATGATTCGCTGACATCATCGACTTGCATAATGACCCCGACGATGTTTTCGCCCTCATCATACCATGGTAAATGGGTGTACTCTAGCCATTTTTCATTTCCCTGATTGTCAATAAAACTGGCAAGCCCTTCTTGTCGTTGTCCAAGTAGGCAGTTGTCAAGGCTTTGGAGCCATTTTTTATTCGCATGTTTTACCAATTTATGCAGGCGTTTGCCGAAGACATTTGTCTTGCAAAGGTCAAAGGTCTTGATCCAATTGTCCGAAGCGTGTACCACCTCAAAGTTCGTGTTCAGATAAACCGTGGCACTGGGCAATTGTTTGATAAGATAGCTGTAGGCAACAGATTTGGTCTCTTTCAAAATCTGGGAAATTTCCTACTAAACTATAATTATATGGATTACAACAGGTATTTAATGTTGTGAATGCCCAAAATTTTGTTGTAATAGCGGGAATTTTGGATATTTCGGCAAATTGATTAACGCTATCGGGCAGTCCAAGAAAGATATTTACGAATTGATTTCCTCTATTTGACAACCACGGTATCGGGCACCAAACCGGTATAGTCGCCCCCGTTGCGAATAACATCGCGAACAATTGATGAGCTAATGTACGATTTGCCCGATGAGGTCAACAAAAATACTGTCTCGATTTCAGAAAGTTTTCTATTGGTGTGTGCAATGGCCTTTTCAAATTCGAAATCCGCAGGGTTTCGCAGCCCCCTAAGAATAAAATTGGCATCCATTTTTTTGCAGAAATCAACCGTGAGTCCCTCATAGGTGAGCACCTTGATAGTCGGTTCGTCTGCAAAGGCCTCTTCGATAAAACGCTTTCGCTCGTCAAGGGAAAACATATACTGTTTATCCGTGTTGATGCCAATGGCAATGATGAGTTCATCAAAAAGGGTAATGCCCCGTTTGATGATGTCGTAATGCCCAAGGGTTATTGGGTCAAAAGATCCAGGAAAAATGGCCCTTCTCATGATACGGTGTTGGTTTGCTTAAATATACTCATAAATCATTTTTTCAGGGCCTCCAAGATGCTGCTCTCGAAGAGCTCTTCGAGCGATATGCCGGCTTCCCTTGCCTGTTTGGGCAAGATACTCTCTTCGGTGAGGCCCGGCGTGGTATTGACCTCGAGCAAGTAAGGTTCGTCACCTACAAAAATGTATTCACTGCGCGAAAACCCGTCCAGTTTCAATATTTCGTAAACCTCTTTGGCAATGGCCGAAACTTTCTGCTCCTTTGCCCTAGAAATTCGTGCAGGGGTAATCTCTTGTGATTGGCCTTGGTACTTGGCGGCAAAATCAAAAAAATCGTTTTCGCTCACAATTTCGGTAATCGGCAGCACGGTTACCTTTCCTTGGTACGTTATGACCCCTACGGAGACCTCGGTGCCATCCAAGAAAGATTCGATAATGATCTCATCGTCTTCTTCAAAGGCCACTTCTACGGCTTTTTTCAACTCCTCTTGCTTGTACACCTTGGTAACGCCGTAGCTGCTTCCAGCTTTATTGGCCTTTACAAAGCAGGGTAGCCCCACTTTCTCGACAATCGCGGTTTCATCAATGGGGTCGCCCAAATCAAGAAGAAATGATTCGGCACACTTGATGCCATGCGGCCGTAAGGTGCTCAATAGATCCCGTTTGTTGAAAGTGAGTGCCGCCTGATAATGTCCGCATGATGTTTGCGGAATGCCCAATAGCTCAAAATAGGCCTGCATGAGACCGTCTTCGCCCGGGGTACCGTGAATGGCATTGAATACACAGTCAAAACGTATTTTTTTGCCGGAAAGGGTAATCGAGAAGTCCGATTTATCAATCGGGTGTTTAACTTCACTTTCATCTAAGTATGCCCATCCTTCCTTAGAAATGATGACCCGGTATTTGTTAAATTTTTTATCGTCGAGATGCTCGAATACCACATTGCCACTTTTAATGGAAATGTTGTATTCGCTCGAGTAGCCGCCCATGATGATGGCGATGTTCTGTTTCATGCAGGTGTTAATATAGCAGAGCCAAAGTAAACAAAAATGCACTGTTTTTCTATATTTGTTCGCACAACCCAATACAGATGAGGCATTTTTTTGAGTTTTTGCGAAGCAAGGTTTTTTTGATCCAGTTGGCTTTGGCGCTGGTCGTATTGGTTGCGCTGTGTTTCTTGGTGTTGGGTTGGCTCAAAAGTACCACGGGGCATGGTGAGTTTGTTGAAGTGCCCGATTTTTCAAAAATGTCTGTCATGGAAATGCGAAAAACGGCCGAAGGGGTGGGGCTTCGGTACGAGGTGCTCGACTCTACCAATTACAATCCTGATTACCCGCGCTTTTCAATTCTTGAACAAGACCCGCCCGCCGGCAGTAAGGTAAAGGCCAATCGAAAGATTTATTTTACGGTTAACCCTTCGGGCTACAAAAAGGTGACGGTGCCCAATGTGATACAGGTAACCCAACGCAATGCGACCGCAATGCTACGGGCGGTGGGACTGGATGTTCAGCGGGTGACCTACATTGACGAATTGGGAAAAGACATGGTCTACAATATGAAATATAAGGGCAAGTATATCAAACCAGGCGACAAACTACCGAAGACCTCGAAGATAGAATTGATCTGCGGTAACGGCAACATACCCGAAAGTGCCCGTATTCAAGCCGAATCCCAAGAGTGATGGCTTCACCAAACGAAGAAACTGCCCAAGACGAACTTTTTGAGCATTATAAGTTCGTGGCCGCCAAAGGTCAAGAACCCCTACGCATTGATAAGTTTTTGATGAACTTTATCGAAAATGCCACCCGCAACAAAATACAACAAGCGGCCAAACAGGGCCATATTTGGGTTAATGGCGATATTGTCAAGCAGAATTATAAAGTAAAGCCCGGTGATGAGGTCAAGGTGTTGTTCGAGCATCCACCCTATGAATTTTTGCTGACCCCAGAAGACATTCCGCTTGATATTGTTTATGAGGATGATGTACTGCTGGTGGTCAACAAACCTGCAGGAATGGTCGTGCATCCCGGTCACGGAAACTATTCGGGCACTTTGATCAATGCCTTGGTCCACCATTTCGAAAACTTACCGAAGAACAGTAGTGAGAGGCCAGGTCTGGTACATCGTATCGACAAAGACACATCGGGGCTGTTGGTCATCGCCAAGACCGAGGCCGCCATGGCACACTTGGCCAACCAGTTCTTTGAAAAGACGAGCGAACGTGAATATGTGGCCCTGGTTTGGGGCAATGTAGAGAACGATGAGGGTACCGTAGAGGGCCCTATCGGACGCAACCCCAAAAACCGTCTGCAGATGATGGTGTTTCCCGAAGGCGAGCAGGGAAAAGAGGCCATAACCCATTACAAAGTCTTGGAGCGTTTGGGCTACGTTACCTTGGTCTCTTGCCGGTTGGAAACAGGGCGCACCCACCAGATACGGGTACACATGAAGCATATTGGCCATACCCTTTTCAACGATGAACGCTACGGTGGGGATAAAATTTTAAAGGGCACTACCTTTACGAAATACAAGCAATTTGTCGAGAATGCCTTTAAAGTGCTTCCACGGCAGGCACTTCATGCGAAGACCCTTGGTTTTCAACATCCGGTCAGCGGCAAGTTCATGCGCTTCGATTCTGAGTTGCCCGATGATATGGTTGCATGTATTGAAAAATGGAGAAACTATGCCAAGCATACGGGTTGACCCATTGGTTTTCTTGATGTACGCATAGAAAAACATGTCTGTTACAACGCCCAAAGAACAATTTAGATTTTTATTTTTGATAAAACGTTGAGCGACCAATCGGTTGGTAGGGATAACCCTATTTTTTCGCTCGATAAATGCTGAAGAAAATTATAACGAAATGAAAATTGTCATCTCTCCTGCCAAATCATTGGATTTTGAAACACCGCTGCCCACGTCAAGATATACACAGCCACAATTTTTGGGGCAGTCAGAAAAACTGAACAAGGTATTGGCCAAGAAAAAGCCCAAGGCTTTGTCAGAACTGATGTCCATATCCGATAATTTGGCACAATTGAACTGGCAGCGCAACCAAGATTTTTCATTGCCCTTTACCCCAGAGAATGCCCGACCTGCCGTATATGCCTTTAACGGTGATGTTTACCAGGGCCTTGATGCCTACAGCATACCCGAAGAGAAGTTGGACAGATTGCAGGATACCTTGCGTATTCTCTCAGGACTATACGGAATTTTGAGACCGCTGGACCTTATTCAGCCGTACCGCCTTGAAATGGGAACACCATTGAAGGTGGCACGCAAAAAAAATCTGTATGAGTTTTGGCAGAAGCAACTGACCGACCACCTGAACAACGAGCTGGAAGAAGGCGAACTCTTTATCAACCTGGCCAGTAACGAGTATTTTGGGGCCATTGATGAGGAGAAGCTCAAAGTACCCGTAATCACCCCCGTTTTTAAAGATTGGAAAAACGATAGGCTAAAGGTTATCAGTTTCTTTGCCAAAAAGGCAAGGGGATCAATGGTTCGTTATGTGCTTGACACCAATGCCCAAACACTCGACGACCTTAAAGGATTTGACTATGACGACTACGTCTACAGCAAAGAACATACCCTAAAAGAGAACCAGCCAGTTTTCGTCAGATAGAATATTTTTGGTGTTTGATCGTTTTGGGTAGAAACGGCAACCATGAAAAAAATCCTATGCGCAATCGGTATTTTGGCCATTCTGGTCTCTGTAGCCTGTGAAGACCGTGATGATAACTTGATGGCTCCCCAAGTGCGTATCCAAAACCTGAGCGATTTTGATTTTGTGAGGGTACAGGTGCGAAACGACAGCATAGTCTACGAAAATGTGGCCGCAGGTGGTTTTTCAGATTATTTGGAATATGAAATTGCCTATCAACAAGATGCCATAGCCGTGGAAACCGACTCGACACAGTTCTCCTTTATGCCCGACTCCCTTTCCGATCCATTGCCCTTGGGCCTATACACCTATCAACTCGATATTTCGGAAAATGGTGAGTTGGAACTTACGTTCAAGGTCGACTAACCTTTCTTGACCTTTTCGATCGCTACCTTTTCTTCGACAGGGGTACGCTTTTTTATTTTCCTTTTTCGCCTGGCCCCGTACGACTTGTTGGCTATTTTGCCACGTCGCGTTTTTATATCTCCTTTTCCCATACTGATAATTTTTTATCATTCCCGTGCAGACGGGAAGCTTTAACTAATTTTTCCTTGTAAATTAAGAAAAACAAAGGGCTGTTCAAAATTAAGGGATTCTTACCTTTGAGATGTGTTCCTCCACCGCCATCCATACCCACCTTTTTTGTTCGACGGGGTCAAAAAGCTGATTGTGGGCACGTTGCCACCCCCAAGGTTTTCTATGGACGCCTTAAAAGAAGGCGATGTTGATTTTTGCTATGGTAGCCGAGACGGGCAATTGTGGCCCATTCTTGACCGTATCTTTAAATTGGGGCTGAAATTTGAGAGCACCCAAGAGGCCATTGCGCAGCGCAAGGCATTCCTAATAGAGAAAAAGATAGGAATATGCGATATTGTTGAAAGTGCCGAACGGGCCAAAGTAGATGCTTCTGACCTAGGTATGCAAAAAGTTGTTTTGCGTGATATTTTTGGATATTTAGTAAAGTATTCTACCGTCAACACCCTTTTGTTTACGGGCGGTAACAGTAAAAATGGTCCCGAATATTTTTTCCGGAAACTGTGCCGACAACATTCGGTGGTTCTTGAGGTGCTTAATGATAAAGTACCGCGAATCCACAGGTTTGAGCATCCGATTACCAAAAAGGTGATAAAGACGATATCGCTGACCGCTCCATCCGGTGCGGCCAACCGGGCGGTGGGCAGCTTGCCATCCTATAAAAAAATGAAGAACAAAAATCTAAATTTTAATACCATTGACTTTAGGGTGCTTCAGTACCAAGATTTCTTCTAAAAATAACCTTTGATTGTTAGTTTTTTTTGGCCAGTATCCTATATTGTGACGTACATAAAATAAGTGGAAAGATTAGTGTTTTATCACGACCTTTGGCCTTGCCAAGTTAAGGGTACAACTTTTAAAAGGCTTGAATTCAATGAGCAAAGTAAAGCAGTCAGAACGTTTAGCGGAATTTAAAAAGTCGGTTACCAATAGATTCAATGTTTATAACAGTCTTTTTTTGAATTTACCATATACCGATATGGAAAATGTGGGCATCTTGGTGCCCATTTTGCTCGACCAGTGTGAGAAAGGCCTGAAACAGGGCAAAGACCCCCAAGAGATACTGGAGGCTTTTTTTACAAGTTTTGCCGGCATGCCCGACGAACGTGCCCGTATTGATTTTATGTTCAGGATCATACAGTATGTTGAGCGACAAGTTGTGCTCTACGACAGTGTGGAAGATGCCGCTTTCAAGAAGTTACAGGAGTATTCTGAATCACTGTCCATTAAAGATTATTTTGAGTTGGTAGATCAGAGCAAAAACTGGGACAAGATTGCCAAGAAGCTGGCCAGCTTTAGTGCGCGAATCGTTTTGACCGCCCACCCTACCCAGTTTTATACGCCTGCGGTACTCGACATTATTTCAGAATTGCAGCGTCTGATCCACGAAAACCGTATCGATGACATTGATATGACCTTGCAACAATTGGGGCTCACCTCGTTGGTCAACTCACAGAAACCTACTCCGCTCGAAGAGGCCAAGAACATCATACACATATTGCGCTACACCTACTATGATGCGGTAGGCTCTCTTTTTAAATATGTCAGGGAAAACATCAAAGATGCCAATTTTGACAATTACAATATCATCAAGCTGGGCTTTTGGCCGGGCGGTGACCGAGACGGCAACCCCTATGTCACGGCAGAGACCACCAGACAGGTTGCCGATGAACTTCGGCTGACATTGATGAAATGCTACTACAATGATTTGAAGCAGCTTCGTAAAAAACTGACCTTTAAAGGAGTACAAAATCCGTTAAACGCGCTCAACTCCAACCTGTACAAGGCCATGTTTCAAGAGAATTTTGTCTTGGGCTATTCCGAGATAATAGAAAAACTCTCTGATATACGTGATTTACTGGTAAAAGATTACCATTCTCTATACCTGAACGAGCTTGACGACCTGATCGACCGTGTACATATCTTCAAGACGCATTTTGCCACACTGGACATTCGCCAAGACCATCGAAAGCACAAAGCTGTAGTCGAGGCAATTTTAAAAAAAGAAGGTGCCATCAAAGAGAACCTTGGTGAGTTGAAAGAAAATGAATTGGTCGACTGGTTATTGAAAAAAGACCTCAGACTGAAACCATCTGATTATAGCGATGATATAGTCAAAGATACCATAGCCAACATCAGGCAGTTAAAAGACATTCAGGCCAAAAACGGAGAAGAGGGCTGCAACCGCTATATAATCAGTAATTCAGAAGATATTTTTTCAGTGCTGTTTGTTTTTGGATTGTTCCGTTGGTGTGGGTGGAAAACCAATGAGATTACCTTTGATATCGTGCCGCTCTTTGAAACCATGAAAGGCATGGATGCCTCAGAAGCAGTGATGCAAGCCCTTTTTGATATACCTGAATACCGTTCACATCTTGTAAGAAGAAATAACGCGCATACCATCATGTTGGGCTTTTCTGATGGCACCAAAGACGGAGGTTATCTAAAGGCCAACTGGTCTATATTGAACACAAAGGAAACCCTGAGCAAGGTCTGTAAAAATAACGGGATCAAAGCCATCTTTTTTGATGGCAGGGGCGGCCCGCCTGCCCGTGGTGGTGGCAAGACGCACCGTTTCTATGCCGCACAGACCAAAGATGTGGCCAACCACGAGATACAGCTAACCATACAGGGTCAGACCATTACCAGTACCTACGGTACCAAAGAGCAGTTTATGCACAACGCCGAACAGCTGTTGACAGCGGGTCTGAGCAACAACCTTTTTGGCAAGCAACATGTAATTTCGGCAGCCCAAAGAAAATTGATCGAAGAGCTCTCAGAATTGAGCTACGAGAAATATGAGGCACTGAAGCAGCACGATAAGTTTATCCCCTATTTAGAGAAGCGCAGTACGCTGAAATATTATACAAAGGCCAATATCGGCAGTAGGCCGGGCAAACGCGGAAATAAAGAAAAATTGACCCTTTCAGATTTAAGGGCCATATCGTTTGTGGGCTCATGGAGCCAGCTAAAACAGAACGTACCGGGTTATTTTGGCCTGGGAACTGCCATATATACCCTAAAAAAACAAGGTCGCTTTAATGAAGTAAAGAAACTGTACAAAGAAGTTCCCTTTTTTCGGGCGCTGATGCACAATAGTATGATGTCGTTGGCAAAGACCAATTTCGACCTGACAAGTTATATGGCAGATGACAAGGAATTCGGAGATTTCTGGAATATTCTTTTTGACGAATACAAACTGTCAAAGAAAATGTTGCTGCAGGTTTCTGGGCATGAGATTTTGATGGAAGACGAAGTGGTCTCGCGCGAATCTGTGAAAATTCGCGAAAAGATTGTCTTGCCACTCTTGGTAATTCAGCAGAATGCATTGTACCACATCACCAAAAACTCTAAGTTCAGCAAGTTGTACGAGAAAATAGTGACACGTTCGCTATATGGAAATATCAATGCCAGTCGTAACTCGGCCTAAGATGGCCTGCTTTTTACTTTTGGTTGATTTTTTTGTTGATCGAACCGAGAACGTCCTTAAACTTTCGTGAGGCCTCTATTTCGGCTATCACCCGTTGCAGCGCCGACTCGAACTCTTTTTTGCTGATCGGTTTGACCAAATAATCAGTGATACGATGAATCTGGTTCTCTTCGGCATTGTTCTTTGAAGCGTGCATCATAATAATGGCCGGCCTGAACGCAACCTTGTCCAACACTTCAAAAGCGTCTATATCACTTAACATGGTATCGAGCAGTAAAATTTCTGCTTGGTCCAGAATAGTTGTGGTTAGGGCCTCGGATGCATTGCTGAAGGAACCGATGAGCTTAAGATTGGGATGGTTGTTGACCAAATGTGTGGTAGTCAGTCGTTGAATGGCAGAATCATCAATGACGATAGCTTTGTAAATCATGTTCGTAAGATTGGGTATTTAAAATTATGACTGGCCATTAAAGATGCCAAAAAAGCAGGGCAAACCGGCTTTTTTTTCGGCAAAAAACCTATTTCACTGTTTTAAAGAGATTTGGGAGTGCCCCAAAGTTCTTTTGTCGATAGAATGACAACGTTATTTGGCACAAAAAAACCCGCCGATTTGGCGGGATATTATTGTCGTTGGGTAGCAATCCTACTTCTTGCTCTGTTGGTCTTTAATGGTCTTTTCATCAATATCGAACTTGTTGGTGTCAATATTGGTGTTACCGGTCGGATTGGTAGGATTGCTCTGCTCTTGCTTTCTTTTGAATTTTCTATTGTCTTCTATAGGTCCCATAGTATATTTTTTATTGTTAATAAATTGATTTATAAGAATATAAGAAGCAGGAAATAGAAAATCCGTTAAAGCCTTGCTAAAACCTTGTAGATGAAGCAATAGCACTGATCATTGTTGCTTTTGAGCACTTAAAATATTGTAAAACGCCCGAATTCCATAGGCCAACTGCCCAATCTTCAAATTTTCATTGGGGCTGTGCTGGTTGTTGTCAGGGTTCACCATGGGCACCAAAAAAGCTGGTATCTGTAGTTCATTGATAAAAGGAGCAATGGGCACGGTACCGCCCATGATGCGAATGCGCACTACCTCTTCATCAAAGGTATTTTTTAGAACATCGTTCAAAAAGTTTCCATAGGGGTTGTCCAAATCAGTGCGGAAGGCATCGGTGACACTGCCCTCTTCGACAGTGACGATTTTATCATATCGCAACCGCTCTTCTTTTGAGGGCACATGATCGAGCACCTGAAAGCCCTGTTTTGAGATATGGTCTTTGACGAGCTGCTTCAATCGGTTGCCGTCGCTTTCGGGCACCAACCGCAAATCGAGTTCGGCAGTGGCACTTTCGGGTACTATGGTACGGCGTTTGGGGCCGATCCATCCTGAACCTAAGCCGCGAATGTTCAGCGAAGGATACTGGAGGGCTTCCTGATAAAAGCTTCCGACCTTCTCGGCCGATTTGAATTGTAAGGTCGAAGCAATGGCCCTGTCGTCATCGGGCACACTCTTTAAAATGGCCTTGGTCTCCTCATCCAGTGAAATACCGTCATAATAGCCATCTATTGTTACACGGCCCTCAGCATCTTTCATGGTGGCCAGCAATTGTGCCAGTTGAAATCCGGGATTGGGGGCATAATTTCCGTAATGCCCGCTGTGCTGTGGCTTTATGGGGCCGTAGGTGATGAGTGTCATTGTGGTGATGCCACGGCAGCCATAGGCAATGGTGGGTTTGCCCGACGAATGTACCGGACCATCGGCAATGAGCAAGAAATCGGCTTGCAGCAGCTCACCATATTGTTGTACCGCCTTGGGCAGTGGTTTGCTGCTTTTTTCCTCTTCACCGTCCAAAATCACCTTGATGTTGAAAGACAGCGCTTTGTTGTCTTTTTTTAACAAGTCAATTGCGTTCAAGAACATGATGATGGGCCCTTTATCGTCTGAGGTCGAACGCCCGAACAAGCGCCAATTGTAGTTGATGTCATTGCCCAATTCGTCAAACGAGACGGTTTCGAAGCCATTGTCAACAGGTTTTTTCAGTACCACCTTGTACGGATTCGGTTGTTGCCACATACTGGGATCCACCGATTGTCCGTCAAAGTGCATATATATCAACACGGTTGGTTTGGCATCATCCATGGGTAGGGCAGCAAAGAACAAGGGTAAATTTTCGGTGTCAAGTATAGCGGTGTTAAAACCGCGTTGTTCGAACTGTTTTTTGAGCCAAAAAATATTGTCATCGATATCGTCTGGGTTCAAAGCATCGTTCGGTATGGCAACAAAGTCACGCAGATCTTGAATGGCCTGCGCCACTTGTGATTTCAAGGCGGTGGAATCTTGTGAAAAAACATTGGTGAACAGTAGTAGTGCAAGTAGCGAAAAACCTATTTTTCTCATGTTTTTATATTCTGTTTGAAAGGTAAAGTTTCTTGCCATCATTGACAAGCTCTCTTAAACGCGCAGACCTATTTTTTTAAGAGGGCCAAGATTATTTTTCGCAGCAGCAAAACAAAAGGAAATCCATGAAAAATCACATCGAACCAGTCCATTGCTTGCATGCCCGCGGCACCGCCTGCAATCCACTTTATCTTTCCCCAAATATGTGGTTCAGGAAAGAAGGGTGCAAGGCCCAAGGTGATACATAGAACGATGATTATTCTCCAGTCGTTGATAAATTTCATACCCTGATACTTTTGATGAAAGTGTTGATTTTGGCGACTCCATTTTGGGTCAAATGCTTGATAAATGCCGAACCAATAATGGCTCCTTTCGCCTTTTTGGTGGCCTGCTCAAAAGTTTCGCGATTGCTGATGCCAAAGCCTACAATTTGGGGGTTTGTGAGCGAAAGCGAGGCAATCTTTTCAAAATATTCGCGCTGTTCTGCTCCAAAACCTGTTTTTGTGCCCGTGGTACTGGCCGAGCTGACCATGTAGACAAATCCATCAGAGGCGGCATCTATTTTTCGAATGCGTTCTTCGCTCGTCTGTGGAGTGATAAGAAATATATTGATAAGACCATATTTTTTGAAAATATGCTCGTATTCTTCTTGATATACATCAAAGGGAAGGTCGGGCAGTATAAGTCCGTCGATTCCGATTTCCGCACATTTTTTGCAAAAATCCTCTACGCCATATTGCAGCACGGGATTGAAATAGCCCATAATGATAAGGGGGATGGAAACCGTTTTGCGTATATCCTTCAGTTGTTCAAAAAGGATTTCGGTCGTCATGCCATTTTTTAAAGCCGCTGTGGAACTCTCTTGAATGGTCGGTCCATCGGCCAGGGGATCACTGAAAGGCAATCCTATTTCAACCATATCGACACCGTTTTTTTCCAATTCTTGGATGATAGGTACTGTATCATCCAATTTAGGATAGCCTGCTGTAAAGTAGATAGAGAGGAGTTTTTGGTCTTCTTGGAGTTTTTGTTTGATTCTGTTCATTTAATTTTCTTGATTTTGTCATTTCGAAATGAGTTCCGTTTGTTACCGGAACGATTGAGAAACCTCTTGAGATTTCTCACCTTCGTTCGAAATGACAATTACAAATTAAAATAGTCAATATAGGTATCTAGGTCCTTATCCCCACGTCCTGACAGATTGATGACCACCACATCATCGGTATCGAACTTCTTGTGGTCAAAGATCGCGAAGGCATGGCTGGTCTCGATAGCGGGAATAATGCCCTCTAATTTTGCAACTTCCAGCCCCGCTTGCATCGCCTTATCATCGGTAATGGAGATGAATTCGGCACGCCCAGATTTGAACAAATGGGCGTGCATGGGGCCCACACCAGGGTAATCGAGTCCTGCGGAAATAGAGTAGGGCTCTGTTATCTGTCCGTCATCGGTTTGCATCAACAGTGTTTTGCTGCCATGAATGATACCCACCTTGCCCAAGGCCGAGGTGGCGGCACTTTCACCTGAATGAATGCCCTTTCCCGCGGCTTCCACTGCAATGATGCCCACCGCTTCCTTATCTAGATAATGGTAATACGCCCCCGCGGCATTGCTGCCTCCGCCTACACAAGCGACGACATAGTCTGGATGCTCACGGCCTTCTTTTTCTTGTAACTGCCATTTGATTTCTTCGGAAATCACTGATTGAAACCGCGCTACCATATCTGGGTAGGGGTGCGGCCCTACCACCGAACCGATAATGTAGTGGGTATCCACGGGATTGTTGATCCAGTCGCGAATGGCCTCATTGGTGGCGTCTTTTAGCGTTCGGCTCCCCGATTTGGCCGGTCTGACCTCGGCACCCAACATTTTCATACGGGCTACGTTGGGTGCCTGTCGGGCTATGTCGATTTCGCCCATATACACCACACATTCAATGCCCATGAGTGCACAGACAGTAGCGGTGGCGACACCATGCTGGCCAGCGCCTGTTTCGGCAATGATGCGGTTCTTGCCCAGTTTTTTGGCCATCAAAATCTGACCGATGGTATTGTTTACCTTATGTGCCCCCGTGTGACATAGGTCTTCGCGTTTTAAGTAGATTTTTGTGCCGTGTGTTTCTGATAACCGCTTGGCAAAATAGAGCGGAGTGGGGCGGCCCGCATAATCTCTGAGCAACTGTTTGAATTCTTTTTGAAAGTCTTCCGTCTCCATTATTTTGAGATAGTTCTGGCGCAGCTCCTCACAGTTGGGATAGAGCATCTCTGGAATGTAGGCTCCCCCGAACTCTCCGTAATAGCCTCGTTCGTCAGCGTGAAAGCCCCCTCCGCCCCCAAAGGGGGAACTTTTTTTGATGTTATGTTTCATATTTTTGGTCATTGCGAGCGAAGCAAAGCAATCTGTTGCTGGATAATAGATTACTTTGTCTTTCCAATCCTCGTGATTATTTTTTTAAACTCTTTCAGTTTTTCAACATCCTTTAGCCCTGGCGCTGTTTCAAACCGACTGTTCACATCGATGGCATGGCAGTACTTGGATTCCTGCGTTCGCAGGAATGACAAAAGGCTATCCAAATTTTCGAGTCCGATACCGCCACTCAGAAAATAGGGTTTCGAGGACGGATAGTCTTTCAATACTTTCCAGTCAAAAGTAAGCCCCGTGCCGCCAGGAAGCTTTCCTTTGGTGTCAAAAAGAAAATAGTCGCAGACATCTTCGTATTCTTTGAGCACGTAAAAGTCAAATTCATCCCGATAGCTATCGGGATTGATGGAAAAGGCTTTTATAATGTCAATTTTTCTGTCATTCTGAAATGAGCAGAGCGATTGAGGAATCTCTTTAGATTTCTCACCTTTTCCTTCGACGAGCTCAGGATGACGGTTCGAAATGACAAATAGATTCTTTTCTAATTCTTTGCAAAATTCAGCACTCTCCTTCCCATGCAGCTGTACGGCATCCAATTTATATTTTTTGACTTTTTCAAGTACTTCTTCCCTTTCTGCATCCACAAAAACCCCCACCTTTTTTATTTCGGGATCCAGTGAAGAAATCATTCCATCAAAAAACCGAGAAGATGGCTCCCAAAAGATGAACCCGAGATAGTCGGGCTTCAAGGCTGCCACTTCTTTTGGATTGTATTTCATGCCACAGATTTTGAGTTTCAGTTTCATTTTTACTTCACTTTGTCATTCCGAAATGAGCGAAGCGATTGAGGAATCTCATGAGATTTCGCTCTGCTAAAGGCGGATTCGAAATGACAATTATGTTTTTAATTTGTTTATAAACTCCTCAGCACTCTTGCCCGGATTATCTGTTTTCATAAAATTCTCGCCGATCAAAAAGCCCTGATACCCAAATTCTCGTAGTTCTTTGATGGCTCCCACATTGCTGATACCGCTTTCAGAAACCTTTACAAACGCATCTGGAATCATTTCTGACAATGATTTGCTGGTCTGCAAACTGACCTCGAAGGTTTTTAGGTTGCGGTTGTTAACGCCCAACATATCAAGACTGGGCATGATGGATTTCTGAAGTTCTTCCTCATTATGCACTTCGAGCAAAACTTCGAGATAGAGACTTTTGGCCAGTTCAGAGAGCATTTTGATTTCCTCTCTCGTCATCACTGCGGCAATCAACAAAATGACATCGGCTCCGTGGGCCTTGGCTTCCAAAATTTGATACTCGTCAATGATAAATTCTTTACGAAGCAATGGAAGCTCGACCGAAGCCCGAGCCAATAACAGATCTTCGAGTGAACCACCAAAATATTTAAGGTCGGTCAAAACGCTCATTCCACTTGCCCCTGCTTTTAGATAGCCTTGGGCCATCTGTGCCACGTTGGTATGTTGGTTGATGGTGCCTTTACTGGGCGAACGTCGCTTATGCTCAGCGATGATGCCCGAATCACTTTGTTTCAGAGCTTTTGCCAATGAATAGGTTTCCCTTTCAAAAAGTACGGATTGCTCCCACTGCGAAGCGGGTAGCAACGATTTTTTTAGTGCCACCTCTTTGCGTTTGTCGGCGATTATTTTGTCTAGTATGTTCATATTGCCCTCACCTTAGCCCTCTCTCACGGGAGAGGAGACTTTTTTAATTTTTACTCAACTCTTGCAATCTTTTTAGCGCTTTCAATGCCTTACCGCTTAAAAGCGATTCCTTGGCCTTTTCAAATCCGTCTTTGACATCAATGTTTTCGACCGTGGCAATGGCGATCCCCGCATTGGCACAGACCACATTGTTCTGGGCTTCGGTGCCTTTGCCATTCAGCACGTTCATGAAGATTTGTGCGGATTCGGCTATATCGTCACCGCCCACTATTTCATGGGCTTGAATGGTTTCCACTCCAAAATCTTCGGGTTTCAGCATGCCTTCGGTACCGTTTGAAATGGTCTTGGTATTACCTGTTAAACTGATTTCATCATAGCCATCGAGCGCATGCAGCACGGTAAAGTTCTTATCGGTGTTTTGGTACAGGTAGCCATACATTCTGGCCAACTCTAAATTGAATACCCCGACCATCTGGTTTTTCGGAAAGGCGGGATTCACCATCGGCCCCAACATATTGAAAAAGGTCTTTACGGCCAGTTCTCGTCTGATGGGTGCCACATTTTTCATGGCCGGATGGAACAACGGTGCGTGCAACACACAGATACCTG
The DNA here is from genome assembly GCF_000963865.1 of Flagellimonas lutaonensis. Taxonomy (NCBI): domain Bacteria; kingdom Pseudomonadati; phylum Bacteroidota; class Flavobacteriia; order Flavobacteriales; family Flavobacteriaceae; genus Flagellimonas; species Flagellimonas lutaonensis. The sequence goes on from NZ_CP011071.1 coordinate 2,364,624, forward strand.
CTTCTTCAATGGATTTTCGCAAAAAATCTGCTTCATTGCTGAATTTTATGCCCAAGAATTCCATCACATTACTACTGCCACATTTTGAGGAAACCCCATAGTTACCATGCTTGGTCACCTTGATGCCAGTACCGGCAGTTACGAATGATGCCAAAGTCGAGATATTGAAGGTGTCTTTTCCGTCGCCGCCCGTGCCGCAGAGATCTATTGGGTTGTATTCGCTCAGATCCACTGCTAGGCACAGTTCCAATAGGGCATCACGAAACCCTTCCAACTCTTCAATATTGATGCTTCTCATCATATAGACGGTCAAGAAGGCTGCAATCTGGCTGGTGTTGTACTCGCCCTTTGCGATGTTCACCAATATCTGCTTGGCATCCTCTTTGGTGAGCATTTCGTGGTTTATCAATCTATTTAAAGTCTCTTTCATGCTATTTTTTTTGTCATTCCGCACTTGATGCGGAATCTATTGCTTCTTTTGGATTCCTGCTTTCGCAAGAACGACAACTATTTAGATATTATTCAGCCAATTCTCTAATATTTTCTTTCCATGCGGAGTCAATACCGATTCAGGGTGGAACTGTACTGCCCGTACATCGTATTCTTTGTGTCGCAACGACATCACTTGCCCATTTTCATCAAAGGATGTGGCTTCCAAAACTTCTGGTAATTCAGGATGTACCACCCAAGAATGGTAGCGGCCCACCTCGATTTTCTTGGGAATATCCTTGAAAATATAGTCTTTCTGGGCAATTTTTATTTCAGTGGCGATGCCATGATACACTTGATCCAAATTAACCAAGCTTCCTCCAAAGACCTCCCCAATGGCTTGTTGCCCCAAGCACACCCCAAAAATTCGCTTGGTGGGCGCATACTTTTCGATGATGGGTTTGAGTAACCCTGCCTCATCGGGAATTCCTGGCCCAGGCGACAACACAATTTGGTCAAATGGCGTCACGTCATCCAGCGTCAATCGGTCATTCCGTTTTACCAGCACCTCACAATCCAAATCCTCTAAATAGTGCACCAGATTGTAGGTGAAGCTATCGTAATTGTCGATCATCAATACTTTTCTGGCCATCTTAGATTCTTTCTGCGATTTCAAGGGCCTTGTTCAAGGCCCCCAGTTTGTTGTAGGTTTCCTGCAACTCTGTATCAGGGTCCGAGGCCGCCACCAATCCGGCGCCCGCCTGATAATGCAGCGTATGGTTTTTGCTCAAGAACGTACGGATTATAATGGCATGGTTGAAATTTCCGTGAAAATCCATAAAGCCGATGGCACCACCATAATAGGCCCGATTGGTCTTTTCATATTTTTCAATGAGTTGCATGGCCATATGCTTGGGCGCCCCGCTCAAGGTACCTGCCGGAAAGGTATCGGCCACAATTTTTAATGTCGAAATATCCTTCTTTTTTTGTCCGGTCACCTTTGATACCAGGTGGATGACATGCGAGAAGTATTGTACTTCACGGTAGGTCTCCACATTTACGGCATTACCATTGCGGCTAAGGTCGTTGCGCGCGAGATCGACCAACATCACATGCTCGCTGTTCTCTTTGTCATCAGCGGCCAATTTTTTGGCCAGTTCGGCATCTTTTTCGTCGTTTCCGGTGCGCTTGTAGGTGCCTGCTATGGGGTGTATTTCGGCCTTGCCATCCTTCACAACCAATTGGGCCTCTGGCGAACTACCAAAGATCTTGAAATCACCATAATCAAAATAGAACAGATAGGGTGAGGGATTGATGGAGCGCAATGCACGGTACACATTGAACTCATCGCCCTTAAAACTTTGTGAGAACCGACGTGAGAGCACCAACTGGAACACATCGCCGCGATGGCAGTGTTCTTTGGCCAAGCGCACATGCTCACGATATTCCTCATCCTCTAGGTTGGAAACGGCCTCGCCCTGTTTCGAAAAATTATAGGTGGCAAAATTTTGGGCTTTAAGCAGTTGGTGTAGCTCTTCGATATTGTTTTCCGTATCAAAACAATGCGCAAAAATATAGGCCTCGTTCTTAAAATGGTTGATGGCGATGATGTTCTGATAGACCGCGTAAAAAATATCGGGAATCGCCACCGAATTCTCCTTTTTGGAGATTTCGACGGATTCAAAATACCGCACCGCATCGTAGGCCATGTAACCAAAAAGTCCATTGTTGATGAACTTGAAGCCATTGTCCGTTGTGGAAAACCGCTTCGAAAAGGCATCGATGGCGGCCGTTAGGTCGGTTTTTTTTTCTATTTGGATTTCTTCGGAAGTACCATCGGGAAATTGCTGTACCACTTTTTCATCCTGTACTTTTATGGAGGCTATCGGGTTGCAACAGATGTACGAAAAGCTGTTGTCGTTGGCGTGGTAATCGCTACTCTCTAACAGAATGCTGTTCGGAAACCTATCGCGCATCTTCAGATACACACTCACGGGAGTGATGGTGTCTGCCAAGATGTGTTTGTAATGTGTTTTTAATTGATAAGTCATTTTGTTTTCTAAAATTTTACACACCCCGCCTTGACGCTGCGGTCAGGCCACCCCTAATTCGACTGCGCTCAGCAAAGGTCTCAAGAGGGGAATGAAAAAGGCCTGTCGTGACGACAGGCCTTTTTATATGTTTCATATAGTAGGGACTAGCTCACGACATCTGACGTAAGGTTGTCCACCACCAAGTATGTACCGTTGTTTGCTTCACAGTGTCAAATATAGAAAGGAAATTGGTATTGACAAACCAAAATGAAAAAATCCCGCCCCGGGGGAACCAGGGAACGGGATTTTCAAACACTAAACCACATTCTGGTCGCTCACTGAGCGAAGTCGAAGTGAGGCCGGAATGAAGAATTGTTAAAACTCCAGATCGACCACTAGATCGAATTCATCATAGATGGTCTTGTCGCCAAGGTTTTCGAAGAAGCTGCCGGAGCCGTAACGAACATCGTATTGAGCGCGGTCAATCTTCATGGTTGCCGTGGCCTTACTTCCATAAATCGAAACGTCAAAAGTCACAGGCTTTGTAATGCCCTTAATGGTCAAGTCACCTGTAACCTCGTATGCGTTTTTACCAGTAGATTTGACATTGGTGAAGACCAACTTAGAAGATGGATGGTTAGCCACACTGAAGAAATCGTCAGATTTTAGGTGGCCTTCCAGCTTGTCTTTGTACTCGCCTTCAAGGTCTGTGACGGTAATGCTGGTCATGTCTGCCTCAAATTCGCCCCCGGTCAGCATGCCATTGTCATCGAATATCAAGGTTCCTGATTTAAGATTGACAGTCCCAGTATGTGATCCGGTAACCTTGTAGGCTTTCCAAGTTACCTTACTTTCATCGGTCTTTACTTCTTTTTTCTCCCCGTCAACGGGATTTGCCAAGGCCGATAAGCCAAAGACTAAGGTCAAAACCAAACTTAAAGTGTTCTTTTTCATGATTTTCAATTAATTGTTGTTTTACTTCTGTTTTATATTTATAAATAGGTGAATAATTCTTCTTTTGATTTACGAACTTTCGGATAATGCTGTGTCTCGTCCTCTTCTGAACGGTACCCAATGGCCAGTACCACGGCGGCGTTCAGGTTCTTACCATCAAGCCCCAAGATTTTATTGTACCGTTCGGCCTCAAAACCCTCCATGGGGCAGGTGTCTATTTTCAGTTCTGCTGCTGCCTGCATCATGTTTCCGAAGGCGAGATAGGCCTGTTTCGATGTCCAAACGCTTTTTTCTTCAGTTGAAAGGCCTAACAGTTTAGACTTCATAAAGTCACTGTATCCCTTCAAATTCTCTGCCGGAATGTTTCGTGTCTTGCTGACATTCTGTAAATACTCATCCACCAGTTCTTCTCCAAAATCTGTCTTGTTGGCGAACACGATGATATGCGAGGCATCGGTAATCTGTGATTGCCCCCAAGAGGCAGGTTTCAGCTTTTCTTTTAGTTCTTGGTCGGTAATCACAAACACATGATAGGGCTGTAGCCCATAGGAAGATGCGCTCAGGCGGGTTGCCTCCAACAATATGTCAAGGTCGCCGCCAGAAACTTTTTTGTGGGTATCAAACTTTTTGGTGGCGTAGCGCCAAGTTCTATTTTCGAGTACGGTTTCCATCTTAAAATTTATCCAATAAACGATTCAACTCTTCAAGCTCTTTTTTTGAGAAATTTTTGACAATCTTTTTTTCGGCATCGGCCACGGCAACATCGATTTTTGCCAACGCCCTATCACCTTTATCGGTCAGGGTAATCTCTACCTTGCGGCGATTGGCCTTGCAAATGGTTCGGTGTACATAGCCTTTGTTGATCAACTTATCCACTAACCGGGTAGTGTTGCTCATTTTGGTGACCATGCGCTCGTTGAGGGTCGATAGGTTGGCCGGTACCCCTTTTTGCCCCCGTAGGATCCGCAGCACGTTGAATTGTTGCAACGACACTTCAAAGGGTTTAAGGGCATTGGCCAATATATCGTTGACTTTATGGTGTACCAAGGTCATATGAATCAAGGTTCTTGATTCCAACGGAATTTTTTTTGTCGTCTTGATGACCTCTTCTACATTCATGTCATTACAATAATTGTATATACAAATGTAAATCTATTTCTTCGACCTGTACAACATATGAACCGATAAATTTTTGTTAAAAGCTATAAGCCCATTGTGGCATTGGTTAATTTTAAGAACTTAAAATGTATATAATGAAGCACTTGCACATTTTTTGTTTGATGGCCCTGCTTGTAATAGGGGCCTGCAATACCAAGCAGAAGGGCAAAGAGGTGGATACGGCGCCCGAATATGCAGATGCAGAAACTACCGCACCGCCTGTTGAGGTGAACTTTCCGGTGTACGACTTTGAAGGGTTCAAGCCTTATCTGAACAAGACCGATGGCAAGGTACACGTAATCAACTTTTGGGCCACTTGGTGCAAACCCTGCATCAAAGAGCTTCCCTATTTCGAAAGGGTGAATGAGGAAATGAAAGATGAAGGGGTCGAGGTGGTTTTGGTGAGTTTGGATATGCCCTCGATGTGGAAATCGAAATTGGAGCCCTTTGTCGAAAAGAAGGATATCCAATCAAAGGTCATCATTCTTGACGACCCAAAAATGAACGATTGGATTCCACAGATCGATGAAGAATGGGGCGGGGGTATTCCCGCCACACTCATTTACAAAGGCGATAAGCGGGCTTTTTTTGAACGTAGCTTTACCTACGAGGAATTGAAAACCGCATTGGACAAATTTTTATAAAACAACCATTATGGATATCTCAAAGAAATTGGCCGCTTTGGCACTTGTTTTGGCGCTCACCTCGTTTACCGGGCCCTCATTAGAAATGAAAGGTTACGGCATTGGTGATGTGGCGACAGATTTTTCATTGAAGAATATTGATGGCAAAATGGTTTCTTTATCTGATTATAAGGATGCCAAGGGCTTTTTGGTGATTTTTACCTGTAATACATGCCCGTACGCAGTGGCATACGAAGACCGCATCATCGCATTGGATGCCAAGTACAAACCAAAGGGTGTGCCGGTAATCGCCATCAATCCGAACAATCCAGCCGTTCAACCGGGCGACAGTTTTGAGGCCATGAAAAAACGGGCTTCTGAAAAAGGCTTTACTTTTCCATACCTCTTGGATGAGGGCCAGAAAATATTTCCGCAGTATGGGGCCAGCAGAACACCACATGTATTTTTGTTGGAAAAGAATGAAAAGGGAAACATCGTACGATACATAGGTGCCATCGACGACAATTACCAAAGTGCCGAGCGTGTAAAGGAAAAATATGTTGAAAACGCTGTCGATGCCATGTTGGCCGGCGACGAAATTGAGGTCACCACTACCAAGGCCATTGGGTGTTCGATAAAGGTCTAAAAAGAAAATAATAAGTTGATTAAAATCTGGGGCAATGCTCCGGATTTTTATTTTTGAAAAAATTTAACTGATAGACATGGCAGATTTGACACAAGAAGAATGGGCCCAACAATTGGCCAATGACCAAAACGCTTATATTTTGGACGTTCGTACCCCCGAAGAGGTTGAAGAAGGGTACATACCCGGGGCGACCAACATCGATATCTATCTTGGACAAGAGTTTTTGAATAAGGTTGAAAAACTGGACAAATCCAAAAATTACTACGTTTACTGCCGCTCTGGTAACCGTAGTGGTCAGGCTTGTGCCCTTATGAACCAGTTGGGGTTTGCAAAGACCTACAATCTGATGGGGGGCTTCAACGAATGGGAAGGGGAGGTTGCTGAACCCTAATGGAACCTCGAGCGATAATAGTTGAACTGAAAAGAAACAGGGCTGTATTCAAGCATTTACTGGAAGGGATTCCCCTTGAGATTAGAAAATGGAAGCCCAACCCAGAAAAATGGTGCCTCTTAGAGATTGTTTGTCATTTGCTCGATGAGGAGGTAGAAGATTTCAGAGAAAGGGTCAGGCATGTTTTGCAAACCCCAGATTTGCCCCTTAAGCCGTTCGATCAACTGGCTTGGCCGGTAGAAAGGTCGTACCTGAGCCAAGATTTCGACGAGATATTGATGAAATTTTTGAAAGAAAGAAACGCTTCTGTGATATGGCTTTACTCATTGAACAATCCGAATTGGAACAGCAAGGTCACGCATCAGGGTTTGGGTGAGGTTTCTGCCAAATCGTTTCTAGTCAATTGGCTCGCCCACGATTATCATCACATAAGACAGATCAATAGCCTGAAGTACGATTATCTACGGTTCAAATCGGGTGATGATTTGACCTATGCCGGTAATTGGTGAGCAATCTCTACCTTAGTGCAATGCGTGAAGATTTACTCCATTTTGTTTGGAAGTACCAAAAGTTCTCCGGACAGTCCTTGATGACTACCGATAAAATAGCTGTACAGGTTAAAAACCCGGGAACGCATAACCACGGGGCAGGGCCTGATTTCTTCAATGCCAGACTTTTGATTGGTGGCCAAGAATGGGCCGGCAATGTAGAATTGCATGTGAAGTCGTCTGATTGGTATGCCCATGGGCATGAAAGCGATCTGAACTACAATAACGTGGTCTTGCACGTGGTTTGGGAAGACGATGTATCGGTCTTCAGAAAAGATGGTTCGGCCATTGCTACCTTGGTATTGAAAGATTACCTTTCGAGAGCGTTGCTCATGGGGTATCGAAAACTACTGGAAGATTCGAAAAAGGCCTTTATCAATTGCGAACAAGACATTGCCAGTGTTGATGGTTTTCTTCTTGACAATTGGCTGGAGGGCCTTTTCTTTGAACGGTTAGAGCATAAGTCGGCCGCGGTCTTCGAATTGCTCGACCAGTGCCAAAACGATTGGGAGAAAGTGCTCTTTTCACTTTTAATGAAAAGTTTCGGATCAAAAGTAAACGGGGAGGCCTTTTTGGATATCGCCCGGGTTCTGGATTTTTCCATTGTGAGAAAAGTGGCCCATGACGCTTTGCAGCTTGAGGCCCTTTTATTCGGCACGGCCGGCCTATTGCATGAAGACCATTTGGATGTATACCACAATCAGCTCAAGCAATCGTATGGGTTTTTGGAAAATAAATTCAATTTAGGCGGTGTGGGTATACGCCCACCGGCTTTTTACGGTCTGCGGCCAAATAATTTTCCTACCCTAAGGCTTTCGCAGGTAGCGGCACTATATCATAAGGTGCCCAACCTTTTTTCAGAAGTGGTTGAGGCCAAGCGGCTTTCTGAAATAGTCAGTTTTTTTGAAGTTTCAGCAGGCGAATATTGGAATTCACACTACACGTTTGGAAAAACATCCAAAGAAAGCAAAAAGCGCCTGACCAAAAATTTTATCGAACTCTTGGTGGTCAATGCCATCGTACCCATAAAGTTTTGCTATGCCAAACAGTTGGGCAAAAATGCCGATGAAGAGTTGGTTGAACTGCTCTCGGGCA